>JALHOE010000053.1 GCA_022843175.1 Deltaproteobacteria bacterium
CCGCCCGGTGGCGAGCGCCATCGCCGCGTCCGGCACGAGCGCGTGCATGCGCAGGACGCAGCGCGCGGCGCGCGTGGCTTGATCGGTCGCCGCACCGACGCCCTCGAACGGCACGACCAGCGAGCCGTCGGCGATCGGCTCGAGCCGCCCGCCGTACTCGCCGCAGATCTCCTTGAGCGCCAGGAGCCGCTCTCCGATCTCGTCGACCGCCAGCGTGGCCGCGTCGGTGACGACCGGCGCGTCGGCGCGCGGCATCAGGCGCGCGATCACCACGCAGAGCAGGCGCTGCTCGCCGGTGGTGAGCGTCTGCGAGGAGGTGGCCGGCACCGAGACCCCGAGCGTGGTGCTCCGCGACGCGCTCGCCTCGACGGTGGAGACCGCGGAGATCACTTCGTCGGCGGTGGCGAAGCGCTCGGCGGGATTCTTCGCGAGCATGCGCGCGAGCACCCGGTCGATCGACGACGGCAGCTCCGGGCGCAGGCTGCGGATGCGCGGCGCCTCTTCGAGCACGATCTTGACCTGCACCGCGACGACGTCTCGGCCGACGAACAGCGGACGGCCAGCGAGGCACTCGAAGAGGACGCAGCCGAGCGCGAAGATGTCGCTCCGCCCGTCGAGATCGGGCGAGCCGCGGGCCTGCTCGGGAGACATGTAGCCCGGCGTGCCCACCACGAGGCCGGCGCGGGTGGCGTGGTGCAGGGTGTGGAGCGCGCGAACGATGCCGAAATCGAGCAGCTTCGCGCGGCTGACGTCGGTCACGTCTCCCGTGCGCGGGAGGAAGATGTTGCTCGGCTTGATGTCTCGATGAACGAGGCCGCGCGCGTGCGCGACCGCTAGCCCCTGCGCGATGCGCGCGGTGAGCGCGACGGCGTCGGGGAGATCGAGCGGCCCGCGCACCAGGCGCTGCGCGAGGTCCTCGCCCTCGAGCCACTCCATCGCGAGGTAGGTGTCCCCGGGGGCGGTGGTGCCGTGCGCGACATAGCGAACGATGGCGGGGTGCTTGAGCTCGCACAGCACCATCGTCTCCCGCGCGAAGCGCTCGCTCAGCTCGGGGGAGTCGGCGTTCGCCATCTTGATCGCGACCAACTCCCCGGTCAGACGATCGTGCGCGCGATACACCGAGCCCATCCCGCCGGCGCGGGCGAGCCCCTCAATCTCGAACCGGCCACCAAGAACGGTCCCGGGTCGCACGTCTGCAGTCTACCCTCGGGACTGAGCCGGAGGGACCGAAAGATGTCGGACGACAAGCCGTACGTTCTCACACCGAATGCGCCGATCGCCAAGAAGTGGGAGCGACCGCTCAAGGAGGTGGCCACCCTGCCGCCCTACGAAGCGAGCGCCGAGGAGAAGGAGCGTCATCGCATCTACTCGCTGATGCTCTTCGCGCTGATGAAGCGCTTCTTTAACGGGAACAAGAACGGCGGGCGCGGTCAGTATCCCTGGCGAGAGGGCCAGCTCGACGACGACAAGGCGCGCTACCGCGGCGGGGACTACCTCGGCCACAACATCGGCGCGCTCGCGGTGGACGGGCGCGGCGAGGTCATCGACTTCGACTTCAACCACAACCAGCTCTTCAGCAGCTCCGCCGAGCACGCCGAGGCGCGGTTGATTCGCCGCGTGTTCAGCCTCACGCAGATCTACGACAGCTGGCAGACGCGTGGGCCGGACGATCCGCCGCGGGCCTTCGGCTACTCCACCGTGCTCTCCAACGTCACGGTGTACACGTCGCTCGAGTCGTGCGCCCAGTGCTCGGGGATCATGGCGCTCGGGCAGGTGGGCAAGGTCGTCTACCTGCAGCGCGATCCGGGCACGTATCACATCGGCAACATCATGTGGAACCTCACGGCCCGCGAGGTCGGCGGCGGCGAGGCTGCGCAGATCAAGGCCACCGCGCCGCGCCCGATCCCCGGCTCCGACATTGGCTTCGACTACTTCGACGAGCTCAACGAGAAGTATGCGGCATATTTCAAGGCCGTAAAAAAGAAGCCATTCCACATTGGCGACAAGCGCAAAGACCTATCGAGCGCGCTCACGAGCTTCCTCTGCTGCGACGACACGCTCGACATCTACTCGCGCGCGCAGGCCGAGTTCTTCAAGCTGGTGAAGAAGGGCGCCAAGTTCCCGAAGTACCGGCCGGACAAGCGCGCGCTCACCAACGCCGACGCGCTCGCGAGCGCCCAGCGCTTCTTCGATTACGCAGCCGACGTGGGCCGCCGCGGCACCCCGCACAATATGTGAATCAACACTTCATCGTCAGGTCGATGAAGTGGCCGCCGGGGCCGCGCTTGAAACCCTTCGGCAGCTTCTCCGGCGGCTTGTCGCTGCGGACGGCGCGGGCGCCGAGGGCCTCGAGCAACTTGGGGAGGGGAATACCCTTGCGGAAATTCCCCTTGCCCGACTTCGTCGAGATCATCGCCGGGACCGACTTGCCGAGCATCTTCACGAGGTCCTCCGGCGTCGCGTTGTGACTCCCGTGGTGGCCGACCTTGAAGAAGCTGGCGGTCTCGAGGAGCTCCTTGCAGGCGTCGGCGTGGGCGCCGCCGGGAACGAGGCGCTTCCAGGTGCCCCACTCGGCGTCGCCGGGGAGCAGCAGGCGCGCCTTGCCGATGTCGAGCACCAGCAGCAGGCTCGTCGAGTTGATCATGTGGTCGACGAACTCCGCCGCGAACAGCGCATCGGCCTGACGCGCGAGGCTCTCGATCCGCGCCTCGTCGGCGGCCGTGATGACGCGTTCGTCGTCGGGAGGCGCCCGCCACACCGGCGGAAACGGCGGCTCTGCGAGCCACGCGTTCTCGCCCCCGGCGTTGAGCGCGAGGCGCTTGAACGTCTGCGGATCGGGCGGCTCCTCCTCGACGATCTCGCTCGGATTGCGCGAGGGTCCGAGCACGTGGACGGTGACGCCGGGCAGCGCCTCGGGCTCGAACGTCTCGGGCACCTTGCGGGTGCGCGGCAGGTACCGTCGCTTCTTCGCGCGCCGGCGCAGCTTCTCGAGCGCGTCCTCGTTGCTCCAGGCGTTGAAGCCGAGCGCCGGGGCGCCCCGCTCGTCGATGCCGGCGTTCCACAACAGGAACTCGATCTCCTCGCGCTTCTCGGGCGCGATCGGGAGCGACGGCACGGCGGCGGCGAGGTGCATCGTGAACGCGTGGTGCTTGCGCCACAGCTTGGTGGCCTCTGCGCTCTTCGGGTTGTCGACCCAGGGGAACCACACCTCGCCGAACTGCACCTCGTCCCACTGCGGGTCGTTGAACGCGAAGACGTGGTCGCGGTGGCGGTGGGTGGCGATGACCACGTCGATCCACTTCTTGCCGGTGAGGGCGACGACGTCGGCGATGACCTGCGCGACGAGCTCCTTGGCCGAGTAGTCGCCGGGGGCGTTGTTGTGGAAGCCGCAGTCGACGAGGATCGTTTTGTCGTCGGGGAGCGTGAGCAAGAAGCAGTCGCCGAAGCCGACGTTGTACATCCGGATACGCAGCTCGCTCATCGCCAACGCCTCCCGTCCATCGCGCGCGACGAGAACGCCTCGCGGAGCGTGTCCCCCGGTCGGAGCTCGCGGAAGCCAGGGTTCCGATCGCGCTCGAACGCGCGCACCCACTCGCTGACCCGCGCGCGGCGCTCCTTGGAGAAGGGCTTGCTGATCACGTAGCGGAGGCGCCCGTCGATGCCCGCGACGATGGTGGCGCCGGCGCTGAAGGCGAGGCCGCCGAGCTCGTCGTCGGGCGCGCCGGCTTGCACGAGGTGGGCGACCATCTCGACCAGGAGCTCGCCGCCGGCCGCGATGCGATGGACGGGGTGGAAGCCGGTGATCTGCACCGGTCTCTTCTCGTCGAGCCCGAGCTTCGCGCGCGTGCCCTCGGTCTTGGCCCACAGCCCGAGCTGCTTGCCGATGTCCGCCCAGTCCTCGTCCGGCTCGTCGATGTCGCCCTGTTTGTCGTCCTCCTCGCGCACCAGCTCGACGTGCTGCTGCTTGATGAAGTCCGCCGACGACTCGACCTTGGGGGGGGCCGGGCGGAGGAAGCGTTTCTCCTCCTTCTCGGCCATCGTGCTCCGCTTCATGTCGCGCATGCCGAGGTGGAGCAGCTCGCCGACGCACTTGGCGAGCAGCTCGTTGGGCGAGTCGGCGGGATCCCTCGGATCGAGCAGCAGCGACTCGACCGAGAGCGAACCGACGGCCTCGGGCCGGATGCCGTGGATACGGAACGCCTCGATCATCGAGGCGCGCAGGCGGATCTCGTCGGCCCGATGGAGCTCGTAGTCGGCGGTGACCATCGCGCGGAGAAAGTCGGAGAACGTCGGATCGACCGGCGGCAGGTAGTCGGTCGCGCGGATCACCATGGTGAGCACGAGCTGCGCGGTCTTCGCGCCCTCGCTGGCGAGGCGGGCGACGAGGTCGGGGTGGAGATCGCCCTCGGGCAGACGCCCGCTTCCCCCGGTCGCGATGGCGATGAGATCTTTGGTGCGGCGCTCGAAGGCGCGAACGAAGCCCTCGTATACGGCGGCGACGAGCACGCGCCCGAGTCGGTGCGGCTCGCGGGTCCGCGCGATCAGCGTGGGATCGGGCGCTTGCCCCACGGTGCGGAGCGCCTCGCCGAGACCGACCGCGGCGCCGAACTGCGCGCCGATCTCGAGCAGCGGGCTCCGCCGGAGGAGATCGCCGCGGGTGTCGCTCATCACGCGGCGCACGACCTCCGGGAACGTGAAGCGCTGGAGCATCGCGACGATGTCGGCGAACGCCTCGTGCAGCGCGGGCACGTGCGGGTTGGTGGGCTCGCGGAAGTGGCGGTGGAGGCGGTCGAGGACCGCGTGCGTGACCTCGTGCGCGACGATGTCGTGCGAGAGACAGGTGAAGACGAGCTGGCCGGGGAGGTTCGCGCCGGCGTCGTCCTCGTCGGCGCGGAAATAGCCGAACAGGACGCTGTTGGTCCCGGGATCGAAGAACGCGTTGCGCCCCTCGAACGCGTGGGGGAACAGCCGCAGGCGCTCGTTGCCCCAGAACCGCACCCGCCGGCCGAGCGCGCGGTCGAAGTTCTCGAGCACGCGCGCGGCGACGGCGTAGACCATCTGCTGGTGGAACTGCGGGTCGGCCTCCGCGGGCTCGACGCCGTCCTGCATCGCGATCTGCGCGTCGTCGAGCTGGATCGCGGTGTAATACGTGTTGTTGGCGCCGTCGTAGTCGATGACCTCGATGCGGTCGTCACGGAAGCCCTTCGGCCGCCACTGCATCTTCGAGTACGGCACGTCGATCGTCACGCGGTGATCTCCCGCGCGCGCGACCATCGGGTCGAAGGCGAAGATCTTGAGCGCACGCCGCTCGGGTCGAATGTCCTGCGGCGACTTGCGCATGCGAGAGATCTATCGCGAGCGCACCCGGTTCGTCACGCGGCATGACGCCGCTGATAGGTGCCGACGAGGACCGCCTCGGCGAGCTGGTGCCCCTGGATGGCGCGCATCACGTCCGCCTTCGTGGGGTGGGCCAGGTGGGCGAGCGAGCTGTCGAGCGCAAACAGCCGATGAACGTAGCGATGCCGTCCGATCGGCGGCGAGGGCCCGCCGTAGCCGATCCGGCCCCAGTCGTTGCGACCCTCGCGGCACCCCACGGGCATCGCGTGCAGGCTCGCGTTCTCCTCGAGCGCCTCGATGTCGGGCGGGAGATCCACCACGACCCAGTGCACCCAGGTCATGCGCGGATGAGTCGGATCCGGCGCGTCGGGATCCTCGACGATGAGGGCCAAGCTCTTCGTGTGGACGGGCACCCCCGACCACACCAACGGCGGCGAGACGTCGTCTCCCTCTGCCGTGAACCGCACCGGGATCGCACCGTGGTCCGCAAAGGCTGGAGATTGGAGCGTGAACATGCCCCACCGACATGCGTCTCGTGGGCCAACCCGCGCGCGATGGCACATGCTCTGCACGCCTCGACCGCATGCTGTCGCACGCACGCGTCCTCGTGGCCGAAGACGATCCCGACATGCTGCGTTCGGTGACGCAAGCATTGCGGAGCCTCGGTGCAGAGGTCGTGACGGCGACGGACGGCGCCGAGCTTTTGCAGAAACTCGCGGACGAGGGTCCGTTCACGGTCATCGTTACCGACGTGTCGATGCCATGGATGAATGGTCTCCAGGCCATGCACGCGGTGCGCTACGCCGGGCTCGGCACTCCGGTCGTCGTGATGACCGCGCTGCAAGATTCGCGTCTGCCGCAGGACGTGCAGGCCCTCGGTGCGCACGTCGAGCTGCTGCGTAAGCCCTTTGGTATCGCCGAGCTGGAAACCGCGATTCACGCAGTGGCTGGCCGGGCGAGCCATGACGCCGCGTGAGCACCACCCCCGCTGGTCCATCGCGGCGGCCCCGCCGCCGTCGTCGCGCCCTCCGCTGTTTCCGCCCGCGCTGGTGCCGCTCCTCCGGGAGCGAATCCACGAGGGCCCGCTGATGAACATGCGCGACGACGTGCTCGATCAGCTGCTGACCGTGGTGTTCTTCGCCGGGCTCGAGACCAACGAGGGCGAGCGCCACCCGATCCGGGTGGTCTTCCTCGGCGAGCACGCGCCCGACATCATCCTCGCCGACGGCGAACGCGGCGACATCGGGACCTATCGCTGGAAGCAGATGCGCTTCGAGAGCCCGCGCCCGTTCACGGTCCCCGAGCTGGTGAAGCTGTCGTTGGTCACGACCGACGAGAAGATGTACTGCGCGGTGCACCTCTCGGGCGACACGCTCGCGATCGCCGGGTTGGCGCGCGAGGGGCTCCATCTCGGCGACGACGTGCACTTCAAGATCCTCACCTCGCGGCCCGGGCGATTGACCATTCGCAGCGGTCGCGAGCGCGTCCTCGAATACGACCGCGGCGCGCTCGTGTCCTATGGAGAGCACGTCGTGTTCTCGGCGGGCCCCGTGCGCGACGCGCTACAGGCGTCGGCGGACGCGTGCGGCATCTCGTGCAACCACACCGAGTACCTCGACGCGGTCCGCGCCCTCATCCGCGAGATGGCCGGGCACGGCCGCGGCGGCATCCTCATCGTGCACAACGAGGACCATCCGTTCGTCCCCCCGACGGCGCCCTATCGCATGATGCTCGACGGCTCGGTCGCGTCGATGCTCGGGATCGCGAAGCTGATCGACCGCTCGGATCACGTCCCGGCGACGACCGAGCGGAGGAGGAGCTTCGGCAGCATGCTCCGCGGCGCCTTCCTCGCCGAGGCCGAGCGACGCATCGAGGAGATCGGAGCGATGACGGCGATCGACGGCGCGACGGTGCTCAACCGCGCTCTCTCGGTCGTCGCCTTCGGGCTCGTGCTGCCGGTGGTGCACGACGTCAAGGTCTACGGCGCGGCGAGCGACGACGCGTTCACCCTCTCGCCGGTCGACTTCGGCAGCCGCGGAACGCGCCACCGGGCCGCCGCGACCTACGCGTCGCAACACCCGGGCAGCGCGGTGTTCGTCGCGTCCGCCGACGGCGATGTCTCGTGCATGCTCCGCCCGGGCCCGCGACAGCGGACGATGATGTTCCGCCTCGGCCCGCGCGACGCGGTGTAGCCGCGCTTGAGGAATGTCAGGTCCTCCCGCCCGCTCGCCGCTTAGCTTGCGCGCGGTGGACGAGCGCACCAACCTCACCTGGCTCATCAAGCTCCGCTGGGGCGCGGTCGCGAGCGAGGCCGCGCTGATCGTCCTCGCCGACCGCTTCACGGTCGCGCTCCCGCTCGGACGGCTGTTCGCGGTGCTGGCGCTGGTGCTCGCGACCAACGTCGCGCTCGTCGTGTACGGCCGGGCACGCGAGGGGCTGCTCACGGCCGTCCTCGCGTTCGACGTCCTGGCGCTCACCACGATGCTCGCCTTCACCGGCGGGCCGCTCAATCCGTTCAGCTCGCTCTACCTCGTCAACATCGCCCTCGCGGCGGTCGTGCTGTCGAGCCGCCACATCTGGGCGATCGTCGGGCTCTCGGCGGCCGGCTACGCCGCGCTGTTCGGCGAGAGCGTCTGGTCGGGTGACTTCTTCGGGCCCGACCATGCGCGCCATATGCGCATCCACCTCCAGGGAATGTGGCTCGCGTTCATGGTCGCGGCCGTGTTCATCGGATACTTCGTGCACCGGGTCCAACGCGCGCTCGCTCTGCGCGAGGCCGAGCTGGCGCGGGTTCGGGCGCAGCAGGCGCGCACCGAGAAGCTGTCGGCGCTGGCGACCCTCGCGGCCGGCGCCGCGCACGAGCTCGCGACGCCGCTCTCCACGATCGCGGTCGTCGCGCGGGAGCTCTCGTCGCAGCTCTCCGGCGCCGCGCTCGAGGACGCGAGGCTCATCCGGCAAGAGGTCTCGCGCTGCCGCGCGGTGCTCGATCAGCTCGCCGCCGACGCGGGCGGGACGGTGGGGGACGAGCCGGCGCTGATCACGGTGCCCGCGCTCCTCGACCTCGCGCGCGCCGGGCTCGCGGACGTCCCGCGGATCGAGACGGACGTCGCGCCCGAGCTCTCGGTGCGGGCGCCGCCGCGGTCGCTCGCGCTCGCACTCCGCTCGGTCCTCAAGAACGCGCAGGACGCGTCGACGCCGGAGCGCCCGGTCGTCGTGCACGCGCACGAGAGCGAACGAAAGGTCACCATCGAGGTCGAGGACACCGGCAGCGGCATGGACGCGAGCACGCTCGCGCGCGTCGGCGATCCGTTCTTCACCACCAAGGAGCCGGGACGGGGAATGGGGCTCGGGATGTTCCTCACGCGCTCGGTGCTCGAGCAGCTCGGGGGCGACGTGCGCATCGATTCGAGAGAGGGCCGCGGCACCACCGTGGTCCTCTCGCTGCCCTTCCCCATGGAGGAACGCGATGGACGCCGAGTCGCTGCTGCTCGTCGATGACGACGCGGTGTTCCGCCCGCGGCTCGCGCGCGCGTTGCGCGAGCGGGGCTTCGAGGTGCGCGAGGCCGGCGGCTACGACGAGGCGCTCGCGGCCGCGCGCGAGGAGTCGCCGGAGCAGGCGCTCGTCGATCTGCGCATGCCGGGCCGCTCCGGGCTCGAGGTGGTGCGCGATCTGCGGGCGCTCGACGCCTCCACGCAAATCCTCGTGCTCACCGGCTATGGGAGCATCGCCACCGCCGTCGAAGCCATGCGGCTCGGCGCGCTCGGCTACCTCACCAAGCCCGCCGACGTCGAAGAGATCCTCGCCGCGTTCGAACGCGCGAAGAAGCCGCCGCTCACGAGCCTCCCGGAGCTCGAGGCGCCCTCGCTCGCGCGCGCCGAGTGGGAGCACATCCAGCGAGTGCTCGCCGACTCGACGGGCAACGTCTCGGAGGCCGCGCGCCGCCTCGGCCTCCACCGCCGCTCGCTGCAGCGAAAGCTCCAGCGGCACGCGCCGCGCTAACGATCGAGCGTGTGGCAGGCGAAGCAGTCCGACTTCTTGCCGAGCAGCCGCGATAGCTCGGGCGTGACCTGCTCCTTCATGAAGCGCTCGAGCTCGTCGTGGTGCATCGCCTCGCGCGGATCCTCCAGGAGCAGGTCCGGGTTCGGCATCTTATAGCGGCGCGCCTCGCCGTCGGCGCCGTGGCACGTCGCGCAGGTCGTCTTCGGGTAGCGGTGCTCGTCGAACCGCGCGAACACGCGCTCCATCGCGGGCGTGAACGTGGTCTGCATGTACGCGAGCCGCTCGTCGTACGACATCGCGTCCCACGACCGGGTGCGCGGGCTCCGCGCGGCCGTGCACGCGGCGAGCAGCATGGCGGCGGCTACCACTTGCGCAGAACGCATCCGAGCGCCTTTCCCTCCGGGCGGCGCGGCGCCTTTCCGGCCAGGAGATCGTCGAGGGCGTCCTTCACGTACGGCGTCGCGCCGTCGTGGAGCTTGCGCTTGTCGGAGTCGATGCCGCCGCGGTAGCGGACCCGGGCCTCGCGATCGAGCACCACGGTGAAGGTCGCGTACTCGGCCCCGAGCGCGTTGGCCAACCGCGCGCGCGCGTCGACGACCACCGGGAACGGGAGCTCGAGCTCGCTCTTCGCGGCCGCGGCGCGCGCGGGCGTCGCGCCGACCTCGGAGTCGACCGCGAGGAACTGCACGCCCTTCGGCGCATAGATGGCCGACAGGTCGCGCAGACGCGCGAGGTGGGCGTGCAGACACGGACAATCGGCGGCGAGAAAGACGAGGACCGTGAGCGGAGCGCGCGCGGCGATCTCCCGGAGAGGGCGCTCGCCGTCGGGCGCGAGCAGCACGACCTTCTCCGGCGTGGTGGGCGTGGGGGTGGAGCACGCGGCAAGGAGAAACGGCAAGAGGACGAGGAGTGCTCTCATAGGTACGACCAGATGACGCCGAGGGTGGCGCCGGTGGTGACGGGTTGATTCATGCCGAACGAGGAGCGCGGCGGGTTGGCGGAGACGCTCGCGAGCAGGCGCAGCTGATCGCCGAGCGGCACCATGCCGGCGACGCTCAACGAGATCACCCGCCGCGCGCTCTCGGGCACGCGCGCGCCGTTCGCGGTCGCGTCGCCCTCGGCCATGTACGACGCGATCACGGCGGCGGTGGCACCGCTCTCGAACGCGTGGCCCGCCGAGAGCAAGAGCGTGTACTGCGGCGCGAGGCGCATCTGCGTGGTGCCGACGGTCCGCGCCGTGCGGAGCGAGGCGAGACCGCTGACGCCGAAGAACCACGCGCCGAACGCCTGCTCGAGGGCGACTCCGCCGTTGACCTGCACGGCGCCGATCCCAGTGGCGTCGGTCGCGAGCGGGTTCCTCGCGGCCTCGGCGGTGCGCCCGGTCGGCAGGGTGACACCCGCGAGGAGGCCGAGCCCGGGCACGAGCTGCGACTGCCCGGCGAGCAGCACGTCGTAGCGCGCGGCGAAGTTGATGTCGCCGAGCCCGCCGCCGGTGGACGAGCGCCCGGCGGCCCGACGGTGCGTCTCGACGAACGGGACGAGGGCCGCGACCTGCCCGCGCTTCAGCACTCGGATCGCGCCGAACACGTTCTGCTCGAAGTTGAGCTCGCGCGCGTGGCTCGGGGTGGGCACGTACTCGCCGCGCGCGTCGTGCGAGCCGAGGTGGTGCGCCGCGCGGAGCTGCAGGCCGACGAGCGCGTCGTCGTCGAGCACGAGGCGCGCGGGCGTGACGACGCCGGAGCCCGCGCAGCAGGCCTGCGCGTGCGCCGGCGCCGCTCGGAGGAGCAGCGCGAGCGCGAGGGCGCTAGCGAACGTCGACCGGGATGATGGCGACATCGTTCGCTGCTCCGGTGATGTTCATCCGCAGATCCCACCGCCCGGCCATGAACAGATCGACGTCCTCGGCGAGGTACACGCCGCCCCCTTTCGCGGTGACGCGCGGGACCACCGGCGTGCCGTGCCCCATCGAGGGCATCTCCGGCGCGATGTCGAGGACGAGCCCGTCGACCGCGGCGGCCCTCGCGTCGGTGATCGTGATCCGCGCGGTGACGGTGCCGCGCGACGGCGGCTGCTCGGGCGAAGTGAACACCGCCACGCGCAGCTTGCCGTCTCGGCTCGTCACCGTGGTGAGCGGCTCCTGCTTGAAGGTCGAGTCCACCGGCGCCGCAGAGCCGCCGCAGGCCATCGTCAGCGCCAGCGCCAGCAGCGAACGCGTCATGGCGTCACCTTGAACGTCGCGGCTGCGTTGCTGGCGCCGGGTGCCTCGCCGTCGGTGGTGTAGTCCTTGCCGTTGATCTTGAGCTTCACCCGCACCGGCGACGCGAGGGAGACGGCGGCCGTGCAGCGCGCCGTCGCGTCGCAGGTCATGGGCGTCCAGGTCGCGCCGTCGGTCGACGCCGCGAGCTCGAGCGTCTCGATCGTGAGCGCATCGGTGAGCTTCAACCCGGTGGTCACCGGCGGCCACACCATCATCCCCTCGAGGACGGTGGCGACGAAGACGGTGACGCGGTCCGCGGCGAACGTGTCGCGGAAGATCACGTAGTTGCGCGGCTTCGCCGAGCCCATCGCGGCGATGGTGTCGCTCGCGTTCTTCAGCATCACGTGCGTGGTGTCGGTGCCCGCGGCCGGCTTGACCGTGACGGCGAGGCTGACCGGCGCCTGGTCGCCGATCGCGACGTTGAGCTTCCAATCGCCCGCGGGGTTTCCGCTCGCATCGACCGACGCCATCGTGAAGAACAGCGTCGCGTCGTAGGTCCCGGGCGTTGCGGTCTCGCGCACGGCGTCCACCGGGACCGGGTTCCCGTGCGACATCTTCGACATCGCCATCACCGGCGTGATCTTGATCGTCGGGGCGAGCCCCGTGGCCGGCGCGCCGCCGCGGGTGACGCGAAGCTGGACCGTGCTCTTTCCGACGGTCAGCGCGCCCTCGCCGGTCGAGACCACGTAGGCGCCGGAGACCTCGGCCGCTGCATCCGGTGCGGCGACCTCTGCGGCGGCGTCGGTCGGCGCGGCGTCGATCGGCGCGGCGTCGTGATCCTCCGGATGCGCCGCCGGCTCGGCGCTGCTGCAGGCGAGGAGACCAAGGCTGAGGAATGCGATGCGGTGTGAGGACATGTTGGTGACGCGGAGATTGAGTCTCGGCGCCGCCATCCACCATGCGACACGCTGTCGCAGGTCGACGCGCGGGTGACTTTCGTCAGCCCGGCTTCAGCGGTCGAGCGCGCGCAGCTCTTCGTCGATCCGTGCGTCTTCCTCGGCGGTCCGTGAGGACGCTGACGCCGCGGACTCTTGCGAGCCGCGGCCGAGCGATCACGGCTCCGGGCTACACGTCGCGCCCCGCACCGAAATCTCCTCCGCCCCGCTCCCGCGCAGCACCCACGCGTGCGCAAGATCGCGAGGCGTAACGAGCACCCTGGTCTTGGTGTCGTCGCCGGTGTGCTGTGCGCCGAGCGACTCGGTGCACGCCGCGGTCGACCCCACGCGGAGCACGCGGTCGCTCCCGCGAAGGACGATCGGGGCGCTCTTCGGATCGTCGAGGTAGGCGACCTCGAGGACGCGGGTCGGATCCGCCGACGGCAGGCGGATGCCTCCCTTGATCTCGGCGCAGGCCGCCAACGGATCGTTCAGCGCGGCGAGCGAGGGGACGGTCAGGCCGTCGGGCGGATCGTCGCCGAACGGGTCGAGCGGCTGAATGTACGTCGGCCCGACGATCGGCCCGTAGGCGATCGGAGACGGCGCGAGTCCGAGGAGCACCGGCCGGTTGTCGATCGCGCCCAACCTCGCGAGCGAGCCCATCGTCCACACCTTCGTGCGGAACGTCTTCCCGAAGTCGAGCGTCTCGGTGATGACGTCGTCGTAGCCGTACCGATCCTTGAACAGGAAGCGATCGCCGAGCCGAACGGCGGACGACGGATGAAACAAGTTCCCCGGCATGGTGGGTTGCCCGAAGAGCTGCACCTTGCCGTCGTTCGACGCGAAGAAGAGCCCGCTCACGTCGTCGAGCTGAACGACGATGCCCCCCTCGACGATCTCGCGCATGAACGACGAGTACGTGTTGAAGTGCTCGGGGCGCTTCAGGCCCTTGGCGTCGGCGTGGTGCACCTTGCCGGTGCGGGCCGACCACCACGCCACGTGGACGTCCATTCGCTCGGCGGGGATCGGGTTGCCCTGCGTCCACTCGGTGGCGTCGAACGACACCCTGGCGGCCGTGATGCCGCCGTCCACGATCGAGTGACCGTCGAAGTGCGCCCGGCCCTTCGGAGCCTTCCACGGCGGAAGGAGCGCCAGCGTTTGCAGCTTGTTGTCGCGGGCGATGAGCGCGGTGAGCGCGTCGGTCTTGCTCCTTGTCGCGAGGGCGAAGCGCACGCCGCCGTCGAGCGCGGCCGACACGTCACCCAGCGCCTGCGGATGCTTGCTCCACGCTCCGGTCGGCGTACACCGCAGCTTGCGCGTGACCGGCGTGGGCGGCGCCGCCTTCGGTGGGTCACCCGCCACGAGCGCCATCGCGTCTTTGGGCACCGCGCCGAGGTCGAGCTCCCAACCGAGCCGCGCGGTCCCGCTGTCCACGCAGCCCGCCGCGCTGCACTCGCGAACGATGAACCCGTGGGGCGCGGGGACGCGCGTCCAGTGCAGCCCGTCGTCGTTGGTCTCCCAAGTCGACTCCCCGCCGTAGGCCAGACCGCGCGGGCCCGCGAAAGCGAAGTGGGTCAGCAGCGGAACGTGTCGACGCGGCAGCTTCTCCCCCTTCGCAGAGAGGGTCTCGACGATGGTCGGAGTGTCGGACAGGTCCCCCGGGGTCCCGAGGAACGTCATGAGCTCGCCGGACTGGGTGACGTGTCGCGCGGCGACGCCGCCGGAGGGGAGCGACGTCGTGAGCACCCGCAGGTCGCTGCCGTCGACCCTCACGCTGGTGACGGTGTTCGACTTGGGGGTGTCCGAGAAGATCAACACCCGCTTCTGCGAGGTATCCGCGACGACGGAGCTCAACAGCTCATCGCTCGGGATGGCGAGATCCTTCCACGCGCTCCCGACGCGCAGACGGATCGGTCCACACGCCTTTCGTTTGCACTGCGCCTGCGACACCATGGTGCCGTCCTCGGCCACTGCCAGGTAATCGGGGGTGTCGAGCACCGTGGTGAGGGCGGTCCCGTCCGTGGTGCGAAGGACGCGCGTGCTCGGCGGCTTGTAGCTGGTGACGATGAACAGGACGCCTTCACCGTCGCCGCGCACCGAGAGCCCCGAGCCCTCGGGGAACGCGGGCAGCGGACGGGCGACCGCGCCGGGCTCGAGCCCGGAGATCGTGACCGACCCCGCCTCGTCCTCGGTGAGGGTCACCATTCGATCGCCGGCCAGGAGGAGCGTCCGCCGCGGCGTCTTATCGAGGATTCCCATCCCGTCCTTCGGTACCGAGCGCGCGGGGACCGGTTTGCCACCGAGCTCGAACGCCTCTTTCGGCCGATCGAAGCGGAGCGCGCTCTTCGCGATTCCGACGAGCCACACGTCGCCCGCGGCGTCGTTGTCGATCGCGGCGGCGCCCATTCCGCCGCTCGCGACCCTGGACCAGGTCGCGCCGCCATCGCTCGAGCGCATCACCCGCTGCGGGTGGAAGAGCGCGAACAAATCGCCGTCGCGATGGGGCGCGACGCCCACTGCGCGGGACACGGGCGAGAGGTTGAGCGCGACCGGCCGAAAGGTCCGCCCCTTGTCGATGGAGCGCGAGAGCCGCCCGGCCGCGTCGACGACCAGAATCCCGTTTCCGACAGCGGCCTTACTCTCCGGATCGAAGGTTGGCCCGGGGCGTGACTCGACGAACGCGCCGAGCGGCGAGTTGGCGATCCAGGTGTCGCCGTGGTGTCCCACGAACACGTAGCGCTCCTCGTCGCGGAGGAGCCCGAGGAGCCTGCTGCCGGCGAGGGTCTTCGCCGTTTCGATCGAGCCGTCCGCGCGGAAGAGCCACCGCTTGCCGTCGTACCCCGCCTGCAACATCCCGATGCCGGAGAGCTCGGTCTGCAGGCTCGGCGAGTAGAAATCGAGCCGCGGGTCGATCAGCCAGCGCACCGGCGCGCGTGGGCCGGGCGCGGGTGGCGCCACGGTGACCGGCTTCGGCGCCTCCGGCGTGACGACCGCGGCCGGCGCGCACGACAGCAGCACAAGGAGCAGCAGCGAAAACCGCATCCCCCGAAGCTATCGCGTTTCACAGATCGCGCGCGACAGACTGGCGGGGCCTGATATGCACGCACGATGAGCGAACCGTACCGGCCGGGGAGGTAAGTAGCGTGGACTGGACCCTCACGTTTCGGGAGTCACAGCCGGTCACCGTCGAGCTGTGCGAGCAAGCCCTCTCGACGTTTGTGGGCGGCCCGGTCTCCACGCATCGTCCGTCGTTTCGGGGCAACCCACGCGACGGCTTCTTCCGCGAGCTGACGATCACGGCTCCATGTCCCTCGCGCGACCTGACGCTCGTCCTCTCGCTCGGCCAAGAGGCGTGGACCGAGGGGGACAATCCAGCGGCCACCACGAGCCTCGGCAGCCTTCGCCTCGACGCACCGGCGGCGTCCTTCGCCACCAAGCTCGCGGCGTGGCACGCGCTGCGCGAAGCGTTTCATCCCCTCGGCTGGACCGATGCCACGCTGAGCTCTTTCCCTGCACCGATCGTCGACGAAGCCGAGGCCGCGGGCGAGAGGGAGCATGCGGCACGCCTCCGCGCCGAGATCACCGCAGCGCTCGTCGCCCGCGCGCGGAACGCGGAGCACTTCGAGGCCAGGCTGCACTCCTGCCGCGCCGACGACCTCGAAGCGGTCCTCGAGGCGTACGTCGCTCCCGAACGAATCGTCTTCGCGACGCTCGCCCACTGCGGGCTCCGCGCGCTGCCGAGGGCGCTCCTGCGCTTTCCGAACCTCGAGATCCTTCACCTCGACAGCAACGCCATCGACGGCAGCGCGCTCCGGGTCTCGTTCCCGAAGCTCTACATGTTGACGCTCTCCCGCTGCGCGATCCAAACGCTCGGTCGAGACGACCTCGCGGGCTTCCCCGCGCTCGCCCACCTCGACGCCTCGAGCTGCCCGCTGCGCGAGCTCGAACCGACCATCCTCGAGGCCTGCCCGAAGCTCGCTCGCGTCGATATCAGGGACACCCCGCTCGCGAACGATGTCGCTCAGCTCGCCGAGCTGCGCGCCCGATGGGCGAACGTCGTGTTCTAGAGCGCGTACCGAGTGCGCTACTTGCCCGGCAGCGCGTATCCGAGCAACCCCACCGTGTCGAACACCTCGCAGCCGGGGTCCGTCGAGACCATGTGGTCCGCGCCACCTGCCGAGGCACAGGCGTAGAGCGGGACGGTTCCCGTCACGTTCGAGGTGTAGATCCAGCCCACGGGTCCCATGGGTTGCTCGCCGCCGCAGGTCTGGTCGAGGGTGAGGAAGTTGTGCGCGCCCTTGGCGCACTCGAAGACCATCACCGTGCCGGGCTGGCGATCGCGGAAGAGCTTCCAGTTGCTCTCCTGGGTGAACCCCGAGGGGAGTAGCCGCGAAGACGCCCAGTGGCCGGAGCCGGCGCGGTAGCCGCGCCGAAGGATCGTGTAGGGCAAGTCCTGAAGCCGCAGTCGTACGAGCCTGCCTTGTTCATCCCGGCCCACCGGTACCACGACGGCTTGAAGGTATTGTCCCCGCGGACCAGGCCCATGGCCGAACCGTCCTCGAGCGCGCCGAAGTCCTTGTACCGATAGAGAATGAAGCTCGTGATATTCGGCGTTCCGAGCACGTTGCGGTGCGCGTTACAGAGGCCGGTATCCTGCAGCGCCTCGCTCGACCCCTTGGCCGAGTTGATGCCCTGCTCGGTGAGCTGCACTTCCCACGCGTGGGGCTTCGTCGGGAACTTCGCCATCAGGTGACCGACGATGACGCCGACGTTCCCGAAGGTCACCAGCGGCAGGTCCTTGGCATCGATGTACGGCAGCGACCAGCCCTTGGGATACGGGTGGAACGCCACGATCCATTGGCGACTGCCGGCGAGAGGAGCGAATCCGTCGATGAACTCCTCGGCCCCGATGAGCGGCCAGTCCGTGTTCAGGTTGGTGAGGCTGGTATCGAAGTTTTGATCGAAGGGAATCAAAACCTTCGCCGCGGACTGCTGGGCCTTGATCCGGTCATACGCTGCGTTGAAGTTCGCCGCGTAGTTTGCAATCCAAGTGGTCTTGTTGCACGCGACGACCACGCCCGCGGCGTTGCGACCGCAGCCGACGTCGTACCAAATGTTGTGATTCACCTCGTTGTGAATGATGAAGTCGGCGATTCGACCGTTGGCGCCCCCGTTGTACCGGCGAGCGAGCATGCCGGCGAAGCGCGCGAAGTCGTCCGCGTTCTTGGGCGCGCAGAAGTTCTGGAACCACGGATCCGCCGTGTATGGCGAGCACCCGTCGACCCGGGCCCAGGTGGGCACGCCCCAAATGGCAGCCGAGACGACCACGCCGAGGCTCGTCCACTTCTTGATGGCGTTGTCTGTCGCCGCGTCGACGCGATAGCAATATCCGTCATACTCCTGCTCGCCGCCGCCGCAGGGCGCCTTCTTGCGGCTCGGCTCCCAGCCATACCAGGGGAAGTCCAGCTTGATCCTGCCGGTCCTGTGCCCGGCGAGCGTCGCGGGATCCGCGCTGTCGGGCGTAATGCCCTTGATGGCATAGTTGTCGAGCACCGGGTACGCCGGACCGATCAGGGGCCCGGTGTCCGGGGTGCCCATCGACGTATCGGCGCCGCCGGAATCGGGTGTCGACGTGGAGTCGGGTGTCGACGTGGAGTCGGGTGTCGACGTGGCATCGGGTTTCGATGTGGCGTCGGGCGTCGACGTGGCGTCGGGCGTCGGCGTCGCGTCGGGCGTCGGCGTCGCGTCGGGCGTCGGCGTCGCATCGGGTGGCAGCGTCGCGTCGTCGTCCGTCGGCGTCGCGTCGGTCGGCTCCGACCCATGGGCGTCGACGGCCGTCTTGCCGCTGTCGTATCCCGAGCTCAGGTCATCGGCCGCGCTCCCCGCTGCGCACCCCTGGGCGTCGGCCAGCGCTGAGACGGCGACCAGCAAGACGACGACGCGGCGCATCGGACTTTTTGTCATGGTGTCACATCCCCGGATCGTGGTGAGTGAGCGCCGTACGGCGACAACTGCACCGATCACCTTGGGCTGTGCTCCCGGCACGAGTACTTACATCATCTGTCGGCGCATCCGCGCACGTCCGCGCGGAAGATTTGCGACGTACGCGATCACGAGCTCGCGCAAGAATTCTAGAATGTAGCCGCGAGCGAGAGGCCGCCGAACGAGGGGGAGACGATCGGCGCGACCGCGAACGTGTCCCGCACGAGCACCGATCGCTTGGTGGTCAGGCCGACGATCAAGAGAGGCAAGCCGACCGCGGCCATGATCCCACCGGTCCACATCAGAATCTCGCCGCCGCTCCCCGGCGTGTCGGTGAAGCCCGGATCGCGCGGGAGCTCTTCGGCGCGTCGTCGCGCCGCGGCCTGCTCGGAGAGGCCGTACGCAAAGAAGATCGCGCCCGTCGCCGCGATCGCGCCGCCGGTGATCGCGAGGGCGGTGCGCGGACGCTCCTCGACGTGCCAACCCGGGGGCGTCCCCAACGATTCGTTATACGCGTAGGTCTTCTCGGCGTACGCCGAGGTCGTGGCGAGGAGAAGCAGCGAGGAGGCGAGGAGCGAAGAAGCGAGGCGCATGTCGTTCTCCTGAGCAATGAGCCTGCCATCAGAGAATTGCCGGGCGCGCGCGCTCCACCGTGAACGCGGAGTCACGGGCGAACGGGCGCGCCAGGTTAGACGAACCCATGGGCCGGCTCGCGTCGCTGCTCCGGTTCGCCGGCTGCGCGGCCAAGCCCGTTCATGGCCCTCGCCGTCGACCCGTTTCGAGCACGCCGCCGTAGACGGCGCCGATCGCCTGCACCTGCCGGTGATGACCGCGGGGGTGCCGCACCACATCGTCATCGATGGGTAATCGCGCGCCGAGGCGACGCTGCCCCCGAAGGTCGCGCAGTGGGATCCGCGCGCGTGCAGCGGCGACCTCCACGGCACCTGTTCTCGCCCGTGCGTGATACTGGTGCCTCATGAGCAGCGCGACCTCGCTGGTGCGGGCGGTGCTGGCCCGGGCCGAGCGCGAGGGCGTGTCGGCGCGCGCGCTGCTCGGTCCCGCGGCGCTCGACCCGGCGGTCGTGGCCGATCGCGACGCACGCGTGCCGACGCCGGCCTATCTGCAGGTGTTCGCTGCGGCCGCCGAGCGCTCACGCGACGACGCGTTCGGCGCCTCCGTCGCCGAGCTGCTCGACGCGTCGGCCTTCGGCCTCCTCGGGTTCGTCGTCGCGAGCTGCGCCACGCTCCGCGACGCGTTCGAACGCTTCTGTCGGTACTCGCGGCTGCTCTGCGACGAGCTGCGCGTCGACGTCGTGGACCGTGGCGCCGAGGTCGCGATCGTCTACGAGCTGGACTGCACCCCCCGCGTGTCCGCGCTGTTCGAGATGGCGCTGACCCACCTCGTGCGGACCTCCCATCGCGGCACGTCGCGCCGCTTCGTCCCGCGTCGGGTGACCTTTCGCCACCGCTCGGCATCTCGAGCGCTCCGAGAGCGGCTCGGTGCCCCCGTCGAGCTCGGCGCGCCCGAGGACGCGGTGGTGTGCGCGGCTGCGGATCTCACGCTCCCCCTGCGCGGCCATCAGCCCGTGCTCCTCGACATTCTCGATGCGCAAGCCGCGCGCGCGCTCGAAGCGCTGCCGCACGACGACGATCTCCTCTCTCGGGCCCGCGCGACGATCCGAAAGCTCCTCCCGCGCGGCGAGCCCTCGCTCGAGACGGTGGCGCGACAGCTCGGCATCGGCTCCCGCACGCTGCAGCGACGGCTGCGCGATCAGAGCCTCACCTTCCGTGGCGTGGTCGACGATGTGCGGCGCGACTGCGCGATCGCGCAGCTGGCCCACCCGGACACCTCGGTCGCAGAGATCGCGTTCGCGCTCGGGTTCTCGACGCCGAGCGCGTTCCACCACGCGTTCCGTCGCTGGACCGGGCACAGCCCTCGCCGCCGCGGTTGAACCCTCCGTGTCGCGTCCGCGCACGCGTTTGTCGCGTTGACGCATCGCGCGCCCCTGGCTGCCTACCCATGGTTGGACGCGGAGGTACCCGTCCATGGCTCACACGTTCCGGCTCGTCGCACTCGCCACCGTCCTCTCGACCGCCGCCTGTGGCAACGGCGGCCCCGCCGTCCCCGCCGACCTCGCCGATGAGGGCGCCCTCGTCGACCCGCCGGCAGCCGACGCGGCCGCCGATGCGCACGAGGCGAGTCCGCCCGACACGGGATCGACCATGGATGGCGGGGCCTCCGAGGTCGACGCCTCGCCGCGCACCTTCCTCGACCGCTATCCGCTGACCGCGAAGTACCCCGAGGGTGGGACCTACGACGAGGGCGGGCACGCGTTCTACGTCGGCAGCCTCGGCGACGGCTCGGTGCACCGCGTCGATGCGACGACCGGCGAGGATTCGCTCCTCTTTCGCGAAACCGCGCCGGGCAAGTGGTGGACGCTCGGCATGACCGTCGACGCGGCGGGACGGCGGCTGTGGGTCTGCGCGATGGATGACCGTTCGCCGAAGCGCGCAGGGTTCATTTGGATCTTCGATCTCACGACCGGCGCGCGCGTCGCAAACCACGCGCTCGCGAAGGCAGCTCCGGACGCCACCTGCACCGACGTCGCCCTCACCAAGGATGGGCGCGGCTATGTCGGCGATCGCGAGGTCGGGAACATCTATCGGGTCGGCGAGACGACCGCGCCGGAGCTCTTCGTGACGAGCACGAAGCTCGAGGGCGGCGTCGTCGGGCAGAACTCGATGGTCGTGCTCCCCGACGAGTCCGCCTTGCTGAGCCTGGTGTACCTCTCGCCACGGATCGTGCGCGTCGATCTCGCGACCAGGGCGGTGCGCGACGTGGAGATCACCGGCAACTTCTCCGACAAGTCGACGCTACTCGCCGGCGCGGACGGCATGACCTACCACGGTGGGTCGGTCTACGTGGCCTTCACGAGTGAGCTCGTTCGCGTGACGCCGCGTCTGGCGGACTGGTCGAGCGCCGACGCGAAAGAGATCGAGGTGCCGAGCGGCATGACCGACGTGGTCGCGACGCCGATCGGTCTGTACCTCCTCAACGGCCAGGCGGTGCGCTTCGCCACGGGCTCCACGCCCGATCCGTTCGCGCTGGTCCGCTTCGTCGGCGCGCTCTGAGCTCAACGAACGAGAGGCTCGAGCTTGTCGAAGCCCGCGGTGCTCGCCGTGAGCATGATGCATTTGACGTAGAAGGCGTCGAGCTCGGACGCGGCCTCCAGCACGAACACGCCCGGGAAGGTCTCGGAGCTCGGGTGGGTCTCGCGCCAACGCTTGGCTGCGGACTTCATCTCCGCGAGCAAGTTGGCGAGCACGACGGGTTTGGCGGCGGCCTTCGCTGCCGCTGCGTCGGCCAAGGTGTCGACCGGCTTGTAGTCGAAGAGGACCTTGTCGCCCTCGACCGTCACCACGGGCCCCTTCGGCAGCTTGGCCAGGAACTCGAGCAGCGTGCACGGGCGGACGTTGGCGCCGATGTCCTTGGCGATTCCGGTGATGATCTCCGCGTAGGAATCCACCGCGACCCCGGGCTTGCTGAGCATTTCGAATGGGTCGCGAGTGGCTTTGACCTTGGCGTTCTGGGCGACCCACCGCGCCGCGTCCTGCGCGCGCCGGCGGCGGTCGCGCTCCTTGGAACCGGATAGCTCGAGCGACTTGCACACGAGCTCGGCGAACTCGGCCTTCGCGTCGACGGCGGTCGACGCGCTCGGATCCGGCGTGGCCGTCGCGTCCTGCCCCTTTTGGCATCCGACCGCGAGGAGCCCCGCGACAAGGTACGCGCGCCACCCGGAGACTGGACCGAGGCAGCGCACGAGATCGATGTCGGCGGGGCTCATGGCGGGAAGCAGAGCCTACATGCCGGGGATGGGCATGATCTCGACCAATTCGATGAAGCCGTCCGGCATCATGAAGTGGGGATGTCCCTCGAGCGACTTGGCGACGGCTTCCTTCGATTCGCCCTGGAGGATCGAGTAGCCGCCGAGGTCGTTGCGCTCGTCCCTGGCGCCCGCGGGGGTGACGCGCATGCCCTTCCCGAGCGGCGCGCCCATGTCGACGATCGCGGCCTTCGCCTTCGCACCCCACGCCATCCACGCGTCCATCCCGGCCTTCTGCTGCTCGGGCGTCGCCTTCATCATCTGCTCGAACGACGTCGACGGCGCTTTGTAGAGAACGAGAAACTTCTTCATCGTCAGCCCCCTTTCGTGAGGACCGACGGGCGTAGCTCAATCCACCCGCATGCGGAAGCGGCATCGGCCGCTGCGCTCAGCGCGGGCAGGGCACTGGCGTCGGGCACGCGCCCTTGTCGTCCTTGGGATGGGTCTCGTGGCAGTACGCGACATCGGTGAACGTGTTGGTGGGAAGGAAGCTGATCGCAGCGCCGGCCCATCCGCGCTCGATGCCGTTGGCTGCGCTCTTGAAGATGGTGGTGTTGGTGATGAACGCCCGGGTCGGGACGCCGAGGATGAGGACCGCGGCCTCGTTGCGGTTGGCATCGGTGCGGAGAGGGGTCCCGCAGGAGAAGTTGCTGGTGCCGGTGGTGCCTCCGGCGTACTCGATGCGCGCTCGATCGACGCTGTTCTTGTCGCTCGGGACGCCGCCGAACCAAACGCCGAGCCAGTCGCCGGGCGCGGGCGTGGCCTCGGCGCTGGTGAGCACCACCGGCTTGTCGACGGTGCCCTTGGTGACGAGCGCGCCCTTGCCCGGCGCGAGGCCGGTCGTGCGCTCGAGGAACAGCCCGCCCTTGGCCACGAACTTGAGCGTGACGCCAGCCTCCAGCGTGAGCACCGGAGTGGTTCCCACTTTGCCGACGACGGAGAGCTCGCCGAAGCGACCCTCGCCGCCGATGACGTACGGCACTCCTCGATCCCTCACCGTCACGTCCGTTTCGAGAATCTCGCCGGCGCCGGTGCCGCTGACGCGGATCGCATCGATGGTGTTGCCCGTGTACGTGCCCGTCGGAATGGTGCCGAGCGCCGGTGACGTCATGAGCATCGGCATCTGCATCGAGCCGCGAATGGTGAGCGCCTCGGAGGTGGTGTCGAACCCGGCGTGCCCCTCGGTGACGACGCCGTATTTCGCGCTGCCCTCGATGGTGACGTGGTTGACCTTGGCGAGCGCCTGCAGCGGTAGGTACTGGTCGCCGAAGAGGTGGAGCCCCGCGCCTCCGCGCGATGCAGCGCCGCCGCCGCCGGAGATCGTGGTGTACGAGAGATCGACCTTGCCCTTGGAGCTGACGAGGACGTCGGCCCACGCGCCCGTGAGGCGCTCGATGAGCACCGGGCGCTCGGCGGTGCCCTTGGTGACGAGCGTGCCCCCGTCCCCCGCGTTGCCGGTGCCCACGGCGATCCCGTAGTTGACCGCGACCTTCACGACCACGCAGGGCTCGAGGGTGAGCGTGGCGTTCTTGCGAACACCGACGGTGAACTTCACGTGATGCACTCCTGCGGCCCACGTCTCGTCCTTGTCGATGTTGCCCGAGTGCTCGATCGGCGCGCCGGTGGGGGGAGGACATCCGGTGGGCGCGGTGTCGGCGACGACCTCGGGACTGGTGTCCTGCACGGGAGGCGTGTCCTTCAGGTCCGGCTCCTCGCTGCACCCGATGACTGCGACGATGAGGAAGGTAGAGGGTCGCAGCATGCCGCCGACAGTAGCAGCTTCGACCCGCATGGCGGGGCGAGGCGCTCGCTGACGCGCGCGCCTGTCTGGCTAACGTGCGCGGAGGGGGAGGGTTGCCCATTCCGGGGCGGGCTGCGGATCTGGCTTCAGCGCTCTGAGGTCGGCGAGCTCGATGTTGTCGCGATAGATGCGACCATCGCGCGCGCACAGCAGGCGATTGTCGTGGTCGCGCCCCGACCAGTCTGCGCCCTCGACCTCGGTTGTCGACGCGTGCACCGGCGCCTCGCCCCCCACGATCTCGAGCCCGTGCGGCGGATGTTCCGGGTGCGCGGCGCCCGCTCCGCGCAGCACCAAACGGCGCTTGCCCGTGAACCTCCCGCCGCCGCCGTACGTCGTGTGCATCGGCCAGAGAGCGAGCGCGTGCAGCCACGGCGGCCTGCTCACCGCAGTCCAGGAGTCCGAGTAGCTCGTACCGAGGCGGCGACCCTGGTGCGCCGAATAGACGAACAGCTCGCCGTCGGGCGACAGATCGCACTTCTCCGCGTAGATCCTTCCGCGAAACCACGCGCCCGGCGTGAACGTGTCCGTTCGCATGTCCCACAGCGTCAGGTGCACCCACGCCGACGGGCCGCGGCGAATGACGACCGCGACCGGTGCATCGCGCGCGATGAGCACGAACAGCGACACGCCAATACCATAGACCAAGGGCGAGGGATCCTGCTCGGCCTCGCTCGGAGCACCGTGGCCCGAGCGTGCGCCACGAGCACGCGGTTGCGCGCGCCGTAATGCGCATCCGAGCGCTGCGTCTTCGGGACAGCCCGCACAAAAGGAGCGCCCGATGCAGACGACTGCGAATCGCCTCACCGACACCCTCGCCCATTTCAAGGTGCGCCACTTGCTGTCCCTCTCGGTCTTCCTGGCGGCTTGCAGCAGCGGCAACGACGTCGAGCCGCTCGCCGATTCGAGCCCACAGGACTCCGCGACCGACACGCGCGATGCGGAGATTCAAACCGACACCGCGTTCGTCGATACGACGGAGCTCGACGACAGCAAGCCGGTCCACTGCGAGCGTCCCTTCAGCGACCTGCAGTGGGGATCCGCGATGGACGACGAGGTGCTCGGCCTCGCGAGCGATGCGAGCGGCGCCGTGTACGCGGTGGGCTACACCGGCGGCAAGCTCGGTGAAGCGAACGACGGCCCCACCGGCGACTCCAAGGGCTTCGTGCGCCAGCTGCTCCGCGGCGGCGCCGGCTTTGAGCGAATCGTCGACACCAACACGACGGACGCCGTCGACGCCGTCGCGGTTCACTGGGACGGGCAGGTGTACTTCGCAGGACGGACGCGCGGAGCCCTGAGCGGGGCCACCAACAAGGGTTCATTCGATCTCGTCTACGGACGCGTCGACCCAGCCGGCGTGATGCACGGGCTCACCCAGCTCGGGACAGCGGCGCCCGACCACCCCATGCGCATCGCCAGTGAGGGTCCCGGTCTCGCGATCGGCGGCTACACCGATGTCCACGTTGTCGGTTCCGCCGTGGAGGCGTGGGAGGATCCATTTGTTGCGTTCTTCGACTTGCTCCCCGGCAGCGCACCGAACCGGCTCTGGACCTGGCACGCTTCGACCGAGAGCTCCGACCGAGGCCGCGCCATCGCAGTCAACGCTGCGGGCCACACCTTCGCTGTCGGATCAGCCGAGGCGGGAGCGGGCCGCGGCGCGATCATCATCGAGCTCGATCGAGCGGGTCGCCTGATGCGTCGCCACGTGTGGAGCGCGGGCCCGCTCGAGACGATCGCTGCCGCGAAGTTCGCCAAGGACGGCGATCTGCTCATCGCGGGTTCCACCGCGCGGCGTTTGGGGGAAGCGCACTACGGCGGACAAGACGCCTTCGTCGCCAAGCTCGACCCGATAACCCTGAACGCAAGGTGGGTCAGGCAGCTCGGCCGCGCGAGCGCCGAATGGATCGAGGACATGGCCGTCTCGCCGAGCGGCGTCATCGTCGCGGTCGGCGAAACGGTGGGTGACGATACGCGCGGTGGGTCGGACGCCTTCGCCATCGCCGTCGCGCCGACGGGCGCGGCGCTGTGGTCATGGCAGGGCGCCTCGGAGGGTGAGGACGCGTTCCACTCGGTCACGATCGACGCCTGCGGGGACGTGATCGCGGGGGGCTGGTCGATGGGCGCGACGACGGGCGGCAAGCACCGCGATGCGGTCATTCGCAAACTGCCCGCGCTGTAACGGCCGTCGGGCGCGTGCGTCCGTGAAGGCAAGATGAGCGCTCCCCAGTCGCCCACCCGATGGCTCGCAATCGGCGATCCGCCGGAATGAGCGGCGAGCGCGTGACCGAGTACCCGTTGCTCGAGATCGGCGACGTCACCGTTCCGTGTTTGAGCGGGAGAGCGACCAGACGGGCGCGCCGGCGGAGACGACGAGGAGTGAGGGGTCTGGCATGATGTCGAGATGCGCGCGCTCCTGGCTTCTCTGCTCGTGACCACCGCCTGCTCGGGCAGCTCCACCCCCACTGCCGATCCGAACGACGGGAGCACCACGACCGAGACCGCGACAGACACCGCGGTCGCCAGCGACACCGCGACGACGGGCGACGACTCGATGACGCCCGATACGTCGCCGGGAGACGCCGTCGTCGATGCGCCTGCGAGCACGCTCTCCTTCTTCATCACCAGCGTCGGGCTCGATGGCGGCAAGCTCGGTGGGCTCGCGGGCGCAGACGCGCACTGCGCGAAGCTCGCGACAGCCGTGGGCGCGGGTGGTCGAACCTGGCGCGCGTACCTGAGCGTGCCGGCGAGCGGCGGCACGGCGGCCGTGAACGCGAAAGACCGGATCGGCGCCGGGCCGTGGCTCAACGCGGCCGGGGTAAAGATCGCGAGCAACGTCGCCGAGCTCCACAGCGCGATGAACAACCTCACCAAGGCCACCGCGCTGAACGAGAAGGGCGCGGTCGTGAACGGTCGAGGCGACAGCCCGAACCAACACGACATCCTCACCGGCACGAAGGCCGACGGCACGGCGAGCACCGCCGATCCCGACACGACGTGCAAGAGCTGGACGAGCAACACGACCGGCAGCGCGCTCGTCGGCCACCACGACCGCGCCGGCGGCGGCGCAAATCCCACGTCGTGGAACTCCGCGCACGCGAGCTCGGGCTGCAGCCAGGCGAACCTCGTGAGCACGGGCGGGAACGGGTACTTCTACTGCTTCGCCGCAGACGCGAAGTGACAGGCGCCCCGTCGCGCGGTCTGCCCCTGCTGGTGCTGCTGCTCGCTTGTCAGCGCACGCAGCGGGCCACACCCGATCCCGCCGCGGGTTCGTCGTCCTCGGCCTCCGCCACGCCCTCGTTGGCGGGCCCGGTTCAAGCGACGCAGATCCTCGCCGCGTATGCCCACGTCGATCTCGACAAGCCTCCGGACAACGCGTGGGCGGGTAAGGCCATCCGCATCTCCGGTCACCTCGCCAGCCGCTTCCCCGAGGAGGGCGCGGCGATGAAAATGTCGCTCGGCGCGACCTTCCGCGGCATCCACTGCAACCCGCCCGAGGAGGGACAGCCGACCGCGCACGTGGGCGACGTCGTGTTGGTCGAGGGCACGTTCAACGCGATCAAACATCGGCCGAACACGCCGCCCGGCGTTCCGATCGGCGACGAGCCGCGGCTGTTGCTCGAGGTGGCCGGCTGCAAGCTGATCTCGGCGCACCCGCGGACGTTCGGGGTGACAGCTTCGCAGCGCGGTGCCCGGGTGATGCCGCTCCTCCAATTCCTGGCCGACGTCGACGACACGAAGCTGCGCGCCTCGATGCTCGGCAAGGCCTTCGCCGTTCGGGGCATTGCGCGCGTGGACGACGGGTACGTCGAGGTTCGAGCGGCAACCCGCTCGGGTGCCGTTCGCTGCCCGGTGCTCGCCGAGGCACCCCTATTTACGAACGAGGAGGTGATGCTCGCGGGCACGCTCGCGAAGGTCGATGAGGTGGTCTCCACGTTCAAGGACTGCCGTCCCGTCGACCCCTAGCAGTTCGCCGACATCAGGGAGCAATCGTCACGACCGCACGGAAGCCGTAGTGATCGCTCCCGTGAACGTGACCAGCGTCGACTTCACGGCGCCCTTGTCGATCCAGGGTGGCCTGTCCGTAGTTGTCGAGCCCCGTCGCCATCGGCGACGAGTTCATGTCTCCGAGGATCACCGAGCGCCCGGTGCGCATCGCCGCCCACGAAAGGACCTGCTTGACCTGCATGTAGCGTCCCCCGAGCGGCTCGCTCGCACGCAGAGCCGATGACGGCTGTGCCGGGCCCGTACAATCAACCCAAGCGAGAGACCAGACAACGCCACGCAATCGACGCGTCGGACGCAGAGCTTGCGGCGCTCCAGGCGACGCAAACGCTCACGCCCGGTAGGCGCGGCTCGGCATGCCTGCTGCACGGAACCGACGTCGCGCGTCGTTCAATAAAGACCGCTCCGAGGAATCCCATGCTGCGGCGAACCTCTCTCAAGCTTCTCGGTGGTGCGACCCTGGTCGGGGGCCTCGGCGCGACGGGCCGCGCCCGCGCCGCCGCCGAGACCATCAAGATCGGAACGCTGGCTCCGAAGTCGAGCCCCTGGGGAAAGGTCTTCGAGACCTGGATCAAGGCCGTGAACGAGAAGAGCAGCGGGAAGCTCGAGCTCCAGTTCTTCTACAACGGTCAACAGGGCGACGAGGACGCGATGGTCGGGAAGATAAAGTCCGGCCAGCTCGACGGCGCCGTCGTGACCGGCGTGGGGCTCGGGAAGATCTACAAGCCGATCCTCGCGCTGCAGATGCCCGGGCTGTTCACGAGCTGGAGCAAGCTCGACAAGGCGCGCGACGCGCTGCGGGGCGACTTCGAGAAGGGCGCGCTGGACGCGGGCTTCTTCATCGCCGGCTGGGGAGACGTGGGTCTCGTGCGCATCATGTCGAAGGGCTTCGCAGTGAAGGTCCCCGACGACCTCAAGGGAAAGAAGCCGTTCTTTATCCGCGCGGACTCCAACACGCCGGCTCTCTTCAGCGTCATCGGCGGCGTCTCCGGCGTTCCGCTCAACGTTCCCGAGGTGCTGCCCAACCTGAACACCGGCGCGGTCAACGTCGTCGTCGCGCCCTGCCTGGTCGCGGAGCAACTGCAGTGGGCCGGCAAGCTCGACAACCTCGACGATCTCGTCACCGGCGTCGCCATTGGCGCGACCGTGCTCTCGAGTAAGCGCGCCAACGCGCTGCCCCCCGACCTCAAACAAATCCTGACCGACACCGCGAAGGTCGCCGCCTCGGCGCTCACTACGAAGATCCGCAGCGAGGACGACTCCGCGTTCGGACGCCTCAAGAGCAAGATGACCGTCACCACTCCCTCCGCCGACGACAAGGGGAAGTGGGAAGCCATCTTCAAGCAGGCGCGTCAGAAGCTCGCGCAGGGCACGTTCTCGAGCGAGCTCGTGACGAAGCTCGAGGGGTTCGCCAAGTAGCTCGCGATTACCAGACGGGCGCGCGCGCACGCGTCCACATCGACGCCACGATGGCGCCGGAGAGAAACGCGACGCCGCTCGCCATCAACAGCGCACCCGGCCCCGGACGGAGCGCACGCGCGAGCACCGGGGGCGGCACGGAGCGGACGATGGGAGCGACGATGGCGGCGCCGTCGCGGAGGAAGTGCGCTTGGAATGACACGGCGATGACCAGGGCGTCCGCGTCGATGCGCAACTTTCCCCACGCAACCTTGAGGTCGATCGCGTCAATGGGATCGACGCGCGGCGGCAAGGGGATGAGCCGGGAGAGCGCGGTCGTGAAGTCCCAGGCCATGTCGTCTTGCTTGGCCGCGAGCTCGCGATTGACGCGGTCGGTGAGCGCCCCGTCGATGAACGAGGGGACATTGACCAGGTCCGCGTGCTCGATCTCGAGCCCGAACGAGAGCACGTCCCCCGTCTCGCGCTTGACGATCACCGGACGCAACAGCACGGTGAGAGACTGCAAAGTGACTGGGATCGCGATCCCCGCGACGTCCCACCGGAGCTTCGCCTTGCAGGTGACCCGCAGCCCGGTCTCGGGCACGAGCACGACCTCGCCGAGATCGTAGAGCGCGAGCCAAGCGTCGTCGCTCGGGTCCCCGAGGCGCATCTTGGCCGGAAGCAGCTCGTCGAGGAGCTGCCTGAGGTCCTCTCGGGAGAAGATCGTCTCGACCCACATGGAGAGGAGATGCTCGGCGCACAGTCGCGTCGCGGCTTCGCGGACTGCTCCTCCTTCTTCGTGAGCGGGCCGCGAACAGGCAATGGCGGTAAGCTGCACAGCGATGCGCTCGGTCACCCTCGCCGCGCTCCTCCTTGGCTGCTCGGCCTCGGGCGGCGGCGAGCTCGCGGCGTTGGACGGCGGCCCACCCGCGAGCGATAGCGCTGCCATCGACGACGCGGCCGAGGACTCCGCGGTCGCTCCCGAGGCGAGCAGCGACTCGAGCGCCCCGCCGGCCGACAGCGGTACCGGCGCGCGCGCGTTCCTCCACGCCGACCTGTGGAGCACGTTTTGGAACGATCGCACTCGCTGCGGCGCCGAGCGTACGTTCCTCGAAATCTGCAAGCGCCGCGGCGAGGCCGACTGCGCGAACGAGCAGAAGGCGTGGGACGTCTGCGATCCGACGAAGACGGTCTACGGGCAGGTCGGTCCGGAGAAGTCGGGCGAGCCGCTCTGCCAGCGGAGCCAGTTCCCGGCCGTCGGCGGCTGCGACGCGAAGGCGTACGACTTCGAGAAGCTGCGCTTCTTCTGGTACGGCGCGGAGTGGGCGGGCAACTGGCCGTGGGCGACGCTCAAGCTCTTCGAGGACGGCAAGGACATCCGCGCCGGCGGTGAGACCATCGCGTTCAGCTCGATCCCGAACGCGGCGCAGTCGGCGATGTCTGGCATCGCGAACCACGGGCTGGGCTACGGCTGCGCGCTCCGGGGCGTGACGACGGGCGACGACAAATACAAGAAGCCCTTCGGCGCGTTCGCGTGGATCGAGGTCCCGACCGGTCGACCGCTGACGATCGCGAGCGTCTCCGCGACGAACTTCGGCGACACCGCGTTCGCGGGCTGCAACCGCGGCGCAGCCACGCAGTCGCCGTGGATCACCGGCGCGCGCGGCGCGCAGCTCGGGTGCGTGCACGTGCTCGAGAAGGTCGTCTTCTCGCCGGGCAAACACTACCTCCTGCAATACGGGAAGCTCACCGAGACGAGCGGACCGCCGCCGGCGATCGTCGCGGGCTTCAAGCTCGCGTCGATCGATGTCGGCACGCCCTCGGCCTGCAAGCTCTAGCCGTTCATCGCTCGCTGACCGCCAGCGGTCCCGAACGCAAACGCGGTGATGGAAGCCATTGAACGCGCCGGCCTCTCGTGCAACGAACCATGGATGAGGTCCGTTCACCACCGCCGCGACCTCTCCCTCATCGCTGCTGCGTGTTCTGCCCTCGCGCTGCTCGGGCTTTCTTGCTCGGCACACGAAGGCGCGCCCGAGCGGGCGCAACTCGCGGTCGCACGGCCCGCGACTCTGGAGCTGGTCCGAGGCCTCTCGGCGTTCTCGGGACTCCTCAACGGAACCGGCTCGCTCCGGCGCGACGAGGACGGATTTCGATGGGTCGCGCCGTCCCTCCCCGGCACATCCATGGGGTGGTCGTCGCTCGGTCGCCTCGATGCTCGCCTGCCACGCACGTCGGGTGCGCCCCTTCGGCTGGCCATCGCCGCGCGGAACGACACGTGGCTCGAGATCCAGCCGCTCGACGTCGTCGATCGACCGCCCGTCATCTCGGGCACCGCGCTTGTCATGGACCACGCACGAGTCGATACCGATCTCGTGCTCGTGGCGGGCGCCTCGACGGTCGAGGAGCTGCGGGTGTTGCGGAGCGAGCGTGCCCCCGGGACCGCGCGCTACCACCTATCGCGCGGCCCCGGCATCGCGTCGGTGCGTGTCCGGGATGGACGCATCGAGGCCGTGGACCACGACGGGCGTGTGGTGTTCGACGGCGCGCCGCCCTTCGCGGTCGACGCAACCGGCAAGCGGAGCGTCGTGTCGGCGTCCGTGACCGACGATACGTTGACGCTCGACGTGGACACGCGTGCGTCGTCCTTTCCGGTCGTGGTCGATCCCGTGTGGTCGTCCGTGGGCCTCACGCTCATCGAGAGGCGACATCACCACGCGACTGTACAGCTGCCCGACGGAAGGGTGCTGGTCGCTGGTGGTTCCGCTTGTTCCTACGACTCCATCACTCCCTGCATCGGCAAGGCGACCACGGAGTACCTCGACCTCGCGAAAGCGACGGCCAGCTCCGCTCCGAGCATGCCGCGCGCCCACTACCGGCTCAAGACCGCGAGATTGACGGACGGACGAATCCTCTTCGTGGACCAAGACGCGCCGCAGGCCGAAATCTTCAGGCCCTCCACCGCGACGTGGGTGTCCACGAGCGCGATGGCTGTCGGACGCGCATGGGCGCTCGTGCCACTCCTCGACGGCCGCGTGATGTCGGTCTCCTGGCTCGACGGCGCCGAGATCTACGATCCGACTGCAGACACTTGGTCCGCTGTGCCTGCACCGGGGCTCGCCGCACAGGGAAAGAGCACCGCGATTCTTCCGGGCGGCGACGTGATCGCAGTCGGAGTGACAGGGATAGCGAAGATCTTCCGGACGTCGACGAGCACCTGGGTGACCGCGGCCGCAACGCCGAGCCCATCGCCCGGAGGCGTCGGAGCCGTCTCGCTCCTCGATGGGCGCGTGCTCGTCCCACCGTACGTGTTCCAGCCAACGACCGGGACGTGGTCGACGATCATCCTTCCGGGCTCGACGCCCCCCTATTTTGGCGACGGGATTCGGTTCTCCGACGGGAAGGTGCTCCTCACCTCGTCTCCCAAGTTCACGGTGTTCGATCCGACGACGAACGTGCTCGCCAACGCGTCGCCGCCCTTCGTCGACTCCCCCGCGAGCACTGCCCTCCTCAGCGACGGCTCCGTCCTGTTCAGCGGCGGCTACTCGTACGTCGACGTCGACGGCGGCACGAAGAACGTCGCTCGTTGGTCCCGACAGGTCGAGGGGAGCGCGTGCGACGGAGCGGGAGCCTGCCTCTCGGGCGCCTGTGTCGACGGCCGCTGCTGCCTCACTGCTTCGTGTCCCTGCGGCATGCATTGCGACGCCACGGGGCGTTGTGGCCCGGGTGCGAAGGAGCTCGGTACGACCTGCGGCACCGGCTCCGAATGCAAATCCGGATTTTGCGCAGACCACGTGTGTTGCGATCGCGCGTGCAGTGGTCAGTGCGAGAGTTGCAGCGCCACGCCCGCGGGAACTTGCCGAACCAAGCTCGGCTTTCCCGAGTTCGGGCGCCCCGCGTGTACCAGCCCCCCACCCTCCAAGGGGGACTTGGAGTATTTGCGTTGCGGAGCGCGTTGCGACGGCATCGATCCGCTCGCCTGTCACTTTCCTGCAGGCAACTCTTGCGCGAACGATTGCCTGAGCTTCGAGTACGTGCTCGCGAGTAAGTGCGACGGGGCGGGTCACTGTGTTCAGACCGCCACCGACTGCTCGCCCGGCTTATGCACCGGCAGCGGTGTCAGCAGTTTCTGCAAATCAACTTGTACGACTGCGGGGAATTGTCGCTCCGGCTACAACTGCGTCGCGGGCAAGTGCGTCCCACCATGCACGTCGCCCTCGGAGTGCGCGACGGGCTTCTGTGTCGACGGCGTCTGTTGCGACTCCGCGTGCACCGGACAATGCGAGGGCTGCAACGTCTTCCCGAATGCGGGGAGCTGCAGGCCGACGACAGGCGTCCCGCGAGCTCCCCGCCCTCCATGCGTTGTCGATCCGGACAAACCCTGCATGACGGCGGCGTGCGACGGAATCAAGCGCACTGCGTGCACTGCGAGCCCTGCCCCGAGCACGACGCTCTGTCACCTCGCCGACTGCAACGGAAGTGCCTACACCCCCAAAACAGACTGCGACGGCAGCGGAGCTTGTCCCGCGGCCGCCGTCAGCTGCGGGGCCTACGCTTGTAGGTTGACCGGCTGCCTCAAGAGTTGTGGCGCCGATTCCGATTGCGCGCCCGGATACTCCTGCCGCGAAGCGACATGCCAACCTGCCGCGTGCCCCGCCGATGGCGGCGTCGACGGGGGGGCGGATGCAGGCTCCGACGCGAGCGCGGATGCAGGCTTCGACACGGATGAGGGGATCGACGCGACGTTGGACGACGCGGCGGAGACCGCCGTCGCCGACACGTTCGAGGCCGTCGATACGGCTGCGGCGAGCGAAGTCGGGGTCGGGCCCGCCGATGGCGGAGAGGGCAGCGTCGGCGACGAAGGCGGCGGTTGTAGCCATTCCCGGTCACGCGCCGCTGGCGCGTCGTCCGCGATTCTCTGCACCGCGCTGCTGCTCGTGGTCCGGAGACGGCGACAGGCGCGAAAGCGTCGTGCGGCCCACGCCTGAGCGTGGCGTTCGGAACGTCCTCGCGAGTACCAAGCCCGATCGGTCCAGAAAGTAGCCGAGTCGGGCTAGCGCGCCGCACATCATGATGGCGAGCAAGCCACTGCGCCGCCAACGCTACGCGCGGGCGACGTCTGCGTGGCGTAACGCGCCGCCAGCGGCGCCTACTCTTGAGCATGCTTCGCCTCTCCATCGTCACCCTGCTCTTGGTCGGCTGTGGCAGCACGGTCGTCGAGGCCCCCGCGAGCCCCGACGGCGGCGACGGCGACACGGGAACGCCCGTCGACACCGGCTCGCAGGTCGACACCGGCTCGCAGGTCGACACCGGCTCGCAGGTCGACGCCGACGCGTCCTCGCCGGAAGCCGGCCCCGGGCCCGGCATCCCCGGTGCGACTCCGCCGCCGCGGCCGACGGCGATGGGCTCCGGGGGCGCGACCAAGTGGTTCGCGGTGCGCAAGCTGCAGCTCGGGGTCACTCATCGCGTCACCGGCGTGGCCGATGCGAATGCGTGGAAGCAGTACGGCTTCGACCTCGACGCGCGCACCACCACCAAAGAGGACTCGAAGACGAGCAACAACTCCTGCAAGCGACGCGCGGGCTCGGCGAGCTTCGTTCTCACCGATGGCGAGCTCGGTCGCGACAACAACTTCGGCCAGCATTTCATGTCGGTCTTGAAGTCGCTGAAGGCCGACACCGAGGAGGCAGCCAACAGCATGATCGCCAGCGGCGAGTCCACGCTGCTGCTCCGCCTCGACAACGTCGGTGCGGCCGACAACGCCTCGGTCCCCGGCGCGCTCTTCGTCGCCGGCGCACACGCCGGGCCGCCGAAATGGGCCGGCGCCGACAAGTGGCCGATCGACACCTCGTCCGTCGACGCAACGAAGCAGCCGCTCTACAAGTTCCCTGGAGGGTATATGGCCGGCGGCGCCTGGGTGAGCGGCGAGCCCGGCATGGGCACTGCGATCGTCCCGGTGTTGCTCGTCCGCGCAACGATGCGCATCCCGCTCGACGGTGCGGTGATCAGCTTCGATGTAGCGACCGGCGGGTCGGGCACCATCGCTGGTGCGTCGAACACCGCCAAGTTTATCGCCGCGATGGAGGCCGCGATGAGGAGCATCGGGATCTGCCCCGGCAACGCCACGTTCGAACAAATTGCGGCGATCGTGACCCAGTCGGCCGACCTGGTCAGCGGCGCACCGAAGCTGCAGGACATCACGCGCGAATGCGACGCGATGTCGGTCGCCGTCGGCTTCACCGCGGCGCCGATCGCGCCGAGCGACAGCTACACGAGCCCGGTGCCCACGCCCGACGAGTGCGCGAAGTAGCGAGCTCGGCACCACGCTGGGAGCGCAACCGGCCGGGCGTCCCGGATGCCGCGAGACTTCATCAGTCATTTTCGCCACTTACAAAGAGAACCGCGGCTCCGTCGATCGGGCGGAGCGTCGATCGTCGCGTTCGTGAAGGAGCCGGCAGATGCCGCTCCGCGTTCACGCTAGGAGACGACGATGCGCTTCATGATGATGCACAACAACGATCCGAACACCGAGGCCGGCAACCCGCCGTCGATGGAGATCGTGAACAAGATGGGCGCGTTCATCGGCGAGCACGCCAAAGCAGGCCGACTCCTCGACGGAGCGGGGCTCGCGGGCAGCAAGACACGAACCCGCTTGGTCTTCCGCAACGGGCAATCCACGATCAAGCCTACCGCGGCGAGCACGAGCTGCCCGCGGCGACGCTGCTCCTCAAGGTGCGCACCCACGAGGAAGCCCTCGGGTGGGCGGAGCGGTACGGCAAGATCCTCGGCGACGGCGAGCTCGAGGTCGGCAAGGTCAACGAGCCGTGGGACATCGGTCTCATGCCCGCGCCCGAGAATCCCCCGTTGCAGGTGCTGCTCATCGACAAGGCCGACCGGGCCACCGAGTCGGGCGGCCGGAGCGCGCAGCAGAAGGCCGCGATCTCGCGCTTGAAGACGGAGATGACGAAGGCCGGCGTGCTGGTCCGCGCGCATTCGCTGCACCCGAGCGCGAAGGGCAAGCGTCTGGTGTTCACCAACAACGACCTGCAGGTGCACGACGGGCCCTTCGCGGAGTCGAAGGAGCTCGTCGGCGGCTTCGCGATCCTCGAGCTGTCGGGGATGGACGAGGTGATCGCACAGAGCCGGCTCTACGCGGAGATCCTCGGCGGCACACTCGAGATCGACGTGCGCCTCGTGGAGGACGAACCAGGGACACCCCCTAATCCACCCGCTTGATCGGGAGCGCGAAGTTGAACGAGACCTGCACCGGCGACCCCGGCTTGTCGTCGTCCTCGCGCGCGAACTCGAGGAACGTGCCGCTGACCGTGCCCTTCGCCTCTTTGTCGTCGGCGCTCTGCACGGTCAGCGTGAGCTTGTGCCCCTGGTAGCGCTTGCCCCCGAGGCTGAAGTGGGTCTGAACGATCTCTGCGTACTCGAGGCCGGGGTTGTCCTTCTCGAAATCGAGCTGCATGGGCTTGCCCACGGTCTCTGCGAGCGAGCTCGCCGGCGTCATCACGAGGACGTTGAGGTCTTCCTTGCCGTCCTTCATACACGTGAGATCGATCGAGTGGTTCGAGCCGAGCAGCTTCTGGTGAACGATGAAGCACTGGGACCACGTGTTCCGCTGCGCCCCGATCTGCACGTCGAGCGGACCGTCCTCACGCTTCTTTCCACAGGCAACGAGCAGGAGCGAGAGCAGGAGGATGCGTCGCATCGGGATAAACTACCGGCTCGCTGGCCGACCTCCAAGGTCACGCCAGCGTCTCACGCCGCGAGCGGCGTCGAGAGCGCGACCGACTCGATCCAATCGAGCGTCTCGTTCCACAGCTCCACGTGCTGCTTGCGGAAGAAGCCCAGGTGCCCGATCCCGCGGACACCGAGGCGCTGCGGGGAGCGCACCCGGCGCGTGATCGGCGCGTTCGCGTACCACGACAGCAGCTCCTCGATGGAGCGACCCGGCGCATAGTCGTCGTCGGTGAACGCGTAGGAGAGGATCGGCGCGTGGAGCGCGCGGAAGTACTGACGTTCGCGCGGCACGACGCCGGTGAGGTAGCCAGGGGTGCGGCACCACTCGGCCCACTCGCGCGCCACATCCGCGGGGAGCGCCTCGCCCATGGCCCAGGAGGGCACCTCGCCGAACACCCGCACGAGACCGGGGACGATGCCGTGCCACATCGCGGCCATGCGGAGGCGCGAGGGCATCGGCCAGTGCCCGTAGAAGCCGCTCTGCGCGGCGATCAACACCGCCGAGGCGAGCTCCTTCGATGCGCTCGGCATCAGGCCGAGAACCTGCCCGCCGAAGCTGTGGCCCACGTGGACGATCGGCGCGTCGGCGGCGCGCTTGCGCATCCAGCGGAGGACTTGGTCGGCGTCGGCCGCCCAGGTGGTCATGCCACCGTCGGCGCGACGACCGCGCGACTCGCCCATGCCGCGGTAATCCCACGTCAACGCGAGGAAGCCCGCGGAGGCGAGGTACTGGGCATAGGGTCGATAGAAGCGTTGCGGAATGCCCGTGCCGCCCGCGATCGTGACGACCGCGCGGGGCGCGCCCCCCGGGTGGAAGAGATGGCCGATCAACGGGAAGCCGTCGCTCGTCTCGATGGTGATCTGCTCGATGGAGTCGCTCATGGACGAGACGATTGGTTCGGCCGCACGCTCGCACCACCGGCAGATCTGCAAGCGAGGATTGCGGAACGTGCAAGTTGTCCCCAGGATCGGCGACACGTGATCGACTGGAGCCACCTCCCCTTCCTCCTCGCCGCGAGCCGCGCGGGCTCGCTCTCCGCCGCAGCGCGCGCGCTCGCGGTGGACCCGGCCACCGTCGGCCGCCACGTCGCCGCGCTCGAGCAGGCGGTGGGCGCGAAGCTCCTCCGCAAGAAGGGCAAGGCGCTCGAGCCCACCGAGGCCGGTGCGCTGCTCCTGTCGGCGGCCGCGAGGACCGAGGACGCGATCGGGCAAACCCTCCGCGAGGTGCGCGCGCAGAGCACCAAGCCGAGCGGACAGGTGCGCATCACCACCGTCGAGATCCTTGCGACGAGCTTCGTCGCGCCCCGTCTCATCGAGCTGCGCGCGAAGCACCCCGACCTCGTGGTCGACATGGTCGTCACGCCGCAGATCCTCGATCTGTCACGCCAGGTCGACGTCGCGCTCCGCCTCGTCCGCCCGACCGACGACGCGCTCGTCACCAAGCGCGCGGGGTCGCTCGCGATGGGCGTCTACGCAAGTAAGAGCCTGGTCAAGCAGCGGCACCTCGATCCCGATGCCGTGCCCGCGACCCTCGAAGCCATCGCTTACGGCGACCACTTCTTTCAGGTCGAGGAGAACGCCTGGCTCCATCGCGTCGACGCGCGCGTCGTCGCGCGCATGACCAGCGTCAACGCCGCGATCGTCGCCGTCGCGAGCGGTCTCGGCGCGGCGATGATCCCCGTGTCGCTCGCGGAGGCCCGCGGAGATCTCGTGCGACTCCGCGCGCTCGGGGGCACGACGCGCGACGTGTGGCTCGCCATGCACGCCGATCTCGCGAAGAGCCCGCGCGTCCGCGTCGTCGCCGACTTCTTGTGCGCCGCGATCGGGAAGTGAGCGCAACGCTCTACGAATGACACTCGGGGATTTGCCCGACGTCGTCCTTCGTGCTCTCGCGGGCGAAGGTCCAAGCCGGTCCGATGAGCTCCCCGCCGGTCTCGCTGATGTGCGACTCCTCCCCGGGGATCGCCAACACGAAGCTGTCCGGCGCCTTTCGCCTCCAGATGTGCGTGTAGCTGGTGAACGCGTCGTACTTGCAGCTGTTCTTCTTGACGTCGAACGTCATCGCATCGCCCTTCACCGCGTAGGTGCCCATCATGCAGCAGCGCTCGTCGGGGCCGGTGTTGAGCGAGGCGCGGAAGCGACCGTCGTGGCCGAGGATCACCGTGGCGCCCGACTGATCGCCCGCCGACAACGCGCTCCACGTTCCGGGCCAACCCATCGGCGCCGGCGCGGGCGCGGCGCTCGAAGCAGGCGGGGATGCGACCGCGGGCGGCGTGGTGCCGCTGTTGGCGCAGGCCACGAGGGTCGCGGCGAAGAGAGCGCGAGGGAGCATCTCTCGATGGTCGGACGTCGCGGCGAGAGTGGTCAAGGCGTCGAACGGCGGGCGGCGTCACGGCTTGAAGATCGCCCCGTCCGCGTACGCCACGGTGCCGTTGTACCCGCCCCACACGTATGCGTGGCCGCTCGTCGGGTTCACCACGGCGGTCGGGTAATAGCGCGCGGACGGCGCCTTCGCGCTCGGCATCGCGCTCCACGTCTTGCTCGCCGGATCGAACGAAGCGCCGGTGTTGGTGGCGGCCCACCCCTCGCTGCCGCGACCGCCCCACACGTAGAGGCGATCGCCGAGCCACCAGCCGGTCGGGCCCTCGCGTTTGGGGTTCGGGAGGATCGTCGCGGCCGGCTCGGTGAGCATGGTGACTGCGGTCCCGTCGAAGAAGAGACCGTCGCCGCGGAGATCGGTCGTCGAGAACGACGCGCGACCGCCCCAGAAGGCGACCTTGCTGCCGTTCGCGAGGCCGGGCGTGGTGCCGTTGCGACCGGAGTACCCTGCCGGCGGCGCGATCGACGCCCACGTATCCGTCACCGGATCGTAGGCGAACGCGTCGTTGGCGTACCCGCCGCCGATCCCGCCGCCGATGAGGATCATCTTGGTGCCGTTCCACGCGGCGGCGTGCGCGTTGCGCGCGCTCGGGGCGGAGGCGGCGCTGAGGGTGCGCCACGTCTTGGTCGACGGTTTGTATGCGTATCCGTCGTTGAGGTTGGCGCTGCCGGAGAACCCTCCCCAGACGAGGAACTCGTTCGTCGTCGTTGACCACACCGCGGTCGCCGAATAGCGCGCCGAGCCGGGGAGCGAGATCGGCGAGGACCAGGTGTCGGTCGCGGGATCGTAGAGCGCGCCGTCCTTCGCTGCGGTGTATCCGAACGGGCCCGACGCGGTGATGCCGCCGATGACCAGCATCTCGGTGCCCGACCACGCGGCGGCGTGGAGGTATCGCGGCAGGAGCCCCGCGTCCTTGACGACCTTCCAGGTGCTCGTCGTGGGGTCGTAGCTCGCGCCGTCGCCGTGGATCGGCTTCTCGCTTCCTCCGCAGCCGCCCCACACGATCATGCTCGAGCCGCCCCACACTGCGGTGTGGCTGCGGCGCGCCGCGAGGGTCGTGGCGGGGAGCGGTGTCCAACCAGATCCGATCGGGCCCGTGTCGACCGCGGTGTCCGCGACGAAGGTGTCGACGGCAGCGGACGTGTCGAGGAACGTGAACGAGTCCTCCGGAGTCGCGGTGTCGGGGATGAGCGTATCGACCGTCGTCGTGTCGTCACGCGCGCTGTCGATCGGGCCCTTGCCCGTGTCGACCGACGAATCCGTGGCGACGCCGGAGTCCTCCGCGGCGGCGGCGGGATCGCTCGCCTCGCCGCTGCAGGCAACCAGAGCGAACGCAGTCAGCGGGAAAAGCCAGCGCACGAGACCTCCAGTCGACAGCGTTAGACGCCGCCCCGGGTGGTTTGTTCAATCGCTCGAGGTCCATGCTGTGCGCCACCGTCGTCGTCGGGGCCCGCGGCGAGCAGCTACAGCGGCCGCATCGCGCACGGACCGCCGAGCACGTTGATCGGGCGCGACCCCACCTCGCCGTAGGTCACCTTGCCGATCAACGTCGCGCCGCTCGGTCGCACGATCTGGCTGCGGCTGATGAGCATGCGCTTCATGGTGCCGGCGTCGCCGCGGCTCGCGCGCACGATGTACTGCCGGATGCACGCGGCGTCGTGCGACGTGCTGAAGCAGGCGTGAGTGGGAGCGCCGCGACCATCGGCGCCGAACCGCACCTCGACGACGGAGCCGTAGACGTCGCCGGCGGGGATGCACCGCTGCAGCTCCTGCGGAGCCTCGACCATCTGCAGCGCCGGATCGCGCTTGCACCCGAGGAGGAGGACGATCGCGATCAGGGTGAATGCGCGCTGCACGAGGATGGTATCTAATCACGGCGTTCACCACCGCGCCGCAAGCCGGAAGACCGTCGTGCGCGTCAGCGAGGCGCAGGAGCGCGCGGTGACTTCGCAGCGCTGACGACCCGCGCGAGGAGCAACAGGCCGATGAGCGCCGCTGACACGAGGTAGATCGCGCGGACTCCCGCTCGGTGGCTGTCGGTTCCCGCGAGGACGCCGTGCGCGGTCGCGAGACCGTACACGCCGAACGAGGCGAAGTGCAGCGTGCGCCACAGACGCTGGCCGAGCTGCTGCCGCACGCGAAAGCTCACGTGCACCATCCAGGTCAGCCACACGGCGACGACGCCGAGGCCCACCGCGAACGGGCGGTATCGTGCGACGAATGGGACCACCAGGTCGACGACGTCGAACGGCTGGACCCGATCGAAGAGCAACGCCGAGGCGTGCGCGACGACGAGGAGCAGCGTGGCGCGCGACAGCCACCGATGAAGCTCGATGCTCCGTGCGCGCGCGATCCAAGCATCCGCCGCGCCGGTCGAGAGGAACATCCCGAACGCGATCTCGATCGAGAGCGCGACGTACGCGGTAACCCCACCTGCACGCGACGCGAGCCACGCGCCGGGCCCTTCGACTCTAAGCAGCTCGATCATCGATCACCTCCACATCTCCCACCACCGAGACCTTGCCATTCGTGTGAACGAGCACTGCGGCGACGTCCGGCAGCGCCACGAGGAACGTGCGCGCCGCGCGCGCGCCCATGAGAAACAACGTCTTGGCGAGCACGTCACCGTGGCGCTGCCGCTCGCCTGACGCACGCTGCGCCGGCGGCGCGGTGACAGATTGTCGTGACCTTCCGCAGGGCGCTGCCGGAACCAGCGCGCGCGCAGGTGCGGCCGCGCGAAATCGAGCGCTTTCTGCCGCTCCGGACGCTGGTGCGCCGGTTGCTCTGCGAGCGCGACGATGACGACACGGCTTCCGCTCTTCCTCGTCTCGCTTCTCTCGATCTTGCTCTTCGCTGGCGCGGCGTCGGCCTTCGAGCTCTCGACCGGCTATCCGAAGCGCACGAACACCGCGCGTTCGGCGCCGCCGCCGGGGCTCTTCGATCTGGCGGCGAGCGACGCGGGGATCAACCGCAAGGACTGCTTCGACGCGGGGCAACGGTGGCGCTTCTCGCTGATCGATATTCCAACCGACACAACATCCGTGGAGATCTGGGCGCGCGCCGACGCGACGAGCTGCGCCCCGGCCGCCGAGCGCTCCGGCACGACGGAGGCGAAGTCTCCACACTGTTATCGCGTCGCCAAACTGACAGCGGCGCAAGTGGACTCCGGCAAGGAGTTCGAGCTCGACAACCTGTCGATCGTTCAAGCGATCGACAAGAAGACCAACGCGGAGTCCCCGCTCGACGCCGCGCGAGTCTGCAAGAGCGACCCGATGGTGCCGGCCGAGGTGCACCTGCACGTGCTCGCGTTCCGAGGGGCCGACGTCGTCGGCTACACCGGCGGCGCCGACTCCAAACCGGCCGAGATCGACTACGTCACGCTCTACGATCTGGCCGGCCCCGCGGCCCCCACGGGCCTCACCACGGGCGCGGGCGAGGGCCTGCTGACGGTGAAGCTGAACGCCAAGGGGGCCGCGCCGCGCGACTTCAAGCAGTACCGCGCCTACTGCTTTCACGTGGCTCCGAAGCCCGCGAGCGACGCGGGCGCGAGCGACGCGGGCGCGAGCGACGCGGGCGCGAG
>JALHOE010000054.1 GCA_022843175.1 Deltaproteobacteria bacterium
GGCGGCTTGGTGTCCGGGGGCGTGCCGGTGTCGGGCGGCGGCGTGCCGGTGTCGGGCGGGGGGGGCGCGTCGGGATCGACCTCGGCCGCGTCCGCCGCGTCGGGATCGACCTCGGGCGCGCCGGTGTCGAACGTCGGCACGCCGCCCGCGTCGAGCCGCGAGAGGTCGTCCGTGCAGATCCGTTCGACGCAGAACAAGCCGGGCGCGCATTCCGACGCGCGCTCGCAGGGGGTCCCACGGTTTCCCTCGCGCGAGGTCGCGCAAGCGACCGCGATCACGAAGGGGAGAAACGCAGCCAGTCGCCGCACCCCCCAACCATAACAGGCCCAACCGGTCGTGCCGCTTGGTTCCGCGCAAGGGTTTGGCTAGGGTGCGCGGTGAAATGGCGGAAGAAGGCAAGAAGTCCGAGAAGCCCACGAAGGCGAAGGCCCCCGCGGGGACCAAGCGCGAGAAGCGCGCCGCCGCGGCCGAGCCCGAGGAGGATCCGGACGCGCTGATGACCGTCACCCTCCGGGCGATGGAGTGGGCGCAGAAGCGTCGCAAGCAGATCGTCTACGCGTTCGCCGGCCTGATCGGCGTCTCGGGCATCGCCTACGGCGTCTACTACTACCGCGCGCATCGCGAGGAGCAGGCCACCGCGGTGCTCGCGCGTGGCGTCACCGCGGAGCTCGCGCCGATCCGCACCGGCGAGGAAGATCCCGAGATCGCGAAGCGCCTGAAGTTCTACGCCAACGAGAGCGAGAAGCAGACCGACGCGCTCGCCGCGTTCGGCGAGGCCCGCCAGAAGTACGGCGACACCGGCGCGGGCATCCTCGCGCGGCTCGGCGAGGCCGGCGTCTTCCTCGACAAGCGCGATTGGGACCAGGCGATCGCCGCGTACACCGACGTGCGCAGCACCTCGCTCGCCGCGGCCGACGCGAGCATTCGCCTGCGCTGCCTCGAGGGCCTCGGCTACGCGAAGGAGGGCAAGGGCCTCCTCGACGACGCGCGCGCGTCGTTCGTCGAGCTCGCGAACCTCGACCAGAAGGGCGCCAAGGCGCTCGGCCTCTATCACCAGGCGCGCATCGATGTCGCCAAGGGCGAGAAGCAGGCAGCGATCGACAAGCTCAAGGCCGCGCGGAGCGACGTCGAGGCGCCGGGCGCGCCGTCGTCGGTGTATCTCAAGGGACAGATCGACAAGGTCCTCGGACGCCTCGATCCGAGCGCGGTTCCCAAGCCGCCGCCGCCCCCCGGCGGGATCCCCGGCATGCCACAGGGCGCGGGGCCCGGCGGCAAGCTCACCAAGGAACAGATCGACGCGTTCCTCAAATCCATGCAGGCCGGCGGCGGTCCCGGGGGACCCCCGCACGGAGCTCCGCCCGGTGGACCGCCCGGTGGACCGCCCGGTGGTGCGCCTCCGCCCCCGCCGCCCCCCGCGCCGCCTCCGCCCCCCGCGGGGAGCCCCTGATGCGGCGTGCGACGGCAGTCGCGCTCCTCTCGCTCGCGATGGTCTCCTGCGCGAAGCGTGAGCACGCGGTCAATCCGGCCAACCCGATGTGGATGAATCGCCCGGGTTGGGCGTTGAGCCTCACCTTCCGGCGGCCGCTCGTCGCCGACCAGGGGCTCACGTCCAAGGCCGGCATCGAGAAGAGCGTCCCGGCGATCGACAGCAAGCACGGTCGCTTGTTCGTCGGCACGAGCGACCACGGGCTGTACGCCGTGCGCGCGGGCGACGGCTCGGTGATCTGGCGCTTCGCCACCGCGGGCGGCGTGATGTCCGAGCCGCTCTACGACGACACGCGCGACATCGTGTACTTCGGCAGCGACGACGACGGCATGTACGCGGTCCGCGCCGAGGACGGCAAGCTGCTCTGGCGCTACCGCACCGGCGCCGAGGTCCAGCGCCGGCCGGTGCTCGTGGAGCGCGACGGCAAGGGCACGCTCGTCTTCGACAACGCCGCCGACGCCGTGTTCGCGGTCGACGCCGACACCGGCCAGACCAAGTGGAAGCACGCGCGCAACCCCGCGCTCGGTCTCGAGATCGCCGGGCACGCAGGTGTCGCGTACGACAACGAGCGCGTGTATTGCGCGTTCTCCACCGGCCGCGTCGTCGCGTACGACGTCGAGACCGGCAAGGAGCGCTGGCCCGAGGTCGACCTCACCGCGGTCGGCGGCGTCAACGAGGGCGAGCAGCAGCAGTACTTCGACGTCGACACCACGCCCGTGATCATCGGCGATCGCGTCTTCGTCGCGAACGTCGCGACGGGCGTGTTCGCGCTCGACGCCACCGCAGGCACCCAGGCGTGGCGCCGCGCCGAGGCCGAGGGCGTGTCGTGGCTCACCCACTTCTACGAAGCCGCGCATCAGGACCCGGACACCGGCGCCGACGTCCCCGAGCGCTCCCTGCTCATCGCCGGCTCCGGCACCACCGGCTTGTGGGCGCTCGATCCGAAGACGGGCGACGTTCGCTGGCGACGCGAGGGACCGCGCGGAACGCTCGGCCATCCGGTCTCGCTCTCCGGCGCGCTGCTCGTCTCGTCGTCGAAGCTCGGACTCTTCCTCTTCGAGCCCCAACAGGGCAGGGCGATCGACGGCATCGATCCCGGCAGCGGCTTCGCTGCGGGCCCGGCCGCCTACGGCAATCGCGCGTTCGTCATGAGCAACGCAGGGGTGCTCTTCGGCCTCGAGGTCGTGCCCCCGAGCCGCGCGCCGACCACGCCCAAGAGCTGGTAGCAGTCACGAACGAAGGGGCCGCGCGCGAGAGCGCGCGGTTGCCCCAGCTACTCCGCGGCCTTCTTGGCGGCGGGCTTCTTCTTCTCTTCCTCGGCAGCGGCCTCGTCCTTGTCGTCCTGATCGGACTCCTTGAGGCCCTTCTTGAAGTTCTTGATGCCCTCGCCCATGCCCTTGCCGATGTCGGCGAGCTTGCTGCCGCCGAACAGGATCAGCGCGAGGAGGCAGATGAGCAGAATCTCGGTTGTTCCCAGGCCCATTTTTGCCGGCTCCTCGTTGGGGAATTCTTAGCACCCCGATGCCGTTGCAGCAATTGAAGAGCCGCGATCGTCGCTTGGATCCTCGTGCTAGAGCAAGCCGAAATCGTTCTGTCGGACGCCTGTTACGTAGATGAGTCACTTGCTTCAAGTCGATGACCTCGGCTTCGGTTACGGCGCCGAAGCGCTCTTCCGCGGCGTCGCGTTCTCGCTGTCGAGAGGCGACCGCATGGCGCTCGTGGCGCCCAACGGGGCGGGCAAGTCCACGCTGCTCCGGTTGGTCGCCGGAGAGCTCGTCGCCGACCGCGGTCGGGTGGTGCGGCGCAACGGGGCGACGGTGGGCTATTTCCGCCAGTCGCACGAGCTCGACGCGCGCGCCGCCGACACCACCGTCGAGCAAGCGCTCACCGGGCCGCACGACGATCACCTCGCGCTCGCGAATCGACTGGGCGTCACGGAGCTCGACCGCACGCTCGCGAGCCTGTCGGGCGGCGAGCGCTCCCGCGTGGGGCTCGGGGCGGTGCTCGCCCGCGAGCCCGACGTCCTGTTGCTCGACGAGCCGACCAACCACCTCGACCTCGACACGATCGGCTGGCTCGAGGAGCGCCTCCGCGCGTTCGGCGGTGCGCTGCTGGTCGTGTCTCACGACCGTCGGTTCCTCGATCGCGTCACGAACCATACCGCGGAGCTCGGAGCGCGCACCTTCCGCACGTATCCGGTGTCGTACGGTCGCTACGTCACGATGCGCGCCGAGGATCTCGCGCGCGAGCGCGCGAGCGTGCAGCGACAACAGGCGCTCATCGACAAGACGGAGGACTTCATCCGCAAGAACATTGCGGGGCAGAAGACCAAGCAGGCGCAGTCACGCCGCAAGATGCTCGACAAGCTCGAGCGACAGGAGCGCCCCGAGGACGTGTGGGCCGAGGCCGAGAAGCTCCGCGTGCGCTTCCCGGAGTGTCCGCGCTCGGGCGATATCGTGCTCGAGGGCAAGGGGCTCGGCGCCGTGCGCGGCGGACGTCGTCTCTTCGGCGGGCTCGACCTCCTCGTCCGCCGCGGCGACCGAATCGGGATCGTCGGACCGAACGGCGCCGGCAAGTCCACGCTGCTCGCGCTCCTCGCGGGTCTCGCGCGCGACGACGAGGGCAGCGTGCGCACGGGCACCAACCTCGCCGCCGGCTACTTCGACCAGCACCTCGGCACGCTCGATCCGACGCGCACCGCGGTCGAGGAGATCCGGAGCGTGCGCGGCGACTTCAACGCCGACGTGGCGCGGCAGTACCTCGCGCGCTTCCGCATCACGGGCGACGACGCGCTCCGGGTGATCGGCGGGTTCTCCGGGGGCGAGCGGTCTCGGCTCGCGCTCGCCAAGCTGCTCCTCGAGCCCCGAAACCTCTTGTTCCTCGACGAGCCCACCAACCACCTCGACATCCCGGCCTGCGAGATTCTCGAACAAGCGCTCGCCACAGGCTATGAGGGGACGCTCATCGTGGTTTCACACGACCGTCAGTTCCTCGAGACCGTCACCAACCGCGTGATCAGCGTTCGCGCCGGCCGGGCCGAGGTGCTGCCCGGCGGCTTTCGCGACTTCGCCCGGCCGCGCTCGGCACCGCCGAAGCCGTCGCGCCCGGCCGTCCCCTCGCGCCCCCCGGTCCGTACGCCCCGCGGTACGGCCGAGCCGGGTCGCACGTCGCAGCTCGGCCCCGAACGTCTCGAGGGGGAGGGCAGCGAGCGCCGCCGCGAGGAGCTCGAGCGCGCGATCGGCGTCGCGGAGGGGGAAATCGCCGCGATGCGCGCCGAGCTTGCGGCCGACCCCGGCGGCGATTGGGCGGGGATCGCGCAGAAGGCCGAGCGTGAACGCGCCGCGTCGCGTAAGTTGGAATCGATGCTCTTGGAGTGGACATCTCTAGCGGGGGCTCCTCGATGAAACCCCTGCGGCTGTTCCCACTCGTCCTCGCGCTCACCTTCGCCGCTTCGCCCTCCATCGGCTGCAAGAGCGCGCGCAGCGATGGCGCGCGCGCCGCGCCCGAGGCCGACGCCCCCCCTGCGCTCCCGCAGCTTGTCGTCCGCGACAACTCGGAGGGCCTGACCTTCAGCTACATCACCCTCGACGGCGGCTTCCAGCTCGTCAAAAAGGTCGGGGACGTGCCCTACGAGGCGCGCGACGCGGTGCGCGTCTGGTCCGAGCAGAGCGGAGACGGCATCGCCGGCCCCTGGGTCTACGTCGCCGACCTGCGCAATGCCCTGCCGGACGGCACCTACAAGGTCGACGTCCTGGCCCGCACGGCGTTCGAGCAGCTCGCCGAGGATCGCCGCAAGAAGAAGGGTGGCCCCGCCGCAGCGAACGACAAGCCCAAGGGCAACGGCACGCCCGACGACCCCCCGACGGTCGCCAAGGGCAAGCTCAAGGTGATCATCTACGGCGCCGACTGGTGCAAGCCGTGCCACCTCGCCGAGGCATACCTCAAGAAGAAGGGCGTCCCGTTCGAGCACAAGGACATCGACGAGCCCGAGAACAACGAGGAAATGCGGATCAAGCTCCAAGAGGCGGGCATCAAGTCGCACTCGATCCCGGTCCTCGACGTCGGGGGGAGACTGCTCGTCGGGTTCTCCGAGGGCGAGCTCGACAAGGCCATCGCCGCGGCCGGCGGCTGAGCAAAATAGCAAGCGATTTCTCTGCTTGCGGCGGCGTCCAGCGCCCACGCGCGATCTGCCGGGGGGCGTCAAGTCGTCCTTGACCGGGCGACGACCGGGTTGGTACGGTCCGGCCGGTCTCGCGCTCGTTCCGGCAGCCGATAAATGCTGGTTTTCGCGCGCGATCTCGGTTGTGAGTACGTCCCAGTACGGAGGCGACGAGAGCATGCGCGCGCGAGCCGGGGATCCCCCCCGCACGATGGCTCAGAAGATCCTGGCGTCCCGCTCGGATGAGAACGCTCCGGGCACGGACCTGATCAAGGCGAAGGTCGACCAGGTCGTCCTCACGAGGAGCCCGTCGCGCGTGCTGGCCGAGGCCTTCGCGCTCGGCCTCAAGAAGACGCAAATCGAAGCGGCCGTGATCTACGACGGCCGCTGCGTCTCGAGCGCGTACCCCCGCCCCGAGGAGCCGGAGCCGGTCCTCGACGACCCGTCGTTCGATCCGACGGCGCAGTCGCTCACGCTGGCCCGCGCGGGCATCGGCGTGCCCTCGGCCGTCCACCTCGAGCGGTTCGCCGCGCCGGGGCGGCTGATGCTCACCGACGATCCCAAGCTCGCCACCGTCGGTGGCACCGGCATGCTGACGCTGATCGCGTCGTCGTCGCAGCTCGCCAAGGCCCTCGTCGAGGGCTCCGCGATGATCCGCGCGCCGCGCAGCCTCCAGGTGCTGCTCTCCGGTCGCACCCGCCCGTTCGTCTGCGCGCGCGACGTGATCCACGAGCTCGTTCGTCGCGGTCTCGAGGACACCGTCCGCAACGTCGAGCAGCGCACCGGCGCGCCGATCGTCCTCGAGTTCGCCGGGCCGAGCGCCAAGCTCCTGAGCGTCGCCGAGCGCGCGGTGCTCGCGTCGATCGCGCCGCTCGTCGGCGCCGTCGGCTCGCTGTTCATCAGCGACGAGAAGACCGAGGCCTACCTCCGCGATCAGCGCCGCAGCAAGGCACACCGCGCGTTGATCCCGGACGCGGGCGCGCCCAGCGAAGAGGTCGTCAACATCGACCTCGCCACGGTCGACCCGTTGGTGATGGATCCGGTCGGCGCGATCCGCAGCGTCCGCGACGTCGCCGGCAAACAGGTCGCGCAGGTCATCCTCGGCGGCGACGGCACCGCGACCGCGCGCGACTTCCTCGCTGCCGCGACGCTCCTCAAGTCGAAGAAGATCGGGCCGCGCCTCGACTTCCTCATCTGCCCGCCTTCGCGTCAGATCCTCGAGATCCTCGCGAAGACCGGCGCGCTCACCGATCTGCTGGCCACCGGCGCGCGCCTCATCGAGCCGGACAGGCTCGCGACCTACGGTGAGCTCTATCCGGCGCCGTCGGTCGACATCGGCGTCGCCGTCCGCACGAGCGACGTCGAGCCCTGCGCGCCCGGCCCCGGCTCCTACGTCGTCTCGGCCGAGACGCTCGCATACACCGTCGCGCACTCGCAGCTCGGCGATCCGCGCGCGTTCAAGCGCCCGGTCCGCGTGCAGATTCCGCGTGAGCTCCCCACCGAGGACCAGCTCGTGGTGCGCGAGCGCCGCGACGCGCCCGGCTCCACCAAGAAGCCGCCGGCCGTGGCCGTCCCGCCGCTCGCCACGCCGTTCAGGGTCGCCGAGACGCTGCTCGTCTACGAGCCGTCCAACCGCACCGCGGGCAAGCCGATCGGTCCCGAGCCGCACCCCGGCGAGATCGCCGTCGGTCCGTGGGCCGCGGTGTGCGCCAGCGTGCACGAGGTCCGTCACGTCGCCGCGCGTTCGGCGCGCCTCGTTGCGCAGGCCAAGGTCCGCGCGGTGTTCGCGGTGCACCTTCCGCTCGGCCTCGTCTCGCAGCTCGCCGGCCACGGCATCCTCTGCCTCAAGGTCGACGACGCGGGGCTCAAGGCGCTCAAGGCATCCAAGGACGTGCAGGTCCCCGCGCCGAGCGCGCTCGCGGTTGCGGGCGCGAGCGTGACCGCAGGCAAGACGAAGGTCCCCGTGACCTGGATCGCGCAGCCGGTCGAGCGCAAATGGGTGGCTGGCGGCGAGGTCGCCGGTGCGCCCGCGCCGGCCAAGCCGGCCGCGGCGGCTGGGGCAGCCAAGAGCCGCTAAGCTCTTCGGCGTGCCTCACGCCGAACCCATCGGTTGCGCGCCGGCCGATCCGTGGCCCGACCTGCGGCACGTTCGTTACGTGGTGCTCTCGGCGAACCCGCCGGGTTCGCCGAACGGAGATCTGCCGCGCGAGGCGCGGATGCTCCGCAACGCGATCGTGGGTGCGTCCGCGGTGGGCTCGGTCGCGATGCACGTGCACCTGCACCCGCTCGCCGGGATCCTGCTCGGCGGGGCGCTCGGTGCGGTGAGTGGCCTCGTCCGCCTCGGCCGCACGCCCGCGCGCGGCTTCACCCTGGTGCCGTGGGGGTTGGTCCTCGATGGCGACGAGCACGTGAGCGCGATCCGCTGGAGCGGCGTGCAGACCCTCGACGTCCGCTACCGCGCCACGCGCGACGGCACGGTCCAGACGCGCGTGGAGATCGAGTCGGTGCGCGGCTCGTTCGTCGGTTGGGCGTCCGACGCTGTCGACTTCGGCGCGCTCGCGGGCAACCTCCACGAGGTCGCAACCGCCTCGTCTCGCCCGATCGCGGTCGACCTCGAGGGCGACACGCGCGCGCACGACGGGGAGCCATTTGTTGAGCGGGTGCTCGACGCCGCGCGCCGGCTGGTCCTCTCCGAGGGCGAGGCGCGCCTCGGCCTCGAGCCGCGCAGCTACCGCCACGTCGACGGCCCCTCCTCGGAGGGCTCGCGCACGGCGCGCGCGCTCCGCGCGCTCGGCATCTCGTCCTCGCGCGACGGCGCCGATCCGTGGGCGTTGATCGCTGCGATCGCTGGAGAGCTGCGCTTGTCGGCGTTCCTGCCGGAGCTATCGCGGCTGGCCAACGCGCCGCATCCCGGCGTCGCCGCGCTCGCCCGCGCGGCAGTCGGGCGACTGCGAAGGGCGGATGAGGGCGAGACCGAGGACGACGCGCTGGCGTTCTTCGTCCAGCCCGAGGAGCTCGCGCGCCTCCGCGCCTGGCGCGACGGCTGAAGCCTGCGCCTGCGTCTGGGCCTGCGTCAGCGTCTGCGTCTGCGTCTGCGTCAGCGTCTGGGCTTGCGCTTGCGCTTGCGCCTGCGCTTGCGCCTGCGCTTGCGCCTGCGCCTGCGCCTGCGCCTGCGCCTCCGGATAGGCGCGCGCGTCAGCGAGCGCCTGACCCGTGTGGGCTTTCGCTCGGGCTCTCCCCATCGTCGCGGGGTGCTCGACCTCGTCAAGGGTTCGCGCCTTCGGCGCCTCGTCGCTGCGCTCCTCGCCCTTGACGAGGTCTGCGCTCCCCGCGGTGGGGGTGAGCCCCTCCGCGGTTGTGCGGGCGGGTTCGCAAGGAGCTCGGTGATGCTTCGTATTCAAGAGACCGTGTTGCGTTTGGTTCGTGAGTTGGTGCCGGTGCTGGAGGCGATCGGTCGGCACGATCCGGATCTCGGTCGGCAGATGCGGCGGGCGCTCACCAGCGTGCCGCTGAACATCGCCGAGGGGGCGTCGAGTCGTGGGCGCAGTCGCGGGTTGCGGTATCAGACCGCTGCGGGGTCGATGCGCGAGGTCGGTGCGTGCATCGATGTGGCGCACGCGCTTGGGTACGTGCCGTCGCCCGCGGCGGTGGTGAGCGGGGACATCGCGCTCGTGGTCAACACGCTCATGAAGGTCGCCCGGTCGTAGGGCAGGCCGCACGCGGGCGCTCTCGAGGGCGCCCGCGTGCGGCCGTGATTCTCACCCGCGGCGGATGTTGACCACGAGGGTGCCGATGATCTCGCGGAACAGCGCGAGGACCTCCTCTTGGAGCGGCGGGATGTAGTGATTGGCGGTGCCGACGTGGCAGCACGCAAGCGCCTCGCGGGCTTCGGAGCAGCCGATTTGGTACTTGGCGCCGCGGTTACGGCCGCGGGCGAAGGAGCCCTCGGCGATGTGCAAAGGCACCGAGGTGGAGGCCTTGCGCAGCTGGCGGGCGAGGTCGGGATCGTGGCGGGAGATTTGGCTGATGATCGGACGAAGCGCGGCGACCAACTGCAACGACGTCTCGTAGATGCGGAGCATGAACGATTCCTTTCGCTCCTCGATGAGTGAGGAGCGAAACCGCCCCCGCGGGGAGCGCAGGTTGTGTCAACGGCGCGCGCAGCGCGGCGCCGCAGGCGCGAACCGTTGACACGACCGAGCACCCCGCGACGATGAAGCGACCGAGCGAAGAGATATGGGCGAAGGAAGAGCGCCTGCGCCTGCGCTTGCGCCTGCGCGTAGGCGCTCGCTGACGCGCGCGCCTGCTCCTGCGCCTGCGCCTGCGCGTAGGCGCTCGCTGACGCGCGCGCCTGGTGTCGTGCGCGTGCGCGTGCGCGTGCGCCTGCGCCTGCGCTTGCGCCTGCTCCTGCGTCTAGCGGCGGCGGCTGGGGGGGCCGAGGTCGTCGGGGATCGCGAGCGTCTCGCCGGCTGATGGCGTCTCGTCGACCGGGTTCGCGGCGGGGAAGCCGCGGGCGGAGGTCTGGCGGAGGGCCGGGATCTCGCCGGTGACCTCGGCGGGGTGCATGCCGAACTGGCGAAGCTTGCCGTAGAACGTGACCTTGGAGACGCCGAGCGCCTTGGCCGCGCGCGTGACGCTGCGGTTGCAGCGATCGTAGGCCTCGAGGTACGCGCGGCGCTCGATCTCGGCGAGCGGGAGGATGGTGCCGCCGGTGAAGATCTGCCCGCTCGACGGCACGTCGCGGAGCGGAATCGAGGGGACCGAGCCGGTGATGCCGAGCTGCGACTCGCGGAGCGACCACGCGCCCGAGGGCGGCGGCTCGGAGGTGCGACGGATCGCGGTGGGGACGCGGTCGAGCAGCAGCTGGTTCGGGGCGAGCAGGCTGACCTCGCCCTCGATCACGTTGGCGAGCTCGCGCACGTTGCCGGGCCACGGATAGCTGATAAGCGCGTGCTCCACCTCGTTGGACAGCTCGCGGACCTGCTTGCCCTGCCGCTCGGCGAACAAGCGTAGGTAGTGGTGCGCGAGGATGATGATGTCGCCCGGGCGCTGGCGGAGCGGCGGCAGCGTGAGCTGCAGGACCCGCAGGCGATGGAGGAGGTCGAGGCGGAAGCGCTGGCGCTCGACGTCGATCGTGAGATCGCGCTGCGCAGTCGCGAGCACCCGCGCGCGCACCGGGCGCTCCTGGTTGCTGCCCAGCCGAACCACGACCCGCTCCTGCAACACGCGGAGCAGCTTGGCCTGCATGTCGAGTGGCAGGTCGACGATCTCGTCGAGCAGGATGGTTCCGTCGCCCGCGAGCTCGAACTTGCCGACCGAGCCCTCGGCGCGCGCGCCGGTGAATGCGCCGCGCTCGTAGCCGAACAGCTCGGCCTCGAGGAGATCGCGCGGGAGCGCCGCGCAGTTGATCGCGACGAACGGCTCCTTGGCGCGCGGCCCGCCGGCGTGGATCGCCTGCGCGACCAGCTCCTTACCGGTGCCGCTCTCGCCGACGATTAAGACGCTCGCGTCCACGGCGGCGGCGCGCCGGGCCATGTCGAGCGCCGCGAGGAGCGCCGGGTCGTTGCCCTTGAGGTCGGTGAACGTGTAGCGCGAGCGGGGGCCGACGAGTCGTTGGGCGATCTTCTGCGCGCGCTCGTACTCGACGAGCGTCGCGACGATGCCCTCGTCGTCGAGGGCGCGCGCGTGCACGACGACCGAGGTGTTCGTGAGCCGCACCACGACGCCGTCGGCGGTGCCGCCCTGCAGCGCGGCGGCGAGCGGCTGGAGATCGGGGATCGACTCCAACGTGCGACCGAGCACCCGCGCCTGATCGACGCGGAGCGCGCGCGCGGCCGTCTCGTTGAGCGCCGTGACGACGCCGTCGCGATCGAGCGCGAGCAGACCGTCGCGCATCGCATCGATGGTGGCGGCGAGGCGGCGTCCCAGGGCTGCGGCGGCGTTGGTCGCCCGCAGGCGCGCCAGCGCGAGGCCGCCGTAGGACGCGAGCAGCTCCAGCGTGGCGACGTCGCTCGCGGAGAACACTCCGTTGCTCGCGCGCTTGTCGACGTAGATCGCGCCCTCGGTGCCCGCCGCCCGCATCGCCTTGACCAACACCGGGCCCGGCGGGACGTCGCTGCCTCCGCGCCGATCGTGGTCGACGAGGGGATTCTCGATCGCCTGCAACGCGGGCTGCGGCTTGCTCCCGAGCGGCGCGTCGAGCTTGTCTTCGGCGCTCGTGACCCAGGCTTCGTCCTCGGGGTCGATGCCGCGCGCCGCGAGCGCGCGAAGGCCCACGTGCGGCACGCGCTCGGCGATGACCACCGCGCTCGCCTGCAGCTGTTCGAGCACCACGCCAGCGAGCTCGTCGACCAGCGTCTCGACGTCGGTCGCGCCCTCGAGACCGGCGAGCGTGTTGGCGATCGCGCGCGCGCGTTCTCGCTCGGCGAAGGTGCTCGCCACGATCTGCCCGAGATCTCCCTCCACCCGCGCGAGCTCGCCGAGCGCCGAGCTGGCGGCCGCGTCGAGGAGATCGATCGAGTCACGGAGGTTGACGACACCCTCGTGGGTCGACCGCGCGGCGCCCGCGTCCTCGATCAGCGCCTCGAGCTCGTCGACGGCCTTGACCTGCCGGTCGAGGCCGACCGAAAGCGTGGACTGCACGTGCGCGCGCATGCGATCGCGCGCGTCGAGCCGGATCGCGACCTCGCGGGGGAGCGCTCGATCGGCGTCGCGGCGACCGTGGACGCGCCACGCGTGCCGCATCGCGACCCGATCGCGCCACGTGGCGGCGTCTCCGATGGCCGTCGCCGCGCGCGCGACCCACGCCGTGGCGGTGCCGCCGATCGCCTCGAGCAGCTGGGGACCGGTTGAGAGCACATGGAGGATCGCGCGCCCGGCGTCGCGGATCAGCCCGGCCTTCTCGAGCGAGCGGAACGCCCGCTGGACGTTGTTGGCGCTGCGCTCCTCGGTCGCCGCGGCGAGCTCCAGCAACGCCCGCGTGCGCACGTCGGTGCCGCGCACCTCGAGCCCCTCGGTGCCGCCGCGTGTCCACAGCAGCTCGATCGCGAACGCATCTGCGAGCTCTCCCACCCACGGGGCGCCACCGAACTGCGGCAGCTCGGGGAGCGGTCGCATCGCGCCGCGTCGCGCCGCGATCCAACCGGCGATGAGCTGTCGAACCGACAGGTCCTCGCTCGGCGCGTCGGCGCCGGCGTCGAGGTGCACCGCCGCGCGATCCTCGTCGTCCGAGATCAGCGCCACCTCGGCGAGGCCGAGCTCGCACCGCGCGACCTCGGCCACCGCGTTTCGCTTGCGATTCGCGCGTCGCTCATTAACGAGGACACGGGTCGCGGCGCCGTCGTCGCCACTCCAGGTCAATGCACGGGCGAGCCGGACGGCAGCGATCGCGCGTGCATCCGGAGCAGCGGCGTCGAGGGCTCGCTGTCTCGCCTCTATGGTCGCGGCCAGCCAGGTGCCCGAGCCCGAGGCGCCCGTCGTCTGCGCGGGACGCATTCGCTCTACAGTCTAGTTCAATTGTTGAACCTGCGTCGCGGCGAGTTTTTGCGACGCACGTTGACGCAGCGTGTCGCTACCAGGCCAGCCCGACCGTGGCTCCGAACGTCCATTGCTTGGCGAGGCCAGCGAGGCGCTTCTTGCCCGCGTCGTCCGGAGCACCGTCCTCGGGGTTGATGAGGTCGGTCATCACGTGGGGGAGCACCACGTGCAGGTTTTCCCAGCGCCAGGCGAGGCCGAACATCGCGCGCTGGCGGCGGTAGGCGCGCATGTTCTGGAAGACGACGTTGTTGTTGAGGTCGAGCTTCGACAGCGCGGCGGCGCTGCCGGCCGGGGCGTCCTCGAGCCCACCCGCCGCGTTGCGCTGCTGGCAGTGGAACTCGCCGGTGTCCCCGGCGAGCCGCTCGCTGGCGTTGGCCGGCCGGGCGTTGCAGGCAGCGAGGCCGTCGACCTTCGGGGTCGTGTCGATGACGCCGGAATCGGCGTTGATCCACAGCATTTGCCAGCCGACGTAGGGCTGCAGGATGACGGTGTTGGCGATGACGAAGGGGCGGCTGACCGCGATGTCGAACGCGGGGACCGTGATCTTCACCTTGGCGGTGCCGGTCAGCGTGTGGACGTAGCCGCCGAACGAGACGTCGAAGTACTTGCGGAAGCCCTCGAACGGCGACAGGCGCACACCGCCACCGAGGATGACCATCTCGGTGTTCGCCATGTAGCCGATGGTGCCCTGGAGCTCGAACCCGTAGGGGAGACCCTTGCGGCCGGTGACGCCGTAGATCTGAAGGGTGGAGTCCGGCGAGTTGTTCCGCGCGGCGAACTTCTGGGAGTCGCTGGTGGGACCCTCGGTGCCGTTCTCGATGAAGCGCTCGTTCTTCGAGATCGTGGTCATTTGCCCGAAGACCGACATCTCGAAGCCGCCGTAGCCGGTGGTGCGCGCCGGGCGCATCGAGTTCGGGGCCAGGGCGACCGCGTATTGCGACATCAGCTTCGCCCACGCGTCGTTGTCGGGGCGGAAATAGTTGCCGGTGACCGTGTTGTCGGTGACGGCGGCGCCGCCGCAGGGGACGGTGACCGGGCCGCCCATGGTGTTGACCGTGTTCGGCGAGCACGGCTGCACCAGCCGCTCGGGCGCGAAATCCATGGCGCTCGCCTGCGCGGATCGCTCGCCGACGAGCAACATCGCGAGGGCAGCGCCTGCTGCGGTCGCGACTCCGAGCCGAAACACCGATCCTGCGCGAGGGCGTGCGGTCATTCGTGGTCCTGGAGAGCCGCCGGATCCCGGAAGAAGGGCGCTACAAGACTGGCAAGCTAAAGGTTCGGTGAAGACACCGTCAAGATGAACGTGGACCCCACCTCGACCCCCTCCTCCGAAAGCGACGCCGACGACACCCGTCTTCGCGTGCCGCCGCTCGTGCCCCCTTTCCATATTGTGCTGCTCGAACCGGAGATTCCGCCCAATACCGGGAACGTGGCGCGGATCTGCGCGGCGACCTCGTCGCCGCTCCATCTCGTCGGCCCACTCGGATTCCGGATCGACGAGCACGCGGTTCGTCGCGCGGGGCTTGACTACTGGCACCTGGTCGATCTGCGAAGGCATCTCGACTGGCCGCACTTCCTCCACGCCTTCCGACGCGAGCGCGGCCCGGACGCCCGGGTGTGGCTGTTCACCGGGAAGACCACGCGCAGTTGGTTCGCCGTCGACCCGCAGCCGGGCGACGCGCTGGTGTTCGGGCGCGAGTCGGTCGGGCTGCCGCGCGAGCTGTGCGAGGCGCACGCCGACTCCACCGTGGCGATCCCCACGAGCGGCGGCGTCCGCTCGCACAACCTCGCCAACGCGGTGGCGATCGGGATCTACGAGGGGCTGCGCAAGGTCGGCGCGCTCACCTGAGGCTCACTTGATCGGAGGCGGCTTGGGCGTCTCTTTGTCCGGGTTCACGCAGCTCGCGAGGTCGAAGAGCATGAACTCGAGGACCTTCTCCTGCGGGGTGAGCGGCGTGCTGTTGCAGCTGCCCGGAAAGGTGCCGGCGCCGCCGCCCGAGGCCACGTGGAACGACGAGTACACGACGCGCCCGCACTGCATCGCGTCCGCTGCGCCAACCGGCGTGTTGAACGTGAAGTGCTGCACGGTGCTCGAGTTCGTGATCCACGCCTGCGTCGGCGGGTTGACCGCGGTCGAGCGCGCGAAGGTGCCCGTGAGGTTGATGCTCCCGTGGGTGGGCGTCGCGCCGATGTTCTTGAGCCAGTCGGCGAGCGCCTTGCCCTTGGGGAACGAGGTCTCGATCGAGAAGGGGTTGCTGGTGGAGCCCGACCCCCACACCGCCGTGTTGTTCCACGGCGCCGGCGCCGACGCGTCGACCCAGGGGTAGCTCAGATCGGTCGCGAACACGCGGCCGCCGGCGTTGGCGTAGTCGACGACGTTCTGCTTGGCCTTGGCGGCGTCGACCCCGCTTGCGACCGAGGCGCAGGGGAACGCGACGAGATCGTAGGTCTTGAGCCGGTCGACCGTGTTCCACAGGACGTCGCCCGGCGGGGTCTCGGTGCCGAGCGTGGTGCCGTTGCCGCGGAAGATGTGGATGCGGCCGCCGCCGAGCATCAGCGTGAACTCGCTGTCGTCGATGCCGATCTTGCGGAGGATGCACTCGGTGGGGTCGTAGGTGCTCGTGACGATCGCCGTGAGCGGGATGTCTCCCTCTTTCTGGTTCTTCGGCAGGCGGGTGAGCTCGCCGTCGAGCGCGTTGTCGACGCAGGGCTCGACCTTCGGGACGATGACCTGACGGCGCCAGCGGCCGATCTGGATGACGAGCGGGATGTTCTCGCCGGCCGGCGCGTTCTCCAGGCGGAACTTGCCGTCGGCCCCCGAGAGGGTGGCGGCGATCGGCTCGCCGGAGACGACGCCGCACTTCTCGCAGCTGACCCCGGGCTTGAACGGCGCCGGCTTGGCGTTGGGGACGAAGACGACGACGTTGTAGAGCGGGTCGCTCTTGCCGGGGTTGAAGACCGTGCCGGTGAGGGCCGTGGTCTTGCCGCTCGCGCAGGTGACCTGCTTGCACTGGAGGTTCTTGCACTCCTTGCCGGGGTTGCCGTCGAGGTCTGCCTCGAGCCCGATCCCGCTGTCGAGGGCCGGGGAGAACCCGTCCTCGGTGACCGACGAATCGGTGAGGGTTCCGTTTTCGTCGTCGGTGTTGCGCGCGGCTCCGCAGCCGGCGAGGAGGAGAAGGAAGAGGACCCCGAAGCGCATGGCGGCACTATGAGATGAGTCCGAGGACCACGCCATTCATTCGGCGTGATAACTTGCTCGCGTTCATGGCGGGTCCCGTCCTCGACACATCGGCCGACGACAAACGCGGGTTCGCCTACGCGGCGGGCGCGAGTTTCCTTCGCATCAGCACGCTGGTCGGCGGCTTCGCCATCCTGTTCGGGCAGATCCTCATCCGGGTCGTGCCTCCGCGGTTCGACACGCGTGAGCTGAAGAACAACCTCTACAAGATGGGGGTCAAGTCGATCCCCATCGTCGCGGTCACCGCCCTCTTCACGGGCGCGATCATGGTCATCCAGGCCGCGCCGCTGATCTCCCGCTTCCAGGCCCACGGCCTCATCGGCTGGGGCGCTGGCTTCGGCACGCTGCGCGAGATCGGCCCCCTGCTCACCGCGCTCATGATCAGCGGCCGCGTCGGCGCCAACAACGCCGCCGAGCTCGGCACGATGGTGGTCACCGAGCAGATCGACGCCATGCGCACCATGGCGATCGACCCGATCAACTTCCTCATCGCCCCCCGCTTCGTCGCGGTGGTGATCACCCTGTTCATCTCGACGCTCGTGGCGGATGCGCTGGCCCTCCTCGGCGCCGCCTACAGCTGCCTGCCGCTACTCGGCATCGAGCCCCGCGTCTTCTACAACGGCCTCACCGCCGGCCTCCTCAACTTCGGCGACGTGGCCCACGGCCTCATCAAGTCGGTGTTCTTCGGCGCGATGATCGGGCTCTCCAGCTGCTACTTCGGCACCACCGTCAGCGGCGGCGCGCCGGGCGTCGGTCGCGCGGTCAACGCCACCGTCGTCGTGTCGGCCGCGAGCATCTTCGTCCTCGATTACTTCATCTCGTTCCTGGCCGGCGGTTGATGGCGGCGCACACCGACGACGAACAGGACGTTCCGCCGGCGCCCGAGGAGCGCGGGTTCGTCGCCGAGGTCGGGTTCCTGTTCGTCGACGCCGGGCGGCAAGCGCGAGACCTCTATCAAGTCCTCGTTCGCACGCTCTACTTCTCGTTCAACGGCCGCTCCGAGAAGGGCGCCTTCGTCGACCAGCTCTATCTCCAGGGCAACCAGTCGGTCTTCTTCCTCACCGTGTTCATGGGGTTCTTCGGGATGATCCTGGTGTTCCAGGCCGGCGTGCAGGCGCTCCGGATCATCCCCGACCTCACCATGCTCGGCGCCACCTTCCTTCAGCTCCTCGTGCGCGATCTCGCGGCGTCGATCGGCGCGCTGATGCTCGCCACGCGCGTCGGCGCGGGCATCGCGGCCGAGATCGGCTCGATGGTCGTCACCGAGCAGGTCGACGCGCTCCGGATGTGCGCCGCCGATCCCATCGAGTACCTGGTCGTCCCGCGGTTCAAGGCCGGCATCGTCGCCACGACCGCCGTCGTGATCTGGAGCGCCGGCATCGCGTGGCTCAGCGGCATGCTCACCGCGTGGGCGTTCTTCGGCGTGCTGCCCCGCACCTTCGCCAACATCCAGATGGTCGGCGTCGGCGACGTGGTGGTCGGCCTCACCAAGTGCATCGCCTACGGCGCGGCGATCCCCATCGTGTCCGCGCAGTCGGGCCTGAGCACGTTCGGCGGCAGCGAGGGCGTCGGCTGGGCGACCACGCGCGCCGTCGTCAACTCGTCGCTCGCGGTCATCATCCTCAACTTCTTCATCTCGGCCGCGGGCCTCGCCATCTTCCCCTGATGCTCCGCACCTTCGGCGCGATCGGGGACATCCACGCCGAGGACGAGCACCTCGCGACCGCGCTCACCCACCTCCGCGAGATCGGCTGCGACGCGATCCTCGCCGTGGGCGACATCGCCGACGGCCGCGGCGATCTGGCGCGGACGGTCAAGCTGCTCCGCGACCATCGCGTCACCGCGGTGCGCGGCAATCACGACCGGTGGTTCCTCACCGGGCAGGTGCGCACGCTGCCGCACGCCCACCTCCGCGCCGACTTCGATCCCGAGACGGTGGACTTCCTCGCGCAGTTGCCCCCGACCTGGACCGCCGAGACCGTGCTCGGCACGCTGCTGCTCTGTCACGGCGTCGGGGACGACGACATGATTCGGATGCTGCCCGACGACGACGCCTCGACGCTCGCGGCCAACGATCCGCTGCAGCGGGTCCTCGGGAGCGGCGTCGAGGTGATGGTCTGTGGCCACACCCACAAGCCGATGGTGCGCACCGTGTTCGGGTTGCTGGTGGTGAACGCGGGCACGCTCGCGAGCACGCCGGGGTTCGTCCACGTCGACCTCACGACCAGGATGGCGCGGACCTTCGCGATCGACGGCGGGGTGCGGCTCGCCGAGACCCTCCGCTTCGGCGCTCCCGGCGACGACGTATGGGGCGCGTTCTGATCGGGAGCCGCGACCGTGAGGGAGCGGGTTGTCGAGCGTGACAACCCGCTCGCTTACGCGCGCGGCTCCAGACGCAGCAGCGCCTCGATCTCCCCTGCCGTCGGGCGCATCGAGGGGACTCTTCGAAGCAAGCGCACGCAGAGCGCGTCGAGCGCGCCGGCCTCCTTCGGCAGGTCCACCACGAACGACGGGCTCGGGGCAGAGACCGTCTGCTTGCGCACGACCACCTCCTGCGCGGTGCCTGCGAACGGGAGGGCGCCGGTGAGCGCCTCGAAGATCAGGACGCCGAGCTCGTACCAGTCGCTCGCGGCCGAGGGCGTCTCGTCGGGCGCCATGTACGCGGGGGCGCCGGCGAGCTCGTCGTGCGTGCCCTCGTCGACGAGCATCCCGTAGTCGATGAGCACGACGCGCCCGTCGCGCGTGAGCATGACGTTCTCCGGGCGGACGTCGCGGTGGACCTTGCCGGCTCGGTGGAGCGCGTCGAGCGCCGAGACGAGCCCGCGCAGCGCCGGGACGAGGACCGCGAGGCCGTCGGGCTCGATCGGCGCGAAGGCCGAGACGGAGCCCTCCTGTAGGGGCTGGCCGAAGGCGAGGGGGAGGGTCGGGCGGCCCGCGCGAATCCGCGGCGGCGGGCGGACTCGCTCGAGGAGCGGTGCGCCGTCGAGACGCTCCATCAGCACGTGCGCTCTGTCCCCGGCGCGCCGCACCTCGTACAAGCGGAGGAGGTTGGGATGGGTGACCTCCTGCACCGACGCGAGTCGCGCCGGCAAATCCTCGCGCCAGGGGAGCACCTTGACCGCGATCGGCCCGAGACGCTCGTCCTCGGCCGCGACGACCGTGCCGAACGCGCCCCGGCCCAGTTGTCGTCCGAGCGTGAGTCCGCGCACCAAGAGATAGTACGCTCTGCCCCCATGACGCGCGCCGCCTGGATGCTGCTCCCGCTCGCCCTGGTCGCGTGCGGAGGGTCCGAGGACAAGCCGAGCGGCGTCGGAGACAGCGCGCTCGCGGACAGCGCGCTCGCGGACAGCGCGCTCCCCGACGTCGAGGACTCGACTTCGACCGACGCAGACGGCGCGACCCCCGAGGCCGCGACCGACGCGCCGGTGGACAGCGTCGCCGCCGACACGCTCGAGCCGCCGCTCGACGCGCCGGAGGACTCGAGCTTCGACGCCTCGTACGACGGTCCGCTCCCCACCATCGCGATCGACGACGTCTCCATGGTCGAGGGCAATTCGGGCGACAAGACGCTCACCTTCAACCTCTCGCTCTCGGCGCCGATGCCGATCCCGGTGAGCGTCAACTGGGCCACCGCCGACGGCACCGGCGCTGCGCCGGCCGACTACCTCGCGGCGACCGGCAAGGTCGTGTTCGGGCCCGGGATCATCAACGTGCCGCTCGACCTCAAGATCGTCGGCGACACGACGATCGAGCCCGACGAGACGTTCTTCGTCGACCTCTCCGCGCCCACCTTCGCGACGCTCGACAAAGCGCGCGGCAAGGGCACGATCCTCGACGACGACACCCCCGGCCCGGCGATCACGATCTCCGACACCACGGTGACCGAGGGCGATCTCGGCACCAGGGACGTGGAGCTCACCGTCACGCTCTCGGCTGCGGCCACCAAGCCGGTGACCGTCTCGTGGGCCACGGTCGACGGCACCGCGCGGTCGGCGGGCACGACCACCGGCGAGACCGACTTCGCCCCCGGCTCGGGCATGCTCACCTTCGCCATCGGCGAGACCTCGAAGAAGATCACCGTCTCGCTCCGCAGCGACACGCTCGACGAGGCCGACGAGACCTTCGAGGTCGAGCTCTCGTCCGCGGCCAACGCGACGATCGCCAAGAGTCGCGGGACGGCGACCATCACCGACGACGACGGCGCCCCGACCCTCTCGATCAACGACGTGAGCCTGCCCGAGGGCCCGTCGGGTAGCAGCAAGGTGTTCGTCTTCGAGATCGCGCTCTCCGCCGCGAGCGGGCGCCCGATCACGGTCGATTGGACGACCGCCAACGGCACCGCGCTCGCGCCGACCGATTTCATCGCCGCGTCGGGCACCGTGACCTTTGCGCCCGGCGACACCAAGAGAACGATTGGCGTCACCGTGGTCGGCAACAACGTGGTCGAGCCCAACGAGACCTTCAACGTCACCCTCAGCACACCCACCAACGCCTCCCTCGCCAAGGGCACCGGCGTGGGCACGATCGCGAACGACGACTAAATGATCCAGTTTCGCAACTTGAAGAAGGCCTTCGGGCCGAAGGTGGTCCTCAACGACGTGTCGTTCGACGTGAACGACGGCGAGGTCTTCTTCATCATCGGCGCGTCCGGCGCCGGCAAGAGCGTGTGCATCAAGCACCTGGTGGGCCTGCTCAAGCCCGACACCGGCAACGTCATGCTCGACGGCGAGGACATCGCTCAGCTGAGCGAGCAGGAGTTCTATCGAATCCGCAAGAAGGTCGCGATGGTGTTCCAGCACTCCACGCTCTTCGATTCGATGACCTGCGCCGAGAACGTCGCCCTCCCGCTCCGCAAGCACAAGGCGATGAAGGACAAAGAGGCGCTCACCGAGGCGATGGTCCGGCTCGACCAGGTCCACATGCGGGAGTTCGCCGGCCGCTACCCCTCCGAGCTCGGCGACGGGATGCGCAAGCGGGTGGCCATCGCCCGCGCGCTCACGATGGACCCGCGCTACGTCCTCTTCGACGAGCCGACGACCTCGCTCGATCCGGTGAGCGCGCGGCGCGTCGACCGCCTCATCCGCGAGCTATCCGACAAAATCGGGGTCACCAGCATCGTCGTGTCCCACGACCTGGTCTCGATCTTCTCGATCGCCGACCGCATCGCGATGGTCTACCAGGGGGGCTTGCGCAAGGTGGGGACCCCTGCCGAGTTCAAGAGCACGCCCGACGAGGTGGTCCGCCAGTTCATCACCGGCACCGCCGAAGGACCGATGATCGTCTGATGGACCGAGTGAACGTCATCTTGTTCGGCGCCGGAAAGATGGGGCGTCACCACCTGCGCGTCGTGCAGCAGGATCGGGCGTTCCGCATGGTCGCGATCGTCGACCCGGCGCTCTCGGGCGGCGCGCTCGACGGCGTGCCGGTCGTCAACGACGTCTCCGAGGTCGAGGGGCAGGTCGACGCGGCGATCGTCGCCACCCCGACGCCCACCCATCACGCGGTCGTCCTCGAGCTTCTGGACCGCGGCGTCCACGTCCTCGTCGAGAAGCCGCTCGCGGCCACGCCGGCCGAGTGCGCGTCGATCGCTTCCCGCGGGCACGCGGCGCGGGTGGCGGTCGGCCACAGCGAGCGGTTCAACCCGGCGGTGCGGGCGGTCCGCGACCTCGGCACGGTTCACCACCTCGAGCTCTCGCGTGTCGGGGCCGGCCGTCGGTGCGACGTGCTGCTCGAGCTCGCGGTGCACGACCTCGACCTCGTCGAGCGCTTCGCCGGGCGCGCCTCGCTCCGGGCCGCCGACGTGGGATCCTCCTTCGCCGACGGCCTGATCGACGTCGCCGATCTCGCGCTGGTCACCGAGTCCGGCGCGACCGCCTCGGTCCACGCCGCGCTCGGCGAGCGCAGCCGTCGTATCCGCATCGAGTGTACGCGCGGCACCGTGGAGCTCGACCTCCTCGCCCAGACGGCCACGATCGACGGCCGAGCGCTCGTGATTTCCCACGAGGAGCCGCTTCGCGCGCAGCTCTCCGCGTTCCGCGCGTTCATCGAGGGGCGCGCGAGCGACGTCTGCTTGGTCGACGAGGCCGCGCGCGCGGTCGAGCTCGCCGAACGTGCGCGTACCGTTGCGCGGCCGCAGGGGTTGGGGCAGGTTTCGGGTACTTCCTTTTCTCGGAGTGCGCACCCTTGGCTCCACAGACACCCGCGATGAGCGGTTCCGAGCTTGCACCGCCGCAGCCGCGGCCGTCTCTCCTTCGCCGCCACGGCGTCAAAGCGCTGGTTTCGCTGGCGATCGCCGGCGCGTTCGCGTGGGTGCTCCTCCGCGCCGGCCTGCCGATCGTCCCCGATCGAGCGGCGATGTCGCACGTGCGCTGGCCGCTCGTCGCCGCCCACGCCGCCATCCTCTTCTGCGTCCACTTCGTCCGCGCGATCCGCTGGCGCCACCTGCTGCGGCCGATCGCCCCCGGCATCCGCCGCCGCCGCGTGATGGCGGCGTCGTGGATCGGCTTCACCGCCATCCTCCTCTTGCCGCTCCGCGCGGGTGAGATCGTGCGGCCGTGGCTGATCCGCGATCGCAAGCAGATCAGCCTCAGCGCCGCGCTCGGCACCATGGGCGCCGAGCGGGTGATCGACGGCCTCGTGGTCACGATGGTCCTCGCCGGCGCGCTGGTCTTCGTCCCCCGCCTCGACCCGCTGCCCAAGACCTTCGGCGATCTGAAGATCCCCGTCGCGGCGATCCCCGCGGCCGGCTACGCCGCGCTCGCGCTGTTCGTCACGCTGTTCCTCATGATGGCGGTGTTCTACTTCGCGCGCTCCTTCAGCCAGCGCGTCATCCACGCCACCATCGGCCGGGTGAGCGAGCGGCTCGCCGCGCGCGTCGCCGCGATCGTCGGCGGGCTCGCCGAGGGCCTTCACTTCCTGTCCAACAAGCGGCACGGCGTCCCCTTCATCGGCGAGACGCTCGTCTACTGGGGACTCAACGCCACGGGCATGTGGGTCCTCGGCCTGGCGTGCGGCCTCCCGATGACCTTCGGTCACGCCTGCGCGGTGATGGGCGTCCTCGCCGTCGGCATCCTCGTGCCGGCCGGTCCGGGGCTGTTCGGCGCGTTCCAGGCCTCTACCTACGGGGCGCTCGCGATGTTCTTCGCCCCCACCACCGTCGTGCGCGAGGGCGCCGCGTACGTGTTCCTGCTCTACGTCGTGCAGTTCCTCTGGCACATCGTCGCCGCGGGCATCGGCGTGTTGTTCGACCCGGCGGTGCTCAAGCCCGATCCCGAGACCGTCGAAGAAGTCGTCCGCTGAGCACGAACGAGCCCACGAGCACGAGCCCGCCGAGCAGGCTCGCGATCGCGCCGGGGAGAAACCCGCGCGGCCTATAGCGGACCTCGAGGCGGTGGGTTCCCGCCGGCACCACGACGTCGAGCGTGTTGCGCGCGGACTTGCGGATCTGGCCGACGTTGACCACGAAGTCGGGGTCGAAGGTGTGGTTGAGACGAATCGCGCCCGGCGCGTTGAGCGTCGCGTCGACGAGCGTCACGTTCTGGTGCACCTCGGCCGTCTGCACGCGCCCGTTGTCGGCGGTGGCCTGTGGCACGTCTCCGATCGCGTAGCCGTTGCCCTCTGGGTAGGGCCAGCTCTTGTGGCACGCGGGGGAGCCGACGTTGCGCGCCGGGTAGGTGGCCATGCGGCCGAAGTCGGCGCCGTCGACGAAGTGGAACCTGCCGGCCGGCGGGTCGGGACGCGGCAACCAGGGATCGGTGGTGTTGGCCTTGAGCGCCTTCTGCCCCGCCCCGATCGGATCGTAGAGCGCGGCGAGGCCCGCGAGCACCAGCGGCACGAGCAGGAGCGGGCGCTTGACCGCACGCGCCCCGGCGTCGAGCGCGATCGCCGCGCAGACCGCGGCCGCGAGATCGACGAGCACGACGAACCGCGAGGGGACCTGGAGCTGATCGAACGCCGGCAGCTTGGTGAGGAGCGACCACGGCGCCGAGGGACCGAACGCGCCCCGGGTGAGAGCGATCGCGGTGACGAGTAGCAGCGCGACGCCGAGCCGTCGCGGCTTGAGGATCAAGCACACGCCCGCGCCCGCGATCGCCATGCCGACCGCGAATGGCCCGATGTAGCCGCGGAACTCGTTGACGTGGTAGTGCCGGCCGGGCATCGCGCCGCGGTCGCTGTCGCCGAGCATCGGGATGATGTCGGCCCACGGCCCCTGATCGAGATCCTTGAGGAGGCGCGGCGCCCGCGAGAGCTGCACCATCACCGGCAAGATCTTCATCGCGCCGATGAGCGCGCAGGTGAGGGCGACGAGGCCGAGCATGCGGAGCACCGAGAGCGCCGTCGTGTCCTTCGCGAAGAAGCGCGGCAGCGTGACGACCGCGAGCGCGACGAGCCCGTAGCAGAACGGGAAGAGCGCGCCCTCGAGCAGCATCAGCCCGAGCACGGCGCCCGCGGCGCACGCCGCGCGGAGATCGCGCTCACCGACATACGCGAAGTAGAGGACCCACGGGATCGCCATGAACGGCGCGAACGGCATGCGCACCGCCCCGTGCAGGCTGACGAATCCCGAGGCCACGAACAGGATCCCGGCGAACGCGGACGGCAGCCAGGCCACCTGCAGCGCGCGCCGCGCCCAGAGGAATGTGCCCGCGACGCCGAGCCCGGCGAACACCGTCGGGTACCACCGGTGCATCGTGTCGCCGTGGATACGGAACAGCCCGGCGACGAACGACGAGACGAGCGGGGTGTCCGGGTTCCCGACGAACGGCAGACCGCCGCACACCGAGCGGTCCCACAGCGGAAACCCGTCGCCGCGGAGGAACGAGGCGCGGGCCACCTCCCAGTAGCGGACCCCGAACTGCCCGTCGGCCGGGACGGTGAGGTTTTGGGTGATCGAGGCCCACCGCACGACGAGCGCGGCGATGACGGAGAGGACGGTGACGGCGAGCGCAGAGGTCACCGCGCGAGTCAGCCGTTTCTGCCGCGGGAGCATTGGGGGCGGGCGACCTTATCACGACCGAAGAGCGCGTCCCGAGGTGCGCGTCGACTCGTTCGGGGGATCCGCGACGGGTGGCCGAATCCTCCGGGCTGCGCTAACTGACGGGGGCCGATGGGAACCTCCTTCGACCCGCAGCAGACGGCCGAGTTCGACCAGCACGCCGGCGGCTACGACGACATGCACCGCGCCAGCATCAAGGCGAGCGGCGAGGATCCCGAATACTTCGCGGTCTACAAGCAGCGGCGCCTCGAGCGGCTCCTCGGTCCCGCGTTCGGTCAGCCGGTGCTCGATTTCGGCTGTGGCATCGGCAACCTCACGCGTTTCCTCGTCGACTCGTTTCCGTCGGTCGAGGGCTACGATCCGAGCGCCGAGAGCGCGCGGGTGGCCTCGGAGCGCGCGCCGAGGGCGAAGTTCTTCGACTCCACCGACGCGATTCCGCGCGGCCGGTATGGCGCCGTGGTGATCGCCAACGTGCTCCACCACGTCCCGCCCGCCGAGCGCCCGGCGCTGCTCGCGACGATCCACGAGCTCCTCGCGCCCGGCGGCCGCGTCGTGATCTTCGAGCACAACCCGCTCAACCCGGTCACCCGCCGCGCGGTCGCCGCCTGCCCGTTCGACGACAACGCCGTGCTGCTCTGGCCCGGCGAGGTCAAGGGCCTCCTCCGCGGCGCCGGCCTGAGCGAGGTCGAGCTCGATTACATAGTCTTCTTCCCCCGCGCCCTCGCGGCCCTGCGCCCCCTCGAGCCCGGGCTCTCGTGGCTCCCCATGGGCGCCCAGGTCTGCGGCTGGGGCACCAAGCGCTGAGTGCTGCGCGTGGCGAGGCGTGGGCCCGCTCCTCGTGGGCGTGCTCGTCCGTGCACGGGCACGTGAGCGGGCTCGGGCACGCGCACGGGCACGAGGCCTCACCGGCACATTCGGGTAAGGATGGCTCGTCGAGTACCTCGAGGGCGAGCGCGAGGAATTCGTCGGCGACGCGGTACACGTCGAGGTTCTCGTGATCGAGGGAGCGGGCGTTCCGTCATGCGGACGTACGACGCCCAAACGGGGGACGGTTGCGTGCGCAGCCGAAGCGCGAGCCGATCGTGCCCGTGCCCGTGCCCGTGCCCGTGCCCGGCCACGTGCCCGCTCACGACCACGGATCACGCGCACGACCCCTGGCGGAACCTCCGCCGCCCCTAGTCGAGCGGTACAGAATCGCGCGTGACCACGCCGAGGGGGCGGCCGCCGTCGTCGGTGAAGATCGGCAGCTTGCGACGCGAGGGCGGGTCGGACATGCGGCCGTCGCGGAGGAGCCGGGTGGTGGCCTCGACCACCTCACGCGGCTCGATCATCTGCATGCACACGTTGTTGCCGGCGCACGGCGGCTCGTCGATCTCGTAGACACACGGGCTGCACGCGACGGGGCGGTAGAGCACGACGACGTCGTCGCGGTGCACGCCGTAGTGATCGGGGTGACCGGGACCGAAGAGGCACACCGTGGGACGGCCGAGCGCGATGGAGACGTGCATCGGGCCGGTGTCGTTGGTGATCGTGCAGGCGCCGCCGTCGATCAGGGCGAAGAGCTCGTAGAGCGTGAGCTTGCCCGAGGTGTCGAGCACGCCGGCGCGGGCGGCCGGCGACAGGGTGTCGTAGAGCTCGCGGACGTAGGGCGCCTCGTTCGGCGCGCCGACGAGGACGATCTGCTCGCCCTGTGCGACGAGGTCCTCGATCGCGCGCGCGAAATGCCCGCGCGGCCAGCGGCGCTCGAGGAGGAGGTCCGACGCGTTGGGGTTGACGACGATGTAGCGCTCGGCGAGCGGCAGCCCCTTGGCGCGCAGCGCCGCGCGGTCCTCGTCCTTCACGACGATCGGCCCGAGGGGCCCCGGCTCGACCTCTTTGCCGATGGCGCGCGCGAGCTGCACGTAGATGCTGGCGATCGGCATCCGCGCATTGAAGTACACGAGGTGGGTGTAGATGCCGCGCTTCCACCGCGCCGAGCGGCGGTAGAACCCGTAGCGGTTTCGCGCGAGCGATGCCGCGGCGACGATCGACGCGCCGGCGGAGTAGACCTCGAGATCGAAGTAGAGGTCGATCTTCCGCTTCATCAGCGAAGCGACCATCTCGGCGGTGGAGGTGGCGAGCTTGCCGAAGTTCTTGTCGTCGACGTAGATCGCGTCGTCGACGCTCGGGAGGCGCTCGATCAGCGCGCGGTTCGCTCGGGTGGTGACGAAGACGATCTGCGCGTGCGGGAACAGCGTGCGCAGCGAGTTGAGCAGCGAGGTGCACTGGATGATCGAGCCCATGCCGAGGAGCTTGGAGACGACGATCGTCTGCACCTCGGAGGGCACCACCGAGTGGTCCCGATCGAGCACGGCGCCGAGGAAGCGGGCGCCGAGGTTCACGCCCCAGGCGAGGGGGACCGCGACCGCGCGGTCGAAGAGGATCTTGACCCGGGTATCCATCAGGCCAGCTCTTCCGGGGTGACGGTGGCGGTGCCTGCTTTGCCCACCACCACGCCCGCGGCGCGGCTCGCGAGCTCGAGCACGTCGCGGAGGGACGCTCCGGTGGTGAGCGCGAGGGCGAGGGTGCCGACGACGGTGTCGCCGGCGCCGGTCACGTCGTAGACCGTGCGCGCCATCGTGGGCAGGTGGAACGGCGGCCGAGAGGGCTCGAGCAGCGTCATGCCGTGCGGACCGCGCGTGACGAGGAGCGCGCCGCCCTCGAGCAGCGGCAGGAGCATGGAGCCGACGCGCACGATGTCGTCGGCCTCGTGCGCGCTCTGCCCGCTCGCCGCCTCGAGCTCGGAGGTGTTGGGCGTGATGACCGTGGCGCCGCGGTACTTGCGGAAGTCGCGCCCCTTGGGGTCGACGACCACCGGCACGCCGAGCGCGTGGATCGCCGCCTGCGCGACGGCCTCGGTGACGGTGCCCTTGGCGTAGTCGGACACGATGACCGCATCGGCGTGCATCGACCGGATGGCGGCGATGAGCGCGGCCTCGATCGCTGGCGAGAGCGCGGCCCGCGACTCGGCGTCCATGCGGACGATCTGCTGGCCGCGGGCGATGATGCGAGACTTTTGCGTGGTCGGGCGCGAGTCGTCGACGGTGAGGTGGGTCGCGTCGATGCCGCGCGCGGTGAGCGCGTCGATCAACGCGCCGCCGGCGGTGTCGTCGCCGATGACGCCGAGCAGCGTGGCCCGGCCGCCGAGGCTGACCACGTTGGCGGCGGCGTTGGCCGCGCCGCCCGGCGTGCGCACCCGCTCGCGCACCTCGATCACGGGGACGGGCGCCTCGGGCGAGATGCGCGACACGTCTCCGTGGACGAACTCGTCGAGCATGACGTCGCCCACGACGACGACGTGCTTGCCGGGGAACGACGCGAGGATCTCTTGCGGGGTCATCGGTGCGGTCACTTGGGCAACACCGAGCAGAGCTCGGCCCAGGTTGGCGCGACGTAGCGCGGCTGTGGGTCGCGGTCGACGGACAATCCCAACAGGGCCGTCCGGCAGCCGGCCGCTGCGCCCGCCGCGACGTCGCTCGCCTTGTCGCCGACCATCAGCGATCGCGAGAGGTCGAGGCCGAGGTCGTGCGCCGCGGCGTGCAGCATCCCCGGACGCGGCTTGCGGCACGCGCAGTCGTCGGAGGGCGCGTGGAGGCAGTAGTAGACGCCGCCGAACGCGACCGGAGCGAGCAGCTCGGTCATGCGCGCGTGCACCGCGTCGAGCTCGGCCGCGCCGAACATGCCGCGGCCGACGCCCGACTGATTGCTCACCAACACCAGCGCGTAGTGCTTGGAGAGCTCCAGCAGCGCCTCGCGCACGCCGGGGAGGAGGCGCACGTCGTCGACCCGGCGGACGTAGCCGGTGTCCTCGATGATCGTCCCGTCGCGGTCGAGGAACAGTGCGGGCTTCATAGGCGGCGCGCGATCGATGACGAGGAGAGCCCCGACACGAGCGGGAGGAACTCGACGCGCCCGCCGTAGGCGCGGACCACGTCGGCCTCGGGGATCGGCGGCGCGTTGGGGCCCGCGTAGTCTGCGCCCTTGCAGTGCACGTCGGGCTTGAGCTGCCCGAGGACCGCGACCGGCGTGTCCTCGCTGAAGACCACGACGTGGTCGACGAACTCGAGCGCGGACAGCACGTCGACCCGTTGGGCCTCGGCGTGCACGGGCCGGCCCTCGCCCTTGACGCGGCGGACGTAGGCGTCGTCGTTGACGCCGACGATGAGCACGTCGCCCAACCGGCTGGCGGCGCGGAGCGAGTGCACGTGGCCCGCGTGGAGCACGTCGAAGCAGCCGTTCGTCCACACGACCGTGCGGCCCGCGTCGCGATAGCGCTCGCGCAGGGCGAGGAGCTCGGCGAGCGGCAATGCCTTGGAGGAGGGCGCGGCCGCCCCGTGCATCGCGAACAGCGCGGACTCGACGATCTCGCACATGACGTGACCGGCGGTGATGTGCAGCTCCTGGATCCGCGCGGTGTCGTGGGTGGGAACGACGAGCGCCGCGTCGCAGCTGCGCGCGAACGCCGCGCCCGCGGCGCCGGTGAGGCCGATGACCCTCGCGCCCACGGCGCGCGCGGCCTCGACCGCGAGGAGCACGCTCTTCGAGCGCCCGCTGGTGGTGATGGCGACGACGACGTCGCCCGGGCGGGCGAGCGCGCGGACCTGGCGCGCGAAGACGTGGTCGTAGCCGTAGTCGTTGGCGATGGCCGTGATGGCCGAGGTGTCGACGGTGAGCGCGAGCGCGGGCAGCGGCGCGCGGTCGCCCCCGAAGCGACCGACCAGCTCCGCGGCGATGTGCTGCGCATCGGCCGCGCTCCCGCCGTTGCCGAGGAAGAGCGCCTTGTTGCCTGCGCGGAGGGCTTCGACCAGCACCTCGGCGCAGCAAGCGATCGCCTCGGCGTGGGTGTCGGCCATTTTCAGGCGCAGGCGCGCCCCCTCGCGAAGGGCCCTCGCAGCGCGATCCGCAGAGGTGCTCACGGCCGGGAATCTAGCACCACGATCCCCGACGTCACCGGGTCAGTCGACCTCGATCTCTCCAAACCCGCCGCCCGATAGGTGCCAGGTCTTGACCTCGATACGGATGCGGTCCACCGACGCGGCGCCGATCTCGACCGTGCGCCACGTGGGCTCGGCGGAGAACGCCTCGAATCGCCCGTCGGCCGTCTTCACGACCTGGCCCTTGGAAAAGGCCTCGACCTTGAACTCATGGGTGGAGCGGTCGTTGTACGGGGTGTTGCGCGCGTTGAGGAGCTTGAGGCGCGCGACCTTGCGCGGGGGGATGACCTGGACCTCGATCCAGCCCGGCGTGCGGTCGGGGAGCACCCAGTCGGTCGCGTCGTTGCCGTCGACGGCGTTGCTCGCCTGATAGCGCTGGTCCCACATCGCCGACGCCGTGGCCTTGAGCACGCGCGGCGTGCGCACGAGGTAATAGACGGCGAACACGGCGGCGAGCGCTGCCGCGGCGGTCGCGGCCGCTCGCATGACGCGCTTCTGGGCGATGCCACGCTTGTCGAGCGCGAGCTCCTGGTGCCCGGCGACGAGGCGCGAGTGCTCCGCGAGCAGCGCGCGAAACTCGGCGGCGTGCTCCTTCGTGACCTCGCTGTCGAGCGCGGGCGCGTCGATGGGCGAGGCCTTCGCCTCGAGGCCGGCCTCGGTGAGCGCGCCGCGCGCGAGCGCGAGCGCGTCGATGAGCAGGCGAAGGGCGTCGGCCGGGAAGCCGGCGATCCACAGCGCCTCGGCCGCCCCGCGTCGCTGCGCGGAGAGCGCGAGCGCGCGCGCGGTCTTGTCGCGCACCTCGGCGGGGACCTTCTCGGCGCGGGCCTCGAGGTCGCGCAGCAAAAACCACTCGCGGGCGCGGTCGCCGAGCCGCCCTCGGCGCGTTGCATCAACTGACGACATTGCGCCTCTCAGCGTAGCCGCGGCGGGCGCGGTAGATGAAGTAGCCGATCACCGAAAGGAGCGAGACGATCGTGATCGCCGCGCCGACGCGGAACGTGCGGGGCAGATAGCGTACGACCACGTGGTGCGTCCCGGCGGGGACGTCGAGGACGAGCTGCTTGTTCTCCTCGTGCGTCACGCCCACGTTCGAGCGCCAGCCCTTGTCGTAGGTACCGTTGAGGAGGACGCGCGCCGGCGCGCTCGCGGCGACGTCGAAGGTGAACGTGTTGGGCGTGCGACGCACGTTGGCGACGGTGGCCCCGCTGCTCTTGGCCTGCGGCACGTCGTCGAGCCACAGCGGCGCGCCCGAACCGAAGCCCCACTCGTCCCAACACAGCAAGCGGCTGAGGTTCTGCCGCGGCTGATCGATCATCGGCACCGTGTCCGCCGCGATGTAGAGGCGCGGCGACACTGCCACCGTCTGCTCCGGCGCGCTCGTGAACGAGCCCTCGAACACGTTGAGGCCGACGCTGATCACGTCGCCGACGCCGATCAGCGCCACGCACACCACGGTGGTGCGGACCGCGTCGAGCAGCTCGAAGCGGGGGCGGAGCGCGCGGAGGCGGAAGACGATTCGGTCGACGCCGAGCCCGGCGAAGACCGCGAGGAACATGGTGACCTCGCAGCGGAACCGCGACGGGACGCGCATCTCCTTGAAGGGGAAGACGTGCGCCTTGAGGAAGGCCCACGGCGCGTACTTGCCGGCGTGGCCGAACATCAGCGCCACCGAGAACGCGAGGAGCACCATCAGCCACACGTGCTCGACGCCGGCGAGGAGGATCCCGAGGAACGCGAGGGCGAGCACGATCGGCCCGAGGTACGCGCCGTACTCCGGCCACACGTAGCCCTGCCCGGCGACGAAGCGGTCGTGGGTGCGGGCGAGGAACATCGACTTGAACGTCTCCCACTGGAGCGCGTCGGTCTCGGGGCCGATCGGGCGGGTGTGCGACTTGAGCTGCTCGAACACCGGCAAGAACCGGCTCGCTCCGAGGGTGATGCCCACCGCGACCACCACCGCGCCCGCGCGCACGATCGCGCCGGCGTTCTTCGGGCGGACGCGCAGGAGCGTCTCGACGGCGAGGATCACCGCGAGGTGCGGGATCGGATACACGCCGCCCTCGTACATCATCCACGCGACGAGCACGCCGAGGCCGACCGCGAAGCGCATGTCGTCGACCGCGCGTCGCCACAGCAGGATGCCGAGCGGGAAGTAGAGGAACGGCACGAAGGTGAAGTGCCCGCCGGAGTAGTGCTGCTGGTGGAACCCGGCGAACGCCCAGGCCGCGCTGGCGACGAAGGCCGCGGCGCGCGACAGCGACAGCTCACGCCGCGCGAACAGCCACATGCACCCGAAGCCGAGCGCCGAGTGGATGACGTACCACCACGCCATCATGGTGGTGGTGCCGACGACGAACATCGGCCACACCAGCGGCGCGCCGAGCGGGGCCTGCGGGTTGTCCCACAGCGGCAGCCCGCCGCACTCGTAGGGGTTCCAGTGGGGGAACTCCTTGTAGCGAACGATGCTGATCCGCGCCGCCTCGAGCGTCTTGTGGTACGGCGGGCCGTCGCCGGCCTGGGTGTTGGGCAGCGCCTTGAGCACGGGCCACCACGCGAACACCGACAGCGCGAGCGCCACGCCCGACAGCGCGAGGGCGCGCGCCCACCGCGGGATCGTCGAGAGGTCGTCGCGCATCGCGGGCGACCTTATATCAGGTCACGGGAAGTACACGCGCGGGCACTCCGCGCGCGGGCGGCCGGCGCGCTTCTCCGACGCGTCCGCCTCGGCGACGCGACCGAGCCCGCGCTCCATGTCGGCGATCGCCCACCACAGACACGGCCGGCGCTCCGCCTTCGGGCGCAGCAGCGTGAGGTGATCGCGGCCGGGCGGCTCCCAGGCGGCGGTCAGCGAGCGGCGCGCGTCGGCGCCCGCGTCGCCGCCCTCGGCCGGCAGCGGCTCGGAGAACGCCGGCCTGAGCCCGAGGTACGCGAACGCGCCGAACACGACCACGCGCGTGAGGTACGACAGCACGCGATCGCGGTGCGGCCACAGCGCGGCGAGCAGCGTGGCCACGAGCATCGCGCCGACGACGACGAACCAGGTGCGCGGCGAGGTCCAGTGGAAGAGCTGCCCGGCGTGGTGCGGCACGAAGCCGGCGCGCGCGAGCGGGATGGCGAACTGCGGCAGGGGCCGGGTGACGTTCTCGGGGATGGTGTTGTAGAGCGCGCCGAGCACGCCCATCTGCGCGACCGACGCGAGCGCGAGCCCGCCGCACACGCCGCGGGCGAGGGTGCGCCGGAGGCGCGAGGTGCCGGAGAAGGCCTCTGCCGCGACGATCGCGCCGAACGCGAAGAACGGCGGCGCGGCGCCGAGGTAGCGCGGTCCCACCGTCCACCCGCCGCGCCAGTTGATCGCGGCCGAGACGGTGAGCCAGAGGAGGAACATCGTCAGCGCCCACGCGGCGGTGGCGACGATCGCCTGCTGCCGCTCGTGCGCCGCGCCGCGCCGGGTGAAGAGCACCGCCGGCACCGCGAGGAACCCGAGCCACATGAACGGGCTCGTGCCGAAGAACCCGTAGGTGTGGCTGAGGCTGATGTCCTTGAACACCTGGAAGTTCGGCTTGCCGATGCCGAACAGGCCCTGGTTGAGGAGCGCGGCGAACGCTGGGTTCTCGCTCATTTTGTGGCCGGGCGTGAGCGGGCTGCCGAACGCGCGCCACTGGAAGAACATGAGCGCCCCCGCGCACAGCATCGCGCCCACGCCGAACGTCACGAGCCGCGTCGGGCGATAGAACGTGGTGAGCGCGTAGAGCGCGAGCGCGCCGGACACCGGGAACGCGTGGTATTCGAGCAGCGTGGCGAGGCCGGCGAGGAACCCGGCGAGGAAGGCGCGCGACAGGCGCCGCTTTCGCGCGTCGTGGGGGAACTGCGCGCGCTCGCGGGTGATGACCGCGAACGAGCCGAACGCCGCGCACGCGAACGGCGCGTGGCTCGCGAACATCAGCGAGTAGGCGAGGTAGTTGGTGCCGACGCCCGCGGCGACGACCGCGGTCATCCGCAGCACCGGGTCGTTGCTGTAGTGGCGGAGGAACCGCTCGAACCAGATCAGGAAGAGGAAGCACGGCAGCTGCACCGCGAAGAGCCGGAGCACGAACGTCGTCACCCGCATCCACGACTGCAGCTCGGCCTGCGGCGCGCCCACCTCGGGCACCGGCGTGCCGTAGCGGGGAGAGAGCTTGGTGAGCGCCCAGTAGAACGGCACCCCGGCGTAGCTGATCGCCGGCGCCTTCACCGAGTAGAGGTGGCTCTCGCCGGTCTTCTTGTCCGGCGCCTTGGCCATGTCGTTCACCCAGCCGTGGCGCTCGACCAGCTTGTCGATCTTGAAGGTCCGCTGCTCGACGATGGCCATCGTCATGTAGGTGCGGACGTTCTCGTTCGGGTTGTTAACCGTGCCGATGTACGGGTAGATGCACGTGAACGCGAGGAAAAGGAGGGCGAGCATCGCTCGCACCGCCCACCGGCTCGCTGTCCGCGCACGCATCGGCGTAGCGATATAGCCGGTTTTGAGCCGCCCCGGCGACGTGGTAGACGCCGGACGCCTTGGCGCGCCCGACCCTGAGCTTGGTACTCCCGATCTACAACGAGGAGGAGGTCATCCCCGAGCTGCACGTTCGGCTGCAGGAGTTCCTCTCCAAGCTCGAGGTCCCCTCCGAGGTGGTCTTCGTCAACGACGGCTCGAAGGACCGCTCGATGGAGATGCTCCGCGACATCTCCAAGGGCGAGCCGCGCTACCGGGTGCTCTCGTTCGCCCGCAATTTCGGCCACCAAACCGCGATCACCGCCGGCATCGACTACGCTCGCGGCGCCGCGGTGGTGGTGATGGACGCAGACCTCCAGGACCCCCCCGAGGTCGTCCTCGAGATGGTCGCCAAGTGGCGCGAGGGGTTCGACGTCGTCTACGGCAAGCGCCGCAAACGCGAGGGCGAGACCTGGTTCAAGCTGTTCACCGCGCGCTGGTTCTACCGGGTGTTCGCCGCGATGATCCCCATCGAGGTGCCGCTCGACACGGGCGACTTCCGCCTCATGAGCCGCCGGGTGGTCATCGCGCTCCGCGCCCTCCGCGAGACCCACCGCTTCGTCCGCGGGATGGTGTCGTGGGTCGGCTTCAAGCAGACGGCCGTCCTCTACGACCGCCCCGGCCGCTTCGCCGGCGAGACGAAGTACCCGCTGCGCAAGATGCTCAAGTTCGCGATCGACGGGATCACGTCGTTCAGCGTCCTGCCGCTCCGGTTCGCCACCTACCTCGGCATGCTCATCAGCCTGATGAGCGTCGGCGTCGCCGTGTGGGCCGTGGTCGCGCACTTCGCCCTCAAGGCCACCGTCCCCGGCTGGACGGCGTCGGTCGTGCTCACCTCGCTCCTCGCGGCGGTGCAGCTCCTGATGATCGGCATCCTCGGCGAGTACATCGGCCGCATCTACGAGCAGGTGAAGGGCCGCCCGCTCTACACCGTCGGAGACAAGGTGAACCTCGGCAAGCGCGACACCGACGAGCTCGACGAAGAAGAGGGCGAGCCCCAATGAGCCTCGACCTCGTCCTCTTCGGCGCCACCGGCTTCACTGGCAAGCTCGTCGCCGAGTACCTCCGCGGCAAGCCGGTGCGGTGGGCCCTCGCGGGCCGCGATCGGGGCAAGCTCGAGGCGTTGCAGCGGGAGCTCGGGGTCGACGTGCCGATCCTCGTCGGCGACGTGCGCGATCCGGCGTCGCTCGAGGCGATCGTGAAGCAGACCCGGGTGGTGTGCACGACGGTCGGCCCCTACGCCATGTACGGCGCCCCGGTCGTCGCCGCGTGCGCCGCGCACGGCGTCGACTACTGCGACCTCACCGGCGAGACCCACTGGATCCGCCGCATGATCGACGCGCACCACGAGCAGGCGAAGCAGACCGGCGCCCGCATCGTGCACTGCTGCGGCTTCGACTCGATCCCGTCCGACCTCGGCGTGTGGGCGGTGCAGGACCACGCGCTGCGCACCCACGGCAAGCCCTGCTCCTCGATCGTGTACGCGCTCGGCAAGAGCCGCGGCGGCATCAGCGGCGGCACCATCGCCAGCATGATGAACCTGATGGACGAGGCGAAGAAGGACCGCGCGGTGCGCAAGGTGCTCCTCGATCCCTACGCGCTCAACCCCGCCGGCGAGCGCGGCCCCGACGGCCCCGACCAGCGCAGCGTCGAGCTCGACCGCGACCTCAACGCGTGGACGGCGCCCTTCGTGATGGCGGCGATCAACACCCGCATCGTCCGCCGCACCAATGCATTGAGTGATTATCGATACGGCCGGGACTTCCATTACCGCGAGGTGATGTCGTTCCCGCGCGGTCCGCGCGGCTTCGCCACCGCGTTCGGCGTCACCGCGGCGCTCGGCGGGTTCTTCGTCGCCGCCGCCCTCGGCCCCACGCGCAAGCTGCTCGAGAACACGGTGCTGCCCGCGCCCGGCGAGGGCCCCGACGCGCACACGCGCGAGCGCGGCTCGTTCGAGGTGCGGCTGGTGGGGCAGGGCGACGGCTTCCGCGTCGAGGGTCGCTTCGCCGGCAAGGGAGATCCCGGCTACGGCGCCACCTCGGTGATGCTCGCCGAGTCCGCGCTGTGCCTCGCGCTCGACGGCCGCTCCACCGGCGGCGGCATCCTCACGCCGGCGTACGCGATGGGCGGCCAGCTCGCCACGCGGCTGCGGGCGGCGGGCTTCGCCATCGAAGCGCGCTGATCGCTCGCGCAGGCTCGGTCGAAAGGTCGAAGGGTCGAAGCGTCGAAGGGTGGGACGCGCGCCGCTGATTCTCGTTCGACTTTGAACCTTTCGACCCTTCGACCAGGCGCGCAATTGCGGCGTGGCCGGAAGGGCGCATCGGCCTACCCGAACTGGCTCTAGAAAACTGAGAGATCGTACACAGCAAGAACGACCGCGGAGGGGGTCATGCCGTCCTTTGCCGCGAAGGCCCGGAGGGTTGTCCTAGGCGCCTTCAGCGTGATCGGCGCGCTGTAGCGAGTGCTGCTCGTCGTGGGCGTCGACCCATCGATCGAGAAGTAGATTGTCGCGCCCGGCGTCGCGGAGGCCATCGTGACAGTGACGGAGTCCATGTACTCGCCGCCGGGTGGGGTGAAGACCGGCGCAGCGACCGCCGTCAATGCCTCGCCGGTGGAGTCGGCGCTCGCGTCCGGCGAGCCGTCACCAGTCATTGCGTCGCCCACAGCGTCAACGACACCCATCGAGTCGACAGCGCGCGAATCGGCTGCCGCGTCCGAACCGCTGTCGAGGATCGCGGGTGCGGAAGAACTCGCGCACGCCGTCGGCAGCAGGAGAGCCAGCGCGAGTAGGTGACGAGTGGGGTTGGTCATTTCGGAGGTCGTGCCGCCGCGTTCCCTGGTGACGACGTCATGATTCGGCTTCACCGGGCGAGCGCCGCACAGCGGATCTGCGGGCGCTCCTTGAGCGGCGTCGTCGGTCCGCCTCCGCGCACTCTAGAACATCGAAAGATCGTACACAGCAACAACGACCGCGGAGGGGGTCATGCCGTCCTTTGCCGCGAAGGCGCGGAAGGTTGTTCGCGACGTTTTCAACGTGATCGGCGCGCTGTAGCGAGTGCTGCTCGTCGTGGGCGTCGAGCCATCGGTCGAGAAGTAGATTGTCGCACCCGGCGTCGCACAGTCCATCGTGACGGTGACGGGACCCATGTACGTTCCTCCGGGCGGGGTGAGGACCGGCGCCGCGACCGCCGTCAATGCCTCGCCGGTGGAGTCGGCGCTCGCGTCCGGCGAGCCGTCACCAGTCATTGCGTCGCCCACAGCGTCAACGACACCCATCGAGTCGACAGCGCGCGAATCGGCTGCCGCGTCCGAACCGCTGTCGAGGATCGCGGGTGCGGAAGAACTCGCGCACGCCGTCGGCAGCAGGAGAGCCAGCGCGAGTAGGTGACGAGTGGGGTTGGTCATTTCAACGCCTTGCCGCCGCGCTCCTTGATGACGACGCCACTGAGTCGGGCTCAGGGGGTGAGCGCCGCGCAGCGGATCTGCGGGCGCTCCTCGAGCGGCGTCGTTGGTCCGCCCTGCTCGTAGCCGGTGCAGCGAAGCTCGCGGGTGCGGGGATCGCGGAGGTCGAGCGTGGTGCGCGTCCTCGCCTTGAAGCGATACCCCGAGAGGTAGGAGAACACGCCGTAGCCGTGGCCCTGATACTCGGCCTCCACCGCGATCTCGTGGGCGCCCCCGCCGAGCGTCACGGCGCCGAGCTTCAGCATGGCCTGCTCGGCGAGGTCCTCGCCGCCGCGCGTGGCGACCGATTGGCCGTCGATCCACATCGCGAGCCGGCGGAGCCGGAACGACTTGCCCATCGTGTTCTCGTAGGAGAGCTCGGTCATGACCATGAACGAGGGGCGCGGCTCCTCGGGCTCCGGAAAGCAGCCGACGACGAGCGCGCACCACAGGAGCCGGCGCATCTACTTCAACTTGCCCGCCGCCCACGCCGTGCCCGCGAGCACGTGGTGGAGGAACGGCGTGTCGAACCAGCTCTCGGGGGTGTGTCCGAGCGACGTATAGAACGCGCGGCCGCCGCCGTGGTTGCGCTTCCACGCGAGCGGGTGCGTCGGCGCGTGGCGCATGCCGGCGGGGAACGCGGGGCACTCGACGTCGAGCGAGAGCAGGATGGTGTTGGCCTTGTCGTCGGCCGGGTTGGTGGTGAAGTGGTACTGCTCGTCGCAGCGGACCCACGGCTTCGGCAGCCCGGCGGTGATCGGATCGCACGGGTTCGGATCGACCGCGCTCGGGAGCAGCACGTCGGGGTGGGTGTTGAACGTCGCGCCGACGAACGACACGAACCACGGCCAGTCGTACTCGGTGTGGCTCGCCGAGTGGGTGCCCGCCCAGCCCTTCCCGGAGGCGATCCAGTCCTGGAACGCGTTGCGGCCGGCGGTGCCGCCGAATACGCCGTTGCCCGAGGTCTGGAGGAACAGCACGACGTCGAACCCCGCGAGCCGCGCGGCCGTGAACACGGCGGGATCGCTCGACACCTCCACCGTCCACCCGAGCGCCTTCGCGCACGTCTCGACGTTCTTCGTCGCCGGGCAGGTCGACGGGTGGAACCACTCGGTCTCCTTGTTGTAGACGAGCACCCGCACCGGATCGCTCGCGAGCTTCGGGCACTCGAGCTTCCACGGCGGGGCGCAGCCGGCGTCGATGATCCGCGGCCCGCACATGGTGGAGGCGGTCTCGCTCGGGCACGTCGCGCGCTTCGGGATATCGCAGCTCGGGGGCGCGTCGAGCGCCGCCTCGGGCAACGACGAATCGAGGACCGCTCCGCTATCCGTAACGGTGCTCGTTTCGAGCATCGCGCCGGTGTCCCCGGCCGCGGCCGCCGGCTCCGGATCGCCCTTGCCGCACGCGGAGAGGAAGACCACTGCAAGAAGCCGCATCCGCATCCGCAAAAAGGTAGCATCCGGCCCGCCGATGTCCGACCGACCCTGTGAAGCCTGCTCCGGCAGCCGCTTCGCCAAGATCTTCACCAAGCTCGAGCACGACTTCTATCGCTGCTCGGAGTGTGGCCTCGAGCGGATCGACCCGCAGCCGAGCGACGCCACGCTCGCGGCGATCTACGGCAAGCACTACTACGACGCGTGGGGCCTCCACGGGCAGGAGGAGATCGTCCGCGGCCTCAAGAAGTCCACGTTCCGGCGCAACCTCGAGGGCATCCCCGGGGCCAAGCGCGGCAAGCTCCTCGACTGCGGCGCGGCCACCGGCTTCCTCATGGAGGTCGCCGCCGAGATCGGCTTCGACGCGTACGGCGTCGAGCTCTCGGAGTACGGCGCGGGCGAGATCGCCAAGCGCTTCGGCAGGGACCACGTCTTCCAGGGCGAGATCGAGCAGGCCACCTTCGCCCCCGGCTCGTTCGACGTCGTCACCATGTACGACTACCTCGAGCACGTGCGCGATCCCGAGCGCGTGCTCCGGCGCGCGCGCGAGCTGCTCGCGCCGGGCGGCGTGCTCTCGATCACCACGCCGAGCACCGGCTCGTTCACCCATCACGTCATGGGTCGACACTGGTCGCACTACAAGCTCGAGCACCTCTACTATTTCGGCCCGGACAGCCTCGCGCGTCTGCTCGAGCGCGCGGGCTTCCATCGCGTCCACGACACCCGCGCGTGGAAGACGATGAACCTCCGCTACATCCACCACCAGATGGAGACCTACCCGACGCCGGGTCTCACGCTCGTGGCGCGCACGATGGCCAAGGTCCTCCCCGGGCCGCTGATGGATCGGTCGTTCCCGATCCTGATGGGAGAGCTCTACGCCCATGCTTCCGCGTGACGTCACGCGTGAGGGGGGCCTCGCCGCAGCGCTCCGCGCGTGGTTCCACCGTCTCGCGATCGTGGTGATCTGCGGCTCGCTCGCGCTCGTTGCGTCCGAGCAGCTCGCCTACGTGGCCGAGAAGGGCGACGCGCTCTCGGACTTCGCGGACAACAACTCCGAGTCCAACGCCATCCGCGCCGGCGAGTCCTACGCCCGTCGCGGCTTCACCTACAACTACGGGCTCCCCGACATCGCCTACGGCAGGCAGTTCCCCCAGTGGGGCGCCAAGATCGACCTCGACTACTGCGGTCACGAGAACGGCAGCTTCGAGACCTGCGTCTACCAGCACTACCCGCCGGGCCCCGACGTCACGGTCGGCGTGCTCACGCGCTTCTTCGGCGCCGGCCGCGCGGGCTACTTCCGGCTGTTCCCGGTGTCGCTCGGGATCCTCTGCCTCGGCTTCTTCGCGGTGACGCTGTTTCGCCTGCTCGGGCCGGTGCGCGCGGCGCTGATCGTGTTCGTGCTGTGCCGGCTGCCGCTCACGCAGAACATGATGCACGGCCTCCACTACCAGGGGTACGCGCTGTCGCTCCTGCTCGTGCAGCTCGCGGTGCTCCTCCGCCTGTTCCTCCGCCCGGCCGTCGACAAGGAGTGGCACTTCCTCGCGCTCTACACGCTCGGCCACCTGCAGGGTTGGCTCTCGTTCGACTACTGCTTCCTCGTCACCTTCTGCGCGGTGCCGATCTGGCTGCTCGCGCCGGAGTGGCGGTCGCGGCTCCTGCTCAAGCGCGTGTTCCTCGCGGTCTTCCTCGCCGGGCTCGGCTTCACCGTCGCCCACGTCCTGCACTTCACCCAGGTCATGCTCTATCGCGGCGGCGGGCTCCCGGGCCTGATCGACCACTTCCGCGAGGTCGCCCGCGCGCGCTCCAAGACCACCAACTGGGACGCCGAGCTCGCGTTCCCGGGGCTGTTCGGCCTCCTCGTCCGCTACTGGACGGTGCTCCTGCCGAAGCCGCTCTACTTCGACCTCCACTTCACCGCGTGGATCGCCGCGGTCGTCGCCTTCTTCCTCGTGCCGTTCCGCAAGCTCGACGCGGTCTTCGGTCGCTTCGTGCTCCGGGTGCGGGTGCACGGCCACCACCTCGCGGCCGTGCTCACCGCGCTCGCGGTGTCGTCGCTGTGGATCGTGCTCATGCGCACGCACGCGTTCGTCCACCAGCACTTCCTGCCGCGCCACTACTTCCTCGGGTTCTTCGTCGCGCTGCTCGCGTTCCTCGTGTCGGTCTCGGTGGAGGCTCTGGAATGACCCCGCGTGACCTAGCCGAGTATTTCTTGCTTCGCGACGAGCAACGGCGGGCCGGGGCGATCGGTGAGGCCGAGCGCGAAACGGCGCGCGGCCTGCTCGCGAACGGAGAGCTCGAGCGCTCGGCCGCGGCGGAGCGCTGGGTCGGCGATCGCCCCGACGACGCGCTCGCCGGCCTCACCCGCGCGTGCGCCGAGGTCGACGAGGCCGCGCGCGCGATCGGCGTCTCGGTCGAGCCGATCGCCGAAGCGAGCGACGCCCCGGCTCGCTACGACGCGCTCCTCACGCACTACGAGCACACCCGCGCCGAGGTCGCCGCGCTCGTCGCGAGCAGGGTCAAGCGCTGGCTGCGGCGCGGCGCGCGGCTCCTCATCCCGATCTCGGTCGTGCTCCTCGCGCTGTTCGTCCGCAAGGTGCGCAAGTTCGTCCACCCCATCGCGTCCGGTGCGTTCAGCCCCAAATACGACGCGCGGTACGCGATCGACGGCCGCCCCGACACCGCGTGGATCGCCCCCGACTCGACGCACGCGTGGATCGACTTCGAGCTGATGCCGCCGCGCCCCGTGAAGTGGATCCGCATGCTCGACACGCGCAACTCCCCGAACAACGACCGCGAGGTCAAGGAGTTCCGCATCGAGTTCTGGCGCGACGGCAAGCCGGTCGACGCGGTCGAGGGCTCCTATCCGGGGGGCGAGCGACCGGGGTACATCCGCGTCGCCGTCGAGCGCCCGTGGAACGTCGAGAAGGTCCGCTTCGTCATCAAGACCTACGCGGAGCGGGGCGGCGGCCTAGCGGAGATCGAGTTCCATTGAGCCCCGTGACCAGGGCGCGCGAGTTCCTGCTGCTCGAGGGCATGTCCGAGCGCGCCGCCGCGCTCACCGACGACCAGCGGCGCGCCGCGCGGCCGCACCTCGACCACGCGCGCGCGCGGCACGTCGCGGGCGAGGC
>JALHOE010000055.1 GCA_022843175.1 Deltaproteobacteria bacterium
AGTGGCTCGTGGGATCGTAGGTGCTGCCGGCGAAGCGCTCGGCGGCGCGCGCGGGGTAGCCGACGTGCCCCGCGCCGCGCGGATCGGCCAGCGCCGTGAAGCCGGCGAACCAGCCGGTGACGATCGGGCGCAGCGCGGCCGCGTGCGGCGGGACGCGGAGGAAGCAGTTGCCCTCGCCCCACTGAGCGTATTTGTAGCCGCCGCCGACGACGAACGCCTCGGCCGGCGCGCGGAACGGCACGATCTGGAACGCGTGATACGCGTCGAGCAGCACCTCGGCGCCCCGCGCCCGCGCCGCTGCCACGACCTCGTCGACGCGCGGGAGGATCGCGGCGCTCTGGAACAGGACCGTCGAGCACAGCACCGCCGCGGTGTCGTCGCGAACCGCGCCCGCGATGGCGTCGGGCTCGGGCTCGACGAACGAGATGTCGACGCCCTCCTCGGCGAGGCGGTGGAGCTGGCGGTCGATGGTGTGGAACTCGCCCCGCGTGGTCACGAGGTGGCGGCGCTTGCGGTAGTCGAGCGCCGAGAGGAAGCGGAGCAACAGGTCGTGGGTGTTCTGCCCGAGCGCGATCTCGCCCGGCTCGGCGCCGATCCGCGCGGCGACGCCGCGACGGACGGCCTCGGCGGCCTCGAACGCCGCGCCCCATTTGTCGTCGACGTGCTCTGCCGCATCGTCGAACGCGCGGAGCATCGCGTCGCGCGCGACGTCCGGCCAGGCCTGGTGCGAGTGCCCGGTGAGGAGCACCCGGCCCTCGCGAAGAAACGCGCGGTAGTGATCGCGCAGCGCCACGGCCGCGACGCTAGCACGGCTCGACGCACGGCCGGGGCTTGGCTAGAGCCCTCCGCCATGTCGCAGCGTGAGTTGGTGCTGATCCTCGACTACGGCTCGCAGTACACCCAGCTCATCGCGCGGCGCGTCCGCGAGCAGCGCGTCTACTGCGAGATCCACCCCTGCACCATCGCCGCGAGCGGGCTCGAGAAGGTGAAGGCCCTCAACCCGAAGGCGATCATCCTCTCGGGCGGCCCCTCCAGCGTGTACGGCGAGGGCGCTCCGCAGGTGGACCCTGCCCTCTTCGAGCTCGGCATCCCCATCCTCGGCATCTGCTACGGCGTGCAGCTCTTCGCCCACGTCGGCGGCGGCAGGGTCGCGCGGGCCGAGGCGCGGGAGTACGGCGCGGCCACCGTCACCATCGAGAAGCCCGAGGGCATCTTCCACCGCTTCCGGGCCGGCGAGTCGATCGACGTGTGGATGTCGCACGGCGACCGCATCGAGGCGCTGCCCACCGGCTTCCGCACCATCGGTCAGAGCGGCAACACGCCCTTCTGCGCGGTCGGCAACCCCGACAAGAAGATCTACGGCCTCCAGTTCCACCCCGAGGTCGCGCACACCCCGCGCGGCGCCGAGATCATCGGCGCGTTCCTGTTCGACGTCGCGCACCTCACGCCGAGCTGGACCCCGGGCTCGTTCGTCGAGGAGTCGATCGCCGCGGTGGCCAAGCAGGTCGGGCCCGACGGTCACGCGATCTGCGGCCTCTCCGGCGGCGTCGACTCGAGCGTCGCCGCGCTGCTCTGCCACCGCGCCCTCGGCGACCGACTCACCTGCATCTTCGTCGACAACGGCCTGCTGCGCGCCGGCGAGTTCGAGCAGGTGCAGGCGATGTTCCGCGAGAACTTCCACATCAAGCTCGTCGCCGTCGACGCGCGGCGCGAGTTCCTCGACGCGCTCCGCGGCGTCACCGATCCCGAGAAGAAGCGCAAAGCGATCGGCAAGATCTTCATCGACGTGTTCGAGCGCGAGGCGAAGAAGGTCGCCGAAGGTGACGGCGCGTCGTTCCTCGTGCAGGGCACGCTCTACCCCGACGTGATCGAGAGCGTCTCGTTCAAGGGACCGAGCGCGGTCATCAAGAGTCACCACAACGTGGGCGGCCTCCCCGAGCGCATGAAGCTCAAGCTCATCGAGCCGCTCCGCGAGCTGTTCAAGGACGAGGCGCGCGCCGCCGGAGAGGTGCTCGGCCTGCCGCGCTCCTTCATCTGGCGCCACCCCTTCCCCGGCCCCGGCCTCGCGATTCGCTGCCTCGGCGAGGTGACCGACGAGCGCCTGGCGATCCTCCGCAAGGCCGACACCATCTTCCTCGACGAGCTGCGCAGCTCCGGCCAATACGACGCCGTTTGGCAGGCGTTCACCACGCTCCTCCCCGTCCGCTCGGTCGGCGTCATGGGCGACGAGCGCACCTACGACGAGACCTGCGCGGTGCGCGCCGTCACCTCGAGCGACGGCATGACCGCCGACTGGGCCAAGCTCCCCTACGATCTCCTCGCGCGGGTGAGCACCCGCATCATCAACGAGGTGAAGGGCATCAACCGCGTGGTCTACGACATCTCGTCGAAGCCGCCGGCCACCATTGAGTGGGAGTGAGTGGGAGTGATGCGCGCGCTGGTCGTCGCCCTGCTGCTCACGGCGTGCGCGCCGAGCAAGCCGCCGACCACGTCGCTCCGGCTGGTCCCCACCGCCGGTGCGCCGGGGCGCGCGCGGGTCACGATCGACGACCAGCCGCTCGGCTCGCTCGACTTCATCGTCAAGCGCGGCGCGGCGCTGCCGCCGGGCAAACACCGGCTGACGATCGAGGCCGAGGGCTACCTCCCCTACGACACCGAGATCGATGCCGGCGAGAACGGCGGGCTGATCAAGCTCGACATCCGCCTCGTCAAGAAGCCGGACTGACACAAATAGGCGCGCGCGTGAGCGAGCGCCTGAACCCAAATCCGCGTTCGGAAGGGTGGCGGAGCCCTGCGGCGGCCAGGCGCTCGCTGACGCGCGCGCCTACTTGCGGACGAGCCACATGTAGACGGCGGCGATGGCGTCGCGGGGGATGTGCGCGGTGAGCTCGGCCTGCGCCTTGGGCGGCTTGCTCGCCGAGACGCGCCACGCGAACGCGCTCTTGCCCTGATCGGGCAGCTTGGGGAGCGCCTCGTTGCTGAACTTGCCCTTCTTGTCGAACGAACGCACCGTGCCGTCGACCGTCATGAGCATCGCGGTCACCGGGTTGCCCTCGGTGACGAACGGGTAGCCGGGCGCCGCGCTCATCGCGGTGCCGCTGCCGGTCATCGCGGTCTGCACCTTCTTCCACAGATCGCCGTCGCCGAGGTTCTGGCCGAAGCCGACGAACGAGCGGGTGCTGCCCTCGGGCACGATGATCGACTCGGTCGACAGCTTGTTGATCCAATCGACCTTGGGCTTGGCGCCCTTCTTGGGCTCGTCGGTCGGCAACACGCCGAGCTCGAGCTCGTAGCGCTGGGCGAAGGCGCCCTTCGGCAGGTCCTTGTTCGTGAGCGGCTTGACCGTGATCTTCGCGGTCATCCGGTCCTTGGTGAGCTTGCGGTAGGTCTCGACGACCGACGGCCGGACGAGCCACGCGGCGAGCGACTTGGCGAGCGCGATGCTCGGCTTCGCGTCGCGCTCGACGACCGACACCGAGTAGGTCTTGCTGAGGAACGCCTCGGAGAACGAGCGCGCGAACCCGTAGGCCTTGGGCGCGTTGGCCGGGAGCTCGACCCGGCCCATGTTGCCGCTGACGAACGCCATGTCGGCGGCCGCGGGGAAGAGGTTCTTCACGATGTCGAGCGCGAGGTCGCGGTCCTTGGCCGGCCACTTGAACTCGGACGCCATCGCGTCGACGAGATCCTTGAGGGCGGTCTGGAACGGCGTGATCAACGCGTCGCTCTGCGGGGTGGCGCGCGACCACCCGGCGAGCCACGCGTTGTCGCTCGGCAGCTTGGCGAAGGTCTTCGACGGGCCGCCGGTGGAGTCGCCGCCCGCGAGCATCATGCGCGCGGTCCACGACTTGGTGCCGCTGAACGCGAACGACAGCGTCGGCTGCACGCCCTCGGTGGGCAGCGCCACGTCGAGGTTCAGGCGCTCGAGGTCCTCGACCAAGTCGAAGGCCTCGTCGATCGCGGTCTTGGCCCAGGTCTTGAGCACGCGGTCGATCTCGGTGAAGCCGGTCTTGATCTCCGAGGCCATCTCACCGCGCGCGATGGCCCGGCCCTTCTCGATCTCCGTGGCGTAGGTCTTGCGGATGCGCGCGACGTCGACCTCGACGTGGAGCGGCGCCGTGGGCTCCGGGTTGCGGGTGACGCCGCGCGCGAGCCACGGGACGAGCGGCATCACGTCGCCCTCGACCGCGCAGATCAGGCGGTGCTTGGCCGGACCGATCGCCGGAGCGACCACGCACGAGCCCTTGGTCCCGCCGTTGGGGATGAGCTCCTGCACGCCGCCCGCGCGCACCTCGACGCGATAGCTGCCCTTCATCGCGCCGATGACGTCGGCGTTGTCCTCGACGCCGAAGGCGAAGCCGATGTTCGGCATCGGCGGCTTGCCCGGCTTGCCCTGCTCCGGCAGCACCATCGCGATGTCGGCCGGCTTGTCGACGTCGACGATGCGGTCGAGCGAGCCGTCGCCCATGCTCGAGACGATCTTCCGCGGATCGAGCGCGGGTGCGCTCGCCGGCAGGTACGCACGAGCGGAGCGGGCGAGCGACCGGAGCGCGATCGCGTGGCCCTGCATCACGAGGCCCGCGGGCGCCTCGGCCGGGCTGCGGTCCTCGACGATCTTCGGCGCGGGCGGCGGCGTGACGGGCTTGGCGGCGACGGGGGTGGACGGCGGGGGCCCCGCCGGACCGCAGGCAGACAGCGAGAGGAGCACGAAGAGGACGGAGGACGCGCGCATGGGAGAGCGAAGCTACCATGCCGCCCATGCGAATTCGCGCGATCGCGTTCCAGCGCAACGGCGGCCCCGAGGTCCTCGAGGAGCTCGCAGTGGACATCCCCGACGCACCGGGCCCCGGCATGGTGCGCGTGCGTCCGACCGCGGTCGCGCTCAATCACCTCGATCTCTGGATTCGCCGCGGCCTCCCCAACCTGCGCCTCGAGCTGCCCCACCGCCTCGGCGCCGACATCGCCGCGACCGTCGAGGCCGCGGGACCGGGGGCCGAGGCTCCTCCGCACGGCACCCGGGTGCTCGTCGCGCCGGGCGTCTCGTGCGCCGCCTGCGAGGCCTGCCTCTCCGGCCACGACAACCTATGCCGACGTTATGGGATCCTCGGCGAGCACACCCACGGCGGCTACGGCGAGCTCCTCGACGTCCCCGCGGCCAACATCCTCCCCTGGCCCGGCCAGCTCTCCGCGCCCGAGGCGGCGGCGATCCCGCTCACCTTCCTCACCGCGTGGCAGATGGTCGTCGTGCACGGCGAGGTCGGCCGCGACCACACCGTGCTGGTGCACGCGGCCGGCGCCGGCGTCTCGGTCGCGGCGATCCAAATCGCGAAGTCGCGCGGCGCGCGGGTGATCGCCACCAGCACCTCGGCCGCGAAGCTCGTGCGCGCCCGCGAGCTCGGCGCCGACGAGACGATCGACACCACGACCCACGACTTCGTCGCCGAGACCAAGCGGCTGACCGGCAAGCGGGGCGCCGACGTGATCATCGAGCACGTCGGCGGCGAGGTATTCAGCAAGAGCGTCGTCGCGCTCCGCGCCGGCGGCCGACTCGTGACCTGCGGCGCCACCAGCGGCCCGACGCCGCCGATCGACCTCCGCCACGTGTTCTTCCGTCAGCTGCAGGTGGTCGGCAGCACGATGGGCAGCAAGGCGACGCTGTTCCCGATCCTCCGCGAGGTCGAGCGCGGCGCGTTCAAGCCGGTGGTCGATCGCGTGCTGCCGTTCACCGTCGAGGGCGCGCGCGAAGCCCACCGAGCCCTCGAAGCCCGCGAAGCCTTCGGCAAAGTGGTCCTCGCGAGCGCGTGACGACGAAGAAATAGGCGCGCGCGTAAGCGAGCGCCTGACGACGAAGAACGGGGACCAGGCGCTCGCTTACGCGCGCGCCTATCGACGAAGAAATGGGCGCGCGCGTAGGCGAGCGCCTGAGGACGAAGAACGGGGGCCAGGCGCTCGCGTACGCGCGCGCCCAATCAGAACGGAGGCGGGGGGCCGCCCATGCCGCCGCCGGCGCCCATCATGCCGATGGAGAGCAGCGTCTTGGCGAGGTCGCCGACGAGCGCCATCGGGATCGCGCCCTTGGCGACGATGCCGCTGGGCTCGATCGCCGACCAGCCCCACATCGGCGCGGTCGGCTTCTTCGCCGGAGCAGGCGCTCCGCCGCCGAGGAACGCGCCCATGCCGCCGAACGTGCCGGGCAGCGAGAGCGAGGTGCCGTAGGACGCGCTGATGAGGCCCTTGGTTGGCATCTCGCCGATCTTCGCCTTGGCCGCCGGGTCGTCGGCGAGGGTGGACTTGGACGCCGGATCGAGCGCCGCATCGACCTGCACCGGCGCGCACCCGAGGCAGAGATCGACGAACAGCTGCGAGCCCTTCACGGCCCACGTCCAGTTGTCCTTGGTCGCCGTCGCCGCGCTCGTGCCGAACGACGGGATCATCGCCGGCGTGGCGAGCGACTCGCCCTCCGCGCCGTGCTTCTTGTAGGCGGCGGTGGTGGGCTTCTTTCCGCCCATCGCCTTGTCGAGCAGCTTGTGGAGCGCGCCGATCGCGGTCTTCGCGGCGGCCGCGTCGTCGAGATCGAAGCGCACGAAAATCTCGGTGTTCACCGCCGGCGCCGCGCCGGGCGCGGCCGCGGCCTTGCCGGAGTCGGTGGAGTAGGCGACCGCGTGGCCGAGCGACTTGCCGAGCGCCCGCAGCTGCTTCGACGCGTCGGCGCGGTCGGCCGTGGACAGCGGGGTGCCGTCGATGCCCCACTCCATGAGCGAATAGAGGAGCGGCCCGAGCCCGTCGCCGAAGCGATAGAGCGCGACCGACTCCGACTTCGGCATCGAGAGCAGCGGCGTCGCGTCGCCGGTGGGGACCTTCGCGAGCCACGCCGAGAGCGAGCCCTTGGTGGCGACCGTCTCGTCGACCTTGAGGTTGTCGCCGTCGATGTCGACGTAGAGGAGCGCCTCGCCCATCTCGGTGAGCGCGTTGGTGACCGGACCGACCAGCGGGTCGAGCTCGGCCTTGACCTTCGGCGGAATGTCGCCCGGCTTCATCTTCGCGTACTGCTCGTTGGCGACGCGCTTGAGCTCGGGGCCGACCCGCTCCATCGGGATGCGCGCCACCAGCTCGTGGTCGACCTTGCTCTTGGCCGAACGCCACGCGACGTACTTGCCGGCGGACTCGAGCGCTTCACGCGTGTCGGCGACGAGCACCACGTCGCCGAACACGGCGACCTCGGCGTCGGTGCCGATCTCGTAGACCTTGCCGTCGAGGACCTTGGAGTCCCACGCTTTGAGCTGGCCGCCGGTCTTGCCGGCGGCCTCGAGCGCCGCGGACGCGATGTCGGGATCCTTGAGGCGCGCCGCGACGACGCCGTGCGGCTTGTCGCCCGGGCCGAACTTGAGGAGCAGCACGCCGGCGATGGTGCCGTGCGGGTCGATCGCCTTGAGCGCCTTCTTCGCGTTCTCGTCGGCCACGCTGTCGAGCAGCTTCTGATAGGGCGAGGTTCCGACCATCGCCTCGAGGCCGGCGCCCTTGGCGAGGCGCGCGGTGAAGGACTCCGGGTCCTTGATCACGAGCTCGCCGACGGCGCCCTCGGGCATCGGCACCTCCAGGATGTCCTTCTTCTGGAGGATCTCCTTCTTCACTTCCTCGACCTTCTTCTTGCAAGAAAGGCCGCTCAGGGAGGCGAGCGAAGCAGCTACGAGGAGCGACGAGAGGGCAAGTCTGGCCATGGGGGCGGAGCATGACTAGCGTCCGCGGCCGGCGGCAAGCGGGAACGACGCCGGGATCAGCGCAAGCGGATCACTCGATCTCGACCAGGATCGCCGTGATGTTGTCCTTGCCACCGCGCGAGTTGGCGAGGTCGATGAAGGCCGTGACGGCCTCGTCGCCGCCTGCCTCGGCGATCGCCGGGATCTCGTGGAGGCGCAGGTAGCCGTGCAGGCCGTCGGAGCAGAGCAGGTATTTGTCGCCGACGGCGACCTGCACGAGGTTGGTGTCGACCTGCACGTACTCGCGGTTGCCGACCGCGCGGGTGATCACGTTCTTGTGCGGCGAGCGACGCGCCTCTTCCTGCGTGATGATCCCCTCGCGGAGCTGCCACGCGATCAGCGTGTGATCCTCGGTGATCTGGCGGGCCTCGCCGTCGCGGATTTGGTAGATGCGCGAGTCGCCGACCTGCGCGGTGACCGCGTGGTCGCCGAGGAAGAGCATCCCGGTGATGGTCGTGCCCATGCCGCTCTTCTCGCGATCGAGCTCGGCGAGCGTGTAGACCATATAGGTCGCGGCCTGGATCGACGCCTCCATGAGGCGGAGCGCCGCGCGGACCTGCACGTCGTCCGGGTTGTCGAGCTTCTTGAGCGAGGGGTGGGCCTGCTTGACCATGCCGTACGCCGTCGACACGGCCTCTTCGCTGGCGACCTCGCCAGCGGCGTGACCGCCCATGCCGTCCGCGACGAGATAGAGCCCGAGCTCATCGTCCATCAGGAACGCGTCCTCATTCAGAGTTCGCTTCATGCCGACGTGGGTCTTGCCGGCTGAACGCGCGCGCATTCAATCTCCATAGCGCGACGCTGGCGGCGTGCCCACCGTCCCGTGAAACTGCAAAGCTCCGCGCGGCCACGGATCGGCGAGGTTCGCGATTCGGGACGCTGGCGACGAGAGGGTAAGGGAGTTAGAACTCAAAAAAGAGCGGGCGGATGCAGCCGAGGACCATCGAAATTCGCCTCCGCGACGCGGACGAGCTGCGGATGGCCTGGCTCGACGGCCTGCAGGACGGCGGCGTCTTCGTCCCCGGCGCCTTCGAGCTCGGCGCCGGCGCGCCGGTCATCCTTCGGGTGATGATCGAGCGCCCGGTCGCCACCACCACCGTCCTGATCGGCAGCGTCGTGTGGCGTCGCCTCCCGGCGCGCGAGCCGGCGGTCAGCTCGTCGAGCATCACGCTCCGCGCGGGCATTGGCGTGTCGTTCGCGTCCTCGATGCGCGCGCGGGCGCTGTTCCTCGAGCGGATCGCGCGCGGCGCCGCGAGCGAGGTCCGTGCGGCGCTGCGCTACCCCACCGAGATCGCCGGCGAGGTCGCGGCGCGAACGAGCGAACGGGCCGCTCCGGCGCGTCTGCTCGACGTCTCGGTGCACGGCGCACGGCTCTACCTCGGGGCCTCGGCGTTCCTCGAGACCGGCGCGGCCATCGAGCTGCGGATCGCGGCGCCCACCAGCGGCGAGCTCTCCCGCGCACCCCTCGGCGCCCGCGTGGCCTGGATCGATCGCTCGACGGGTCAGCACGTCGGCGTGCGACTCGATTTGGGCACCACCGACGAGCGGCTGATTTGGGCAAAAATCGTCACCCGTGCGCGAGAGGCCCTCGAGGAGCAACCCATTCGCGTCGACCGTCTGGTCTCGTGAAGCACAGGCCGTCCTTGACCTAACGAGCGCCGCGGGCCGAGAATCCTGGGCGAATGGCCAAGACCCTGCTCGCCGTCGAGGACAGCGCCACCATGCGGCGAGTCATCGAGATGACCTTCGCCGGCGAGGACCTCCGTGTCCTCACGGTGCCGACGGCGCAGGACGCGCTCAACAGCTGCCGCATGGACCAACCCGACGTGGTCCTCGCCGACGTCGCGCTCGACGGCTACAGCGGCTACGACCTCTGTCGCGCGATCAAGGACCAGTTCGGCCGAATCCCGGTCGTGTTGCTCGCCTCCAAGCAGAACCCGTTCGATCCGGCGCGCGCGCAGGCTGCCGGCGCCGACGCGCACATCGACAAGCCCTACGACACCGCCAAGGCGATCGAGCTGGTGAAGGGTGTGCTCACCCGCGGTCAGTCCACCGCCCCCGCGCCGATCGCCGCAGCGCCGATCGCGCACGCCCCCGCCGCGCCCCGCGCGCCGATGTTCTCGCCGGCCGGGGTCCCGGTCCCCGCGCCCACGGCGGCGGTGATCCAGAACGCGCCCCCGCCCTCTTCCCACGGGCCGGGGCACGCGACGATGCAGGGGCTCGCCGCGCAACGCCCGGGCACCCCCGCGCTCGGCAAGGTGCCGACGCCCGCGTTGCAGCGTCAGGTCACCGTCAAGATGCCGTCCGAGCCGCCGCAGCAGGAGCAGGAGCGTCCGGCCCTCATCCGCAAGGACACGCCCGCGCTTCGACAGCAGCACACGGTCCGCATGGCGTCCGACGCGCCGCCCGCGGCCAGCGTCGCGCAGCAGAGCACCGGCGCCGCGCCCGCGTCGTCGCCGCTCCCGCCAGAGATGTCGGGTCGGCTCCGCGAGCTCGGCCTCTCGTCGCAGCAGGTCGACGCGGTGATGGCCCTCTCGCGCGAGGTCGTCGAGCGCGTGGTGTGGGAGGTCGTCCCGGTGCTCGCCGAGGCGATGATCAAAGAAGAGATCGCGCGCCTCACCCGCGAATAGCGCCCGCGCACTGCTGCGCCCGGCTCGGTGCAGCGGCCCCGCGGATCGTTACAACACCCGGCCGAGGCCCCCCCCGCCGCCATCACCGGCGAGCGCCCGGCGACCCCGGCTGTTATGCTCCTGTCGTGCGTCACGCTGTCCTCGCGTTGGTGCTCCTCGGCTGCGCGGGCAGCGCCGAGCCCGCCGCCGCCACCGACGCGCGCCCGGCCGCAGACAGCGCCACAGTCGCGATCGAGACGAGCAGCCCTCCCGACAGCGACGGCGACAGCGAGGCTGCCATCGAGGACAGCGCGCCCGAGGACGTCGCCCCGAGCTGCATGAACGGCACCCGCGACGGCGACGAGACCGACGTCGATTGCGGTGGCGCGCTCTGCCCGAAGTGCGCCGCCGGCCGAACGTGCGGCGGGGCGGCCGACTGCGCGAGCGCGAGCTGCAGCACCGAAGGCGTCTGCGCCTGCACGCAGCTCGATCACTGCCCGGACGGCACGAGCTGCGTCGCCAAGCTCTGCGTGGCGGCCGCGGCGTCGTGCGCCGCGACCAAGACCGCCCACCCGACCGCCCCAGACGGCGAGTACTGGATCAAGCCCGACATGGGCGCGCCCTACCGCGCTTACTGCGACATGGCGCAGGCCAAGGAGATCTGCACCGAAGCCGGCGGCCCGGTCTCCAGTAGGACCCGCGAGGGCAGCAACCTCGCCTGGTCCGCGGTCGCCAAGCTCGATCACAAGATGGGTCTCTGCGCGCTCCACGCGCTCAAGGGCGCCACCTACCCGTTCGCCGACCTCAAGGCGGTGGCCGGGCAGACCATGAAGACGTGCGCGGCCTTCGGCTTCAAGGGCGACGGGACGCTCGGCAGCTGCCCGTACGGCACCGCCACGGGCCGCACCAAGTGCGGCTTCACCGTCAGCGCGCTCAACCGCTACGGCAACGCGTGCACCGGCTGCACGCTGAACGCCGGCAACTTCCGCAACTACCTCGTGCAGGGCCCGATCACGGCCGGCGCAGTCCTCACGGACTTCACCGGCACGGTCAAGACCACCTGCCTCGTGCGTTAGAGCTGGTAGGCGCTCGCTGACGCGCGCGCCTATCAACCGACGTGAGCGCGGGGCTAGAGCGCTTCGCGGACGCGGCTCGCCATTTGTGATGTGGAGAGCTTGCCGCCGAGGTCCGCGGTGCGGGCGCCGTCGGTGATCACGCGCTCGACCGCGCGCTCGATCCGCACCGCCGCCTCCTCGTTGCCGAGGGAGTGACGCGCGAGCATCGCGGCGCTGAGGATGGTGCCGATCGGGTTGGCGAGCCCCTTCCCTGCGATGTCCGGCGCCGAGCCGTGGATCGGCTCGTAGACGCCGTTCTTCCCCTCGCCGAGCGAGGCGCTCGGGAGCAGCCCGATCGAGCCCGCGAGCACCGCGGCCTCGTCGGTGAGGATGTCGCCGAACATGTTCTCCGCCACGACGACGTCGAACTGCTTGGCGTGCGTGATGAGGCGCATCGCGCACGAGTCGACGAGGTGATGCTCGAGCGCGACGTCGGGGAAGTCCTTGCTCACCTCGTTGGCGACGCTCCGCCACAGCCGCGACGACTCGAGGACGTTGGCCTTGTCGACCGAGGTGACCCTCTTGCGACGGCCGCGCGAGAGCCGGAACGCGAGCTGCACGACGCGGCGAATCTCGCCGTCGGTGTAGCTGAGGGTGTCGACCGCGCGGGTGACGCCGCCGTTGGTCTCGCGAAAGCGCGGCTCGCCGAAGTAGATGCCCGACGTGAGCTCGCGAACAAACAGGATGTCGACCCCCTCGATTCGTTCGAGGCGAAGCGGCGACAGCTCGGCGAGCGCGGGGAACACCTTCACCGGCCGGAGGTTGGCGAACAGATCGAGCGCGCGCCGCAAGCCGAGCAGCCCCTGCTCCGGCCGCACCTTCGCGTTCGGGTCGTCCCACTTCGGCCCGCCGACCGCGCCGAGGAGCACCGCGTCGGCGCTCTTGCAGGCGTGGATCGTCGCGTCGGGGAGCGGCTTTCCCGTGGTGTCGATCGCGATGCCGCCGATGGCGTGCTCCTCGAACGACAGCCCGGGAATGACCGCCTCCAGCGTCTTGCGCGCCTCTTCGGTGACCTCGGGTCCGATGCCGTCCCCCGGCAAGAGCACGATCTTCATGCGACCTCCCGCTTCTCTTCGTTCATCATGACCAAACCGATCTCGTAGCCGTCGACGAGCGCTGCGAGCGACGCGTCGACGATGCTCGGCGCCGCGCCGACGGTGCTCCAGGTGCGCACGCCGTCGGTCGAGTCGACGAGCACGCGGGTGACCGCGGCGGTGCCGTCGCGGCCGTCGAGGATGCGGACCTTGTAGTCCGCGAGGTGGATCGCGCGCGCCGCCGGGTACGCGCTGGCGATCGCCTTGCGCAGCGCCGCGTCGAGCGCGGCCACCGGGCCGTTGCCCTCGGCGGCGGTGTGGACGATCGCGCCGTCGACCTCGAGCTTGATGGTGGCCTCCGCGGCGCTCACCCCGTCGCGCGCCGAGGTGATCACCTGAAACGCGTGCACGCGAAACGGCGCGCGATACCCCGGGGTGCGCCGGCGGAGCATGAGCGCGACCGAGCCCTCGGCGGCCTCGAACGACGCGCCGCCCGCTTCGCGCTCCTTGATCTCGCGGACGATTTCGCGATCGTGCTCGCTCGAGAGCCCGAGCTCCTCGGCCTTGCTCCGCACGTTGGCGCGACCGGACAGCTCGCTCACCACGACGCGGGTCGCGTTGCCGACGAGCTCCGGGTCGACGTGCTGGTAGGTGTCGGGGGCGAGCCGCACCGCCGCCACGTGCGTGCCGCCCTTGTGGGCGAACGCGCTCCGCCCGACGTACGGCTGCTGCGAGTCGTGCGCGAGGTTGGCGATCTCGGCGACGTAGCGCGACACCTCGGCGATCTCGGCCAGGCGCTCGACCGCGCGCATCCCGAGCTTGAGCTCGAGCGCCGGGATCACCGCGACGAGGTCGGCGTTGCCGCACCGCTCGCCGTAGCCGTTGATCGTCCCCTGCACGTGCCGCACGCCAGCGCGCACGGCGGTGAGGGTGTTGGCCACCGCCATCCCCGCGTCGTTGTGGGTGTGGATGCCGAGGGTGGCCCCGACGTTGGACGCGGCGATCACCGCGCGCTCGACGTCCCACGGCATGGTGCCGCCGTTGGTGTCGCACAGCACGACCGTGTCGGCGCCGCCGCGCACCGCGGCGCGCAGCGTCTCGAGGGCGTAGCCCGGATCCCGAGCGAAGGCGTCGAAGAAGTGCTCGGCGTCGTAGATCACGCGCCGACCCGCGGCGCGCACGAACGCGACCGACTCCTCGATCATGCGCAGGTTCTCCTCGAGCGACGTGCGGAGCACGACCTCGACCTGCTTGGCCGACGACTTGCCGAACAGCACGCAGACCGGCGTCTCGGCGTCGACGAGCGCGCGCAGGCCCTCGTCGCTCTCGACGTGGACGTCCGCGCGACGCGTGGCGCCGAACGCGGCGATCGCGCCGCGGAAGGTCATGTCGCGCGCGCGACGGAACACCTCGGCGTCCTTGGGGTTCGAGCCGGGAAACCCGGCCTCGATGACGTGCACGCCGAACGCGTCGAGGCGCTGCGCGATCCGCAGCTTGTCCTCGACGGACAACGAGATCCCCTCGCGCTGCGTGCCGTCGCGCAGCGTGGTGTCGTGGATCTCAACCGCGGGCTTCATGCGCTTCGATCTCCTTGAGGTGCGCGAGCAGGTATCCGAGCTCGTCGACGCCGTCGCGCAGGCAACGTTTGGCGAACGGATCGATCGGGAACCGCGCCGCGACGCCGGGGGCGAGGAGCAGCTGCGCTTCGAGATCGATCGTCACGTCCATCTGCGGGTCGGAGGCGCGCACGGCGTGCAGCTTGGCGAGCGTCGCTTCGTCGACCTCGACCGGGAGCAGCCCGTTCTTGAGCGCGTTCCCCTTGAAGATGTCGGCGAACGACGCGGCGATCACCGCGCGAAAGCCGGCCCCCACGAGCGCCCACGGCGCGTGCTCGCGCGACGAGCCGCACCCGAAGTTGCGCCCCGCGAGGAGCACCTCGCACCCCTTGGCCTCGTCGGTGTCGAGGATCGCGGCGGGCTTCCCCGGCGCGCGCCAGTCGGCGAACAGGATCAACCCCTCGCGGCTCGTGACCTTGAGGAAGCGAGCGGGGATGATCTGGTCGGTATCGACGTCATCGACCGGAAGCGGAACAACACGGGACGTGATCTTCTCCATGACTCGGCTCCAGCTCATACGAGCGTGCGGGGATCGGCCACTTTGCCGGCGACGGCCGAGGCGGCGGCGGTGAGGGGAGAGGCGAGCAACGTGCGGGCGCCCTTGCCCTGACGGCCCTCGAAGTTGCGGTTGCTCGTCGAGACCGCGAACTTGCCGGCGGGCACCTCGTCGCCGTTCATCGCGATGCACATCGAGCAGCCGGGCTCGCGCCACTCGGCACCCGCCGCGCGGAACACCTCGTCGAGCCCCTCGGCCTCGGCGTCCCGCTTGATCTTCATCGAGCCGGGCACGACGAGCATGCGGACGTTCTTGGCCACGTGCCGCCCGCGGAGGATGCCGGCGGCGGCGCGGAGATCCTCGATGCGCGAGTTGGTGCACGAGCCGACGAACACGACGTCGACGTCGCGCCCGAGGAGCGGCCGGCCGGCCTCGAGGCCCATGTACGCGAGCGCTTTGTCGTTGCCCGCCGGGATCGGCGCGTCGATCGGGATGCCGGTGTCGGGCATCGTGCCGAACGTGATCATCGGCACCAGCTCGGACGCGTCGAGGGAGATCGAGCGGTCGAAGGTGGCGCCCTCGTCGGTGGGGAGCGCGCGCCATTTCGCGAGCTCGCGGTCGGTCGGCGGTACGCGGGTGCGCGCCAGGTAATCGATGGTGGTGTCGTCGGGCGCGATCATGCCGGCGCGCGCGCCGGCCTCGATCGACATGTTGCAGACCGTCATGCGGCCGGCCATGTCGAGCGCGCGGATCGCCGAGCCGGTGTACTCGATGACGAAACCGGTGCCGCCGCCGACGCCGAGCTTGGCGATGATCGCGAGGATCACGTCCTTGCCGGTGACGCCGGGGCCGAGGCGGCCGTCGACGCGGACCTCGAGGGTCTTCGGACGGTGCTGCAGCAGGCACTGGGTGGCGAGGACGTGCTCGACCTCGCTCGTGCCGATGCCGAAGGCGAGCGCGCCGAACGCGCCGTGCGTCGACGTGTGACTGTCGCCGCAGACGATCGTCATGCCGGGCCGGGTGAGGCCGCGCTCCGGCCCGAGCACGTGGACGATCCCGGTGGTGTCCGAGCCGTAGGCGTGGAGCTGGATCCCGTGCCGCTCGCAGTTCTGCGCGAGGGTCTCGAGCTGCTTGCGCGCCATCGGCTCGAGCATCGGGAGCGACGTCTTGATGGTGGGGGTGGAGTGGTCCATCGTCGCGACGGTGCGCTCGGGGCGGCGCACCTTCAGCCCGCGCTTCTCGAGCCCGGTGAACGCCTGCGGCGACGTGACCTCGTGGACGAGGTGGAGGTCGATCGACAGGATCGCCGGCGAGCCCGGCTCCTGCATCACGACGTGATCGGACCACACCTTTTCAAACAACGTCTTCACGAGGCCTCCTTGAAGCGGTCTCTGGTGGCGAGCATGCGGTTGACCGCGGCGAGGTACGCCTTGGCGCTCGCCACCACGATGTCGGTGTCCGCCGCGTGACCGTGGAAGATGCGACGCCCCTCCCCGATTCGGACCGACACCTCGCCGAGCGCGTCGATGCCCTCGGTGACGCTGCGGACCGAGTATTCGAGCAGCTCCTTCGCGTCGCCCACGATCTCGTCGACCGCGCGAAAGGCCGCGTCGACGGGGCCGGTGCCCGTCGCCGCGCGGACCACAGTGGTGCCGTTGCGATCGCGCAGGCGCACCGTCGCCGTGGGCATGCCGATGGTTCCGCACGCGACCTGCAGGCCGTCGAGCGTCCAGCCGTCCTCGTCGGGGAAGAACCCGACCAGCGCCTCGAGATCGGCGTCGGTCACCTGCTTCTTCTTCTCGGCGACCGACTTGAAGGCGACGAACGCGCGGTCGAGCGCCGCGTCGTCGAGGTCGTGCCCGAGCTCGCTCAACCGCGAGCGGAGCGCGGCGCGGCCCGAGTGCTTGCCGAGGACGAGGCGGGTCTGGGTGGCCCCCACCGTCTCCGGCCGCATGATCTCGTAGGTGAGGTGGTGCTTGAGCATCCCGTCCTGGTGGATGCCCGACTCGTGCGCGAACGCGTTGGCGCCGACGATCGCCTTGTTGGGCGGGACCGGGAAGCCGGTGGTCGTGCTCACGAGGCGGCTCGTGGGCACGAGCAGGCCGTGCTCGATGCCGGTCGTGACGCCGAACACCGCGGGCCGGGTGTGGAGCGCCATGACCACCTCTTCGAGCGAGGTGTTGCCGGCGCGCTCGCCGATGCCGTTGATGGTGACCTCGACCTGCCGCGCGCCGTTGAGCACGCCGACGAGCGTGTTGGCCGTGGCGAGCCCGAGATCGTCGTGGCAGTGGACCGACACGACGACGTCGCTCGGCAGGCACGCCCTCACCTGCTGGATGAGCGCGCCGAACTCGGCCGGCGTGGTGTAGCCGACGGTGTCGGGGATGTTGATCGTGCCCGCGCCCGCCGCCGCGGCGATGGCGGCGATCTCGCAGAGGAACTCCGGGTCGCTGCGACCGGCGTCCTCCGCGCTGAACTCCACGTCCGCGCACAGCGAGCGGGCGTAGGACACCATCTCTCGCACGCGCCCCCGCACCTCGTCGCGCGACATCCGCAGCTTGTGCGCGAGGTGAAGATCGCTCGTGGCGAGGAAGGTGTGGATCCGCGGCGCAGCAGCCTCGCGGATGGCCTCCCACGCTTTGTCGATGTCGTTGCGGGACGCGCGCGCGAGGGCGCAGATCGACGCGCTACGGACGCGAAGCGCGATCTCGCGCACCGCCGCGAGGTCGTCGGGGGAGGCGGCCGGGAAGCCCGCCTCGATGACGTCGACCCCGAGGCGGGCGAGCGCCTTGGCGACCTCCAGCTTCTCGGTCGAGGTCATCGTGGCGCCCGGCGACTGCTCGCCGTCGCGCAGCGTGGTGTCGAAGACTCGTACGCGGTCCATCATCACTCCCCCGGGTCGCGAACCGGATCCAAGAACGGCATCATTTCGCGCAGCTTGGCGCCGACCTGCTCGATCGGGTGGTCGTGCTCGCGCGTGCGCATCGCCTGGAACTGCGGGCGGGCGCTCGTCTCGTTCTCCTTGATCCAGCGCTTGGCGAAGGAGCCGTCGCGGATCTCGTCGAGGATGTTGTGCATCTCCTGCTTGACCGCGGGAGACACGACCCGCGGACCGGACACGTAGTCGCCGTACTCGGCGGTGTCGCTGATCGAGTGGCGCATGTAGCGGAGGCCGCCGCGATACATCAGGTCGACGATCAGCTTCAGCTCGTGGAGGCACTCGAAGTACGCGACCTCGGGTTGGTAGCCCGCTTCGACGAGCGTCTCGAAGCCCGCCTTCACGAGGGCGCTGACGCCGCCGCAGAGCACCGCCTGCTCGCCGAAGAGATCGGTCTCGGTCTCCTCCTGGAAGGACGTCTCGAGCACGCCCGCGCGCCCCGCGCCGATCGCCGACGCGTAGGCGAGCGCATTGGCGAGCGCGTTGCCCGAGGCGTCGCGGTAGACGGCGACGAGCGCCGGCACGCCGCCGCCCTCCTGATACGTCTCGCGCACGCGGTGGCCCGGCCCCTTGGGCGCGACCATGGTCACGTCGACGCCCTTCGGCGGATCGATGGTGCCGTAGCGGATGTTGAACCCGTGGGCGAACATCAGCGTCTTGCCCTCGGTGAGGTGGGGCGCGATCGACTCGCGGTAGATCGCGGGCTGCGCAGTGTCGGGCGCGAGGATCATGATGACGTCGCAGTCGCGCGCGGCGCTCGCCACGTCGGCGACCTTGAGCCCCGCGGCCTCTGCCTTCGCGCGCGACTTACTGCCGGGCTGCAGCGCGACGGTCACGTCGACCCCGGACTCCTTGAGGTTGAGCGCGTGCGCGTGCCCCTGCGAGCCGTACCCCACGATGGCGACCTTCTTGCCCTTGATGCGAGAGAGGTCGGCGTCTTTGTCGTAGAAAATCTTTGCCATGATCTGAGTCTCCTGCGTTCAGGCGCTCGCTCACGCGCGCGCCTATTTTTTGGGCCCAGCGGGCGCCGTTCTCGGACAGGCGCGCGCGTCAGCGAGCGCCTTACCTGTCGTTCACGAAGCCTTGAGCATCTCCAACTGACTCTCGCCGCCGCGGCGCATCGCCACGATCCCGGTGCGCACCATCTCGACGATCCCGAACGGCCGCAGCACGTCGATGAGCCCGTCGATCTTGTCCGATGCGCCGCACATCTCGAGCACCATCGCGTCGGTCGTGACGTCGACCGCACGCGCACGGAACACCTCCACCAACTGAAGGATCTGCGGGCGCGTATCGGCGCTGGCGCGAACCTTCAGGAGCGCGAGGTCGCGCGAGACCGTCGCCGCGTGGCTCAGGTCCTCGACGTAGAGAACGTTGACCAGCTTGTAGAGGTCGGCCTGGATCCGGCGGGCGGAGTCCTCGTCGGCCTCCATCACCACGGTGAGGCGCGAGACGCCGGGTTTGTCCGTCGTGCCGACGGTGAGCGATCCGATGTTGTAGCCGCGGCGCCGGAACAGCGACACGACACGGTTGAGCACGCCGGGACGGTCCTCGACGTGCGCGACAAAGGTACGAAGCATTTTACGGGTCCTCCGCGGTTTCCACGATGGAAGAAGGGCGTCTGATCATGTCGTGCAGCGCGGCGCCGGCAGGCACCATCGGGTAGACGGCGTCCTCTTGCTCGACGCGGAAATCGATCACGCAGGTGCCGGGCGTCTTGCGAGCCCACGCCACCGCGTCCTCGATCTCCTCGCGCGAGGTCACCCGCCGCGAGCTCAGGCCGTGCGCGTCGGCGAGCTTCACGAAATCGGGGCTCTTCATCGGCGTCGCCGAGTAGCGGCCCTCGTAGAAGAACTCCTGCCACTGGCGGACCATTCCGAGATAGCCGTTGTTGATGATCGCGACGTTGACCTTGATCCCCTCCTGCGCGCAGGTGGAGAGCTCGCACGCCGTCATCTGAAAGCCGCCGTCGCCGACGACCACCCAGATCTCGTCCTTCTCGAGAGAGGGCCGCGCGAACCGCGCGCCGATCGCCGCCGGCAGCGCGAAGCCCATGGTGCCGAGGCCGCCGCTGGTGATCAGGCCGCGCGGGTGGTCGTGCTTGTAGTACTGCGCCTCCCACATCTGGTGCTGGCCGACGTCGGTCACCACGAGCGCGCGGCCCTCGGTGAGCCGCCACAGATCGTGCATCACGTGCGCGGCGAACAGGCGGCCGTCGTGGGGCATCGAGACGATGTCGCGCACGGCGCTGTGGCCCTTGGACTCCTCGATCTTCGCGACCCAGCTCCCGCGGGTCTTCTGCTGCACGCGCGGCATCAGCGCGCGGAGCACCTCGCGGACGTCGCCGACGATGGGGGCGTCGACCCGGACGTTCTTGTTGATCTCGCTCGGATCGATCTCGACGTGGATCTTGCGCGCTCGCGGGGCGAACGTGTCGAGCTTGCCGGTGACGCGGTCGTCGAACCGCATGCCGAGGGCGATCAACAGATCGGCCTCCTGCACCGCGTGGTTCACCCACGCCTCGCCGTGCATGCCGAGCATGCCGAGCGACAGCGGGTGCGTGGCCGGGAAGCCACCGAGGCCGAGCAGCGTGGAGGCGACGGGGATGCCCGTGCGCTCGACGAACGCGCGCAGATCGGCGCTGGCCTCGGCTTTGACGATGCCGTGGCCGGCGAGGATCACCGGCCGCTCGGCGGAGTCGATCAGCGCGACCGCGCGGGCCAGCGACTCGTCGTCGACCGTGTACTTGGGTCGATAGCCGGGGAGCACCACCGGCGCGCCGTCGTCGACCCAGGAGGTGAGGGCCTGCTGCACGTCCTTGGTGATGTCGACCAGCACCGGTCCCGGACGGCCGGAGCGCGCGACGTAGAACGCCTCGCGCAGCGTCGGCCCGAGCTCCTCGACGTCGGTCACCAGGTAGTTGTGCTTGGTGATCGGGAGGGTGACGCCGGTGATGTCCGTCTCCTGGAAGGCGTCGGTGCCGATGAATTTCGAGGAGACCTGGCCGGTGATGCACACGATCGGCGAGCTATCGAGCATCGCGGTGGCGATGCCGGTGACGAGGTTGGTGGCGCCCGGTCCCGACGTCGCGACGCAGACGCCGACCTTGCCCGAGGCCCGCGCGTAGCCGTCGGCCATGTGTGCGGCGCCCTGCTCGTGACGCACGAGCACGTGGCGAATGGGGTACCTCAACAGCGTGTCGTACGCCGGCATGATCGCTCCGCCGGGGTAGCCGAACACGACGTCGACGCCCTCGGAGAGGAGCACCTCCCAGAGGACGCACGCGCCGCTACGAGTCACGGGCCGGGTCGTTGTCATGCGAGGGCTCGCTGCACGTCGTTGCGCACGGCGTCCTCCGCGCGGAGGTCCTCGATCACCTTCTTCGCCTGCTCGAGCGTCAGCGACGGACGCTCGCCCGAGCTGGCGACGAGATCGACGCGGATGCGGGTGACGGACTCGATGGTGCGCGCGACGGACAGGTCCTTGGCCCGATCGGCGAGCGTCCACTCCGTCTTGCGGTCGCCGGGCTGCGCGAGCTCCGACTCCCGCAGCACCTCGGCGAGCGTCTCGATGTCGGTGGCGACGCGCTCGTAGTCCTCGACCCGCGCACGCTCGTCGCGGGCGAGGGCGAAACACTCGGCCGACAGCGCGTCGAGCATCTCGGCGAGGCGATTGCGCACGACGGGGCTCGGCTTGTTCTGGGCAGCAGCGGTTTTCTTCACAGCGGGACCTCCTGAATTACTTGTCGTCCGTCGTCAGGGTCACGGCCCCGAGCGACGCGGATGAAACGAGTGCGCGATATTTGGCGAGCGCGCCGCCGACGTGACGGGCGGGCGGCTCGGCGGGCTTGCGCTCGCTGAGATCGACGGTGTCGAGGCGGCGCGCTTCGACGTCGAGCGTGACGGTGTCGCCGTCGCGGAGCTTGGCGATCGGCCCGCCGTTGAACGCCTCGGGCGAGACGTGGCCGACCATCATGCCGTGGGTGGCGCCGGAGAAGCGGCCGTCGGTGACCAGCGCCACGTCGTTGCCTAGGCCGGCGCCCATCAGCGCGGCGGTGACGGAGAGCATCTCGCGCATGCCGGGGCCGCCGCGCGGACCCTCGAAGCGGATGACGATGACGTCGCCCTTCTTGATCTCGCCGCGCGACACGGCGGCGAACGCGGCCTCTTCGCCGTCGAACACCCGAGCCGGGCCCTCGAACCGCATGCGACCGTGGCCGGCGAGCTTCACGACGCAGCCCTCGGGGGCGAGCGAGCCGCGGAGGATCGCGAACCCGCCGCGCGCCTTCACCGGCTGCGCCACCGGGAGCAGGACCTTCTGCGGTTTGTCGTCCGCGCTCGCCGCCTCTTCGGCGAGCGAGCGCAGGCTGACCGTCGGCGAGTCCTGCACGAGCCCCGCGTCGAGCAGCGCGCGCGCGAGGCGACGGGTGCCGCCGGCGGCGTGCATGTCGACCGCGTTGTAGTGACCGCCGGGCTTGAGATCGGCGAGGGTCGGCGTGCGGGCGGCGATGGCGTCGAACTCGTCGATGGCGAGCGGCACCCCGGCCTCGCGGGCGATGGCGAGGAGATGGAGCACGGCGTTCGTGGACCCGGCGGTGGCCGCGACGGCGGCGATCGCGTTCTCGAACGCGGTGCGGGTCATGATCGAGCGCGGCCGCACGTCGCGCTCGATGAGGTCCATCACCAGGCGCCCGCAGCGCCGCGCCTGGTCGTCCTTCTCGGGGCCGAGCGCGGGCACGTCGTTGGCGCCCATCGGCGAGATGCCGAGCATCGTGAGCGCGACGGCCATCGTGTTGGCGGTGAACTGGCCGCCGCACGCGCCGGCGCCGGGACACGCCACGTTCTCGAGCTCGGTGAGCTCGGCCTCGCTCATTTTCCCGGCCGCGCACGCGCCGACCGCCTCGAACACGTCGAGGATGGTGACGTCGCGGTCGTGGAAGCGGCCGGGCGCGATCGCGCCGCCGTAGAAGACGAGGCCGGGGACGTTGAGGCGCGCGAGGGCCATCGCAGCGGCGGGGATCGTCTTGTCGCAGCCGGCGAGCGCGATCACCGCGTCGAAGGAGTGACCCATGGTCGCGAGCTCGATCGAGTCGGCGATGACCTCGCGCGAGACGAGCGAGGCGCGCATGCCGTCGGTGCCCATCGAGATGCCGTCGCTGACGACGATGCTGTTGAACTCGATCGGCGTGCCGCCGGCCGCGCGCACGCCCTCCTTCACCTTCTCGGCGAGCGCGCGCAGGTGCGAGTTGCACGGAGTGACCTCGCTCCACGTGTTGGCGATGGCCACCAGCGGCTTGTCGAGATCGGCGTCGGTGAGGCCCGTCGCCTTGAGCATTGCGCGCGCGGGCGCCCTCGCGGGGCCGCGCTTCATCTGATCACTGTTGAGAGACTTCGAACTCATGGGGCCTCAAAGCGAAAGCCCCCGGAACCTTCTGGTTCGCGGGGGCCGGTCTGTCTTGCTTGCCTTATCGGCTCAGACGGGCGCCCCGCGAATGGCGGGAATAATGATGACAAGAAGGACGAGCGCAAAAACGAAGAGGCCGCCGAGCGATACGCTGGCGGCCTTGTTTACCGATACCGAGACGCGCATCTGCGCGCGGTCGTCATGACTCGCGGCGGCGGGGGTCTCGAACATCACGAAGACAGTGGTAGCAGGAGCTGGCGCGTCGCGTCAAACCGATTTCGCATCGCGCCTTGATTTCCCTGGATCGGTATGAGCTTACTGTGCGCCTTTTGTCGCAGGGTGTAGGATGCGCTGAGCTCGGGACCGCCCCGTCCGCCACTCACCCCGAGGATTCTGCGAGTTCTGCGGCTGCGAGACCTGGCGAACGCCGAGTGGGCCCGGCTCGTCCCTGGCGTTCATCAGCAGGTCGCCGGGATTTCTGCGCACGCACTTGACCGAGCGCGTCATGGGGTTCATCGTGGTGCGCGTCATGAACTTCGTGGCCCGCACCTCGGCGTACGCGTTTGCGTACTTTTATTTTGCCGATGGGCGGGCGCCTTGATCTGAGCTGACAGCGCAGATCGCGAAAGGAAGGCCCGCCCCCGAGAGGGAGCGGGCCTTCGAGCTTTTTGAGCCCGGAGGAACCCCGCCATGTTGATCCGATGGAAAGCCGAGTCCGATGCAGCAGGTCGCGCGCACGTCATCGCCGCGCTCGTCGCGGTCGGTGCTCGCTATTTCGAGATCGTCGGCGGTCTCGTCGTGGTGTCCGGCCAGGGCGCCTGGATGGACTCACTCGCCACCGAGCACGCCGTTTCGTCGGTGAAGAAGCTCTCGACGCCGTACAAGCTCGCCGCGCGGGCGGTGCGCCCCGAGGGCACGCGCGTGCGTGTCGGCGACCTCGTCGTCGGCGGCCGTGAGCTCGTGGTCGTGGGCGGTCCGTGCTCGGTCGAGACGGAGGCGCAGATGCACGAGATCGCGCACGCGGTCGCCCGCGCCGGAGCGCGCATGCTCCGCGCCGGCGCCTACAAGCCGCGCACGTCGCCGCACGTGTTCCGCGGTCACGGCGTACCGGGGCTCGTCATGCTGCGCGAGGCCGGCGCCTCGGCGCGCCTGCCGACGGTGACGGAGGTGATGGCGACCGAGGATGTCGCGGACGTCGCCGCGCACGCCGACGTCCTGCAAATCGGCGCGCGCAACGCGCAGAACTACGCCCTGCTCGAGGCGGCCGGTCGCACCGGCAAGCCGATCCTCCTCAAGCGCGGCCCATCGATGACCGTCGAGGAGCTCCTGCTCGCCGCCGAGTACATCCTCGCTACCGGCAACTGGAACGTGATCCTCTGCGAGCGCGGCATCCGTACCTACGAGCGCGCCACCCGCAACACGCTCGATCTCGGCTCGGTCGCCGCGCTCAAGAGGGCGACGCACCTCCCGGTGCTCGTCGATCCGAGCCACGCGTGCGGCCGCCGCGAGCTGATCGCCCCGCTCTCGCGCGCCGCCGTGGCCGCGGGCGCGGACGGCCTGCTCATCGAGGTTCACCCCCGCCCCGACGAGTCATGGTCCGACGCGGAGCAGGCGATCTCGCCGGCCACGTTCGCGGAGCTCATGGGCGCGATCGCCACCGAGGCCCCGCTCCATGGCCGCTACGTCGCCGCGCCGCGCGGCGTGACCGACGAGGAGACCATCACCGCGAACCGCGACCGCATCGACGCGATCGACGCCGCGCTGGTGAAGCTGCTCGACGAGCGGATCGCGATCGCCCTCGAGATCGGCCGCGCCAAGCGGGCGATCGGCCACGCGACCCACGCCCCCGAACGCGAGGCGGTCGTCCTCCAACGCGTCGCCGAGCTCTCGCGGGAGCCGTCGATCGTCCGCGCCTTCGCGGCGATCGTCGACGCGACGCGCACGGCTCAGCAGCACGTGGACGACGCCGCGGAGTGACTACCGCGCGCGCGACGCCGCCGTGTGGAGGATGGTCGCGATGCGGTCGTGCACCGGGAGGGTGACCCGCAGCTCACTTGCAGCCGTTCTTTGACGTGACCGTCACGAATCGGCCCTTCCCTCGGGGATCGCCTGGGCGGCGTTCAACAGGAGGTTGAGGACGACCTGGGCGATCCGTCCCTCGCTCGCGACGACGGCGGGGACCGCGGCGAGGTCCTGCACCACGCGCGCACGGTGCTTGAGGCGGTGGCTGGCCGTGCCCATCGCGATGCCGATCGCGCGGTGCACGTCGGTGGTCTGGCGCGCGTCCAGCTCGGGCCGCGCGAACACGCTGAGATCGCTCACGATGCGCGCGACCCGCTGCGCGCCCTCCGTCGCGCTCTCCGCGTGCTCGCCGACGCGCGTGTAGTCGCCATGGAGCGCCGCCGCGCGGATCGCCTCGAGGTGCAAGAGCACGTACGTCAGGGGGTTGTTGATCTCGTGGGCGACGCCCGCGGCGAGGGTGCCGAGCGAGGTGAGCCGCTCGGCGTGCGCGAGCTGCTGCTCGACCCGACGCTGCTCGGTGACGTCGCGCGCCAGGACGACGATCGCCGGCTCGCCCTCGAACTCGACGTTCATCGCGCCGACCGACGCGGCGAAGTCGCTGCCGTCGGCGCGCCGCAGGCGCTCCTCGGTGAACGGCACCACCGCGTGGCCTGCCTGCAGCGCACGGATACGCTCGACGATGCGCGGTCGCTCCTCGGGGTGGGCCAGCTCGAGGACCGGTGTGCCGATGCCCGCCTGCGCATCGGGCCAACCGAGCGAACGGGCGCACTCGCTGTTCGCGTACACGATCTTCCCCTGGCGGTGGACGAGGATCGCGAACGGCGAGCGCTCGATCAGCGCGCGGAAGCTGGCCTCCGAGCGGCGCAGGCGCTCCTCGGCGGCCAGCCGCTCGGTCGCGTCCCTCGCGATGCCGAGGAGCCTCCCGTCGCCGAGCAGCTTCGCGCTCACCTCGAGGGTCCGTGGAGTGTCCGCGGATGTACGGAACGTGCGGGTCGTGATCGTCGTCCGACCGGCGAGCAAGTCGTCGCGCCGCAGCGGCTCGCGGCGAAGATCGTCGGGGTCCCAGAGCAGCTCGGCGATCCGCCGGCCGGCGAGGTCGTCGAACGCGCGCCCGAGCAACGCGCACGCCGCGGCGTTCACCCACTCGATGCGGAACGACGAGTCCGTGATGAAGACGCCGTCCGACGCGCCCTCGACGATCGCTCGGAAGGTCTCTGCGCTCGGGGCGCTGTCCACCATCGGCCACGAGTCTCGCGCAACACCGCCCGATCGCAAGGCCCCTCTGGCGCAGGATCTGCGCAATAGATCCTTTCGGAAGCCCGGGCGTAAGAACGCGTACTCTCTCCGCGTTCTCGAGGGCGAGCTCCCATGAAGCGACTCCTACTGTGCGTGTTCCTCGCTGCGTGTGGCGCCAAGCCGAAGCCGGTCACGCCGGGGTTCGACGGCCCCGCGGCCGACAAGGCGTCGACCCACGCCCAGCGCGAAAAGGTCGCGATCACGATCTACAACCAGGGCTTCGGCCTGGTGCGTGAGGTCCGCAACGTCGAGCTCGGCACCGGCAAGATCGCGCTCGAGTACCGCGACGTCGCCGCGCATATCCAGCCGGAGACCGTCTCGCTCAAGTCGCTCGACGACCCGAGCGCGCTCACCATCTTCGAGCAGAACTACCGCTACGACCTCCTCACGCCGGAGAAGCTCCTCGAGAAGTACGTCGGCAAGAAGGTGAAGCTCTACCGGTGGAACGAGGCCACCAACGCCGAGGACGCGTTCGAGGCGGAGGTGCTCTCGGTCGAGGGCGGCACGCCGGTCTATCGGATCGGCGGCGAGGTCACCTATGGATTCCGCGGGCGCGTCGCGTTCCCCGAGGTCCCCGCGAACCTGATCGCCAAGCCGTCGCTGGTGTGGTTGCTCGGCAGCACGGTCCCGAAGCAGAAGGTGGAGCTCACCTACCTCACGGGTCAGATGACCTGGCGGGCGGACTACGTGCTCAACATCGACGACAAGGACGCGACGGCCGATCTGACCGGCTGGGTCACCCTCGACAACCGCAGCGGCACCGCGTTCGAGAACGCCCAGCTGAAGCTCGTCGCCGGCGACGTCAACAAGGTCATCGACGCCGTCGCCTACGACGGGGGCATGGACGGCGACGAGCTCGCCGCCGCCGAGAAGTCGAGCGAGGGCTTCAAGGAAGAGGGCTTCTTCGAGTACCACCTCTACACCCTCGGCCGCCCCACGACGCTGCTCCACAACGAGAAGAAGCAGGCGACGCTCCTCGAGGCGCGTGGGATCGGCGTCCACAAGAAGATGATCTTCTTCGGCGCCGCGCACTACTACCGCGGCCACTATGGGCAGGTCGTCTCGAACCAGAAGATCGGCGTCTACCTCGACATCGAGAACAAGGCCGCAAACAAGCTCGGGATGCCCCTCCCGAAGGGGATCGTCCGCGTCTACAAGGCCGACTCGTCCGGCGCGCGCCAGTTCATCGGCGAGGACAACATCGACCACACGCCGCGCGACGAGAAGCTCCGCATCAAGATGGGCGACGCGTTCGACGTGGTCGGCGATCGCCGGCAAATGAAGTGGACCACGCTCGGCACCTGCGCGTCGGAGAGCGACTGGGAGATCGAGCTCAGAAACCACAAGGACACCCCCGCCGAGGTCGAGGTCTTCGAGCCGATCGGCGGCGACTGGCAGATCCTCAGCTCGTCGCTCCCCTACACGAAGAAAGACGCGCACACCTTCACGTTCGACGCGAGGGTCCCCGCGAAGACGAACCTCAAGATCACGTATCGCGCGAGGGTCAAATGGTGCTGAAACGGGCCTCTGTCATCGGTTTTGTCGTCGCTCTCTCCCTGCCGGCCGTGGCGCAGCAGCAGCCCGCGCCGACGCTCAAGGCGTCGCCGGCCAAAGACCGCACCGAGGTCTCGATCACCGTCTACAACCAGAACTTCGGGCTGGTGCGCGAGGTCCGCGACATCGACATCGGCAAGGGCCGGGTGGCGCTCGAGTTCCGCGAGGTCGCGTCGCTCATCCAGCCGGAGACGGTGTCGATCAAGCCGATCGGCGTGGCCAACGGCATCAACGTCCTCGAGCAGAACTACCGCTACGACCTGCTCTCGCCCGCGACGCTGCTCGACAAGTACGTCGGCAAGAAGATCCGCGTCTATCGGTGGAACGAGAAGCTCGGCAAGGAGGACGGCTTCGACGCCGAGGTGCTCGCGGTCAACGGCGGCTCACCGGTGCTCAAGATCAACGGCGAGATCACCTACGGCTTCCCGGGTCGCCTCGCGTTCCCCGAGGTCCCGGCCAACCTCATCGCCAAGCCGACGCTGGTGTGGCTGCTCGACAGCAACGCGCCGAAGCAGAAGCTCGAGGTCACCTACCTCACCCGCGGCTTCAACTGGAAGGCCGACTACGTCCTCACGATCGACGACAAGGATCAGAAGGGCGACCTCACCGGCTGGGTCACCCTCACCAACGGAACCGGCGCCTCGTACGAGAACGCGAAGCTCAAGCTCGTCGCCGGCGACGTCAACAAGGTCTCCACCGGCTACGACTACGCGCCGAAGTCCAAGGACGCCGTCACCGCCACCGGCAGCGCCGGCAAGCCGTTCAAGGAGGAGGGGCTGTTCGAGTACCACCTCTACACGCTCAACAAGCCGACCAACGTCCTCCAGAACGAGCAGAAGCAGGTGACGCTGCTCGAGGCCGAGGGGATCAACGTCACCAAGAAGCTCATCTTCTTCGGCAACTCCTACTACTACCGCAGCTCCTACGGTCAGGTGCTCGCGAACCAGAAGGTCTCGGTCTACCTCGACATCGAGAACCGCGCGCAGAACAAGCTCGGCATCCCGCTGCCCAAGGGCGTCGTCCGCGTTTACAAGTCCGACAAGTCCGGCGCCAAGCAGTTCATCGGCGAGGACCGGATCGACCACACCCCGCTCGACGAGAAGCTGCGCGTGAAGATGGGCGAGGCGTTCGACATCGTCGCCGACCGCAAGCAGATGTCGTGGAAGCCGTTCGGCTCCTGCAACTCGGAGACCGAGTGGGAGATCCACGTCCGCAATCACAAGGACGTCGACGAGACCGTCGAGATCGTCGAGCCCATCAGCGGCGACTGGGAGATCGTCAGCTCCACCCACCCCTCGGTGAAGAAGGACGCGCACACCTTCGTGTTCAACCCGAAGATCCCGAAGAAGGGCGACGTGAAGGTAAAATATCGCGTGCGCGTGAAGTGGTGCTGACCACGCGCCGCGGGGCCTTGCGCGGCTGACGGGGCGATACAGGTTCTCGGCGTGCCCGACCCCTACCGCGACGAGCTGCTGGCGCTGCGCGAGGAGAACTCGCGCCTTCGCCGCATCGTCCACCGCAGGCGGGCGCGCCGGACCATCCTCGTTCTGCCCGGCGCCGCGGCGCTCACCTTCGTCGCGTTGCAGGGGATCCTGCCGCTGCTCAACGCACCGAGCGACGGCCGGTTCTTTCTCGGGGTGTCGTGCGCAGCGCTCGTGGTCGCGGCCGACCTCGCGTTTCTGTTCGCGCTGCTCGGGCGTGACGAATCCGCCCCCGACGCGTAACAAGGTGACTCAACCAAGGAGCGTCTCATGGCGCAGCGCGTGGTCTTCTCGTCCGAGTCGGGCATCTCGTTTCTGAAGCGGGCGGTCGTGGTCCTGCTCACCGGCATCGTCATCCTCTGGATCGGGTGCGCGTCGATCACGCGCGTCGACGCCGGACACGTCGGCGTGCGGGTCAAGCTCGCCGGCTCGGCCCGCGGCGTGCAAGACATGCCGACGGTGCAGGGCTGGGTGTTCTTCAACCCGCTCACCGAACAGATCGTGCAGTTTCCCACGTCGGTGCAGAACGTCGTGTGGACCCAGACGCACACCGAGGGCAGCCCCCACGACGACTCGCTCACTTTCTCCTCGAAGGAGGGCGCCAGCGTCAACGCCGACGTCGGCATCGCGTTCCACATCGATCCTGCGATGGCGCCCAAGCTCTACGCGCGCTTCCGGCAGCCGAACCTGGCGATCCTCGCCAACACGTACATCCGCAACACCGTGCGCGAGGCGTTCAACGAGAACGCCTCCACCATGCCGGTGCAGGACGTGTACGGCTCGGGCAAGAACAAGCTCCTGCAGGACGTGACCAAGAAGGTGCGCGACACGCTCTTGCCCGAGGGCATCGTGATCGATCAGCTCACGATCAACGGCACGCTCCGCCTCCCCGAGAACGTCGTCGCCTCGATCAACCGCGCGCTCGAGGCCACCCAGAACGCGATCCAGGCCGAGAACCGCGTTCGTCAGATCAAGGCCGAGGCCGAGCAGGCGATCGCCAGCGCGACCGGCGCCGCGGAGGCTGCACGCCTTCGCGCAACGGGCGAGGGCGACGCGGTCCTCATCCGCGCACGCGCGGAGGCCAAGGCCAACGAGGTGCTGCGGCTGTCGATGTCGCCCACGGTCCTCGCATACCGCCAGCTCGAGAAGTGGGACGGGCGGTTGCCGCTCTACCACGGCGCCGGGCAGCTCCCGATGCTCACCATCGACGTGTCGAAGATCGCCGAGGTCCCCGAGGCCGAGCGCAAGAAGCGCCTCGAGGAGCTCCTCGCCGTCCCGGGCCCGGCGCTCGCGCCTCCGGCTGCGCCGCCGGCGTCCGTCAAGCCGCCCGCTCCTCCGAGCCCCTGATCCACGGCGCGACCCGATCGCGGCGCTGTCAGCGCGACTCCCACACGCGCAACGCGGGCAGCTCGATGGCCGTGAGGAAGCCGCCCTTGCCCGCGCCGGTGTCGATCGCGACGACGCACTCGCCGGCCCACATGTCCGTGGGATCGGCGGGCGTGTAGCTCGAGAGCTCGGGCGGCAGGCAGTCGGTCACGGTGTGCCCGACGATCACGCGCTTGCCGCGGTAGGTCTCGAAGAAGGCCTGGCTGCGCGTCCACAGCATCGCGTTCGCGGGCTCGATCTCGCGCGGGTGCAGGAAGCGATCGTCTCGCTCGATCAACCCCGCGTGCACGTAGATGCCGTGCTCGTCCTCGTAGTAGTAGGCGAGGCTCTTCAGCCACTCGACGACGTCTGGCGGCAAGAACGCGCCCTTGAACAGCGCGGCGAGCTCCTCGGGCTCCGGAAACGCGTCGGCGGCGGGGACGGCGCCGCCGGTGAAGCTCCGCATCGTCGCGAGGCAGCCGTTCGAGGGAGGGAACACGAACTCGTCCCAGCCGCGGTCGAGCACGCGAAGCCACGCGTCCTCGTGGTTGCCGCGGAGGCAGACGACCTTGAACCCGGCGTTGCGCTCGATGCCGCGCACGACCTCCACGACCTCGGCCGAGGACGGACCGCGGTCGAGGTAGTCGCCGAGGAACACCAGCGTGTCGGCGGCCTCGAGCGCAGGCAGCTTCGCCACCAGCGTGCGCAGCGCGACGAGGTCGCCGTGGATGTCGCCGATGACGAACGTGCGGCCAGCCATGGGCGTAGAGTATCGCTGCGCCGCGGGCCCGCGGTCGGTTCTAGCGCGACTCGAACGCGGCGCGCGCGATCGACGCGTCGTCGAACGCGACCACGGCCGCCCCGACGGTCTGGGTGCGTTCGTGGCCCTTGCCCGCGATCAAGAGGACGTCCTCGGGCGCGGCGTCGCGCACCGCGCGTTCGATGGCGCGCGCGCGATCGAGCTCGACGTCGACCGCCACGTGCCCGCGGATACCGGCGCGGATGGCGGCGGCGATCGCGGCCGGATCCTCGCTGCGGGCGTTGTCGGTCGTGAGGGTGACGCGGTCGGCGAGGGACGCGGCCTCGCCCATCGGCGCGCGCTTGTCCCGGTCCCGATCTCCGCCCGCGCCGAAGACCACGTGGAGACGGCCGGTGCAGAGCGCGCGCGCGGCCGCGAGCGTGCGCGAGAGCGCGTCGGGCGAGTGGGCGTAGTCGACCACCACGAAGGGACGCGCGGAGACGACCTGGAACCGACCGGGCGGCGGCGCGGCCGCCGCGAGCGCCTCCGCGGCGTCCTCGGGGGGAACGCCCGCGGCGATGGCGGCGCCGAGCGCGGCGAGCGCGTTCTCCGCGAAGACCTCGCCGATCGCACGCACCCTGAGCACCGCGGGCACGCCGGGGAGCGTGGAGGCGACATCGACGCGTGTTCCCTCCCACGAGAGCGCGACGCGCGTCGCGCGGAGATCGGCGGCGGCCTCGCCGCGCGAGGGCACCGAATAGCGGAGCACGCGGACCCCGGCGGGGATCACCTCTTCGAGGAGCGCGCTCGACGGATCGCCCGAGTTCATGACCGCCGCGCCGCCGGCCGGCAGCTGCATGAACAGCTGCGCCTTGCTCGCGAGGTAGTGCTCGGGGCTCCCGTGCGCGTCGAGGTGATCGTGGGTGAGGTTGGTGAAGACGCCGATCTCGGCCGGCCACTTGCGCGCGTAGCCGTGGGCCAGCGCCTCGCTCGTGTACTCGACCGCCGCGAACAGCCCGCCGCGCTCCTCGCAGCGCCGCATCAGCCGCAGGAACCCCTCGTGGCTCGCCGGGAGATCGGTGACCCTCTCGTCGTCGAGGTGAAACCCGACCGTGGTCACGCGCGCGACCGGTCGCGCCAGCCGCGCGAGGGCGGCCGCGACCAGGGTGGTGGTGGTCGTCTTGCCGTTGGTGCCGGTGACGCCGACGGTGCGCACGACCGAGACTCTACAGGCTCGGCAACAGATCGCGCAGCGGGGTGGTGCAGCCGCCCTCCGCGGTGACCAGCTCCTTGAGGCGCGTGCGACCGGCGTCGTTGAGGCCTCCCGCGACCAACAGGCACTTCGCCTTCAGATCGCCGGTGCCCGCGTCGGCCGGGCAAATGGCCGCGAGCGTGGTGCAGTAGGCGTCGGCCGTGGCGTCGGGGCAGCCGCCGCCGAGCGCGCTGTACGCGCAGTCCCACACCGGATCGGTGGTGGTGCCCTCGCAGGTCGGGAGCTTGACCACGCAATCGATGGCGAGCTTGGCCGAGCGCGGCTTGAAGTAGGTGGGGATCGCCGTACACGCAGGCAGCGTGTCGAGCGTGCACCCGCCGGGCGTGGTGCCGCTGCAGGGCGGGACGGTGATGCCCTCGTCGGTGCAGAGCGCGTCGGCCGCGTCGGCCGCGTCGCTCGTGCCGTCGACGCTGCCGCTGTCGGAGGGGGCGCTGTCGACCGCGGCGCCGGTGTCGGTGCTCTCGGTGTCGCTCTCGAGGGGCGCCGCGTCGGTCTTGCCGCGGTTGTCGATGATGGTGCAGGCGTTGGCCGACAGCGCGGCGGCGAGGAGAAGGAAGCGGCTGCGATCGACGTTCATAGGCGAATACCTACCAGGGTTGGTGCTGCAGTGTCGTTCGACGTTCGGGGAGCCCAGCCATTCAATCCGCGCCCGAGGAGGCTAGAGTGTCGCCCCATGCAGCCCCCGGATCTCGCCGCGCTCCGCGATCGCATCGAAGAGGTCGACCGTCAGATCATCAAGCTGATCGCCGAGCGACTGAAGATCGTCGAGGGCGTCATCGAGGCGAAGCTCGCCAACGCCAGCCCGTTCCGCGATCGGGAGCGAGAGGCGAGCCTGATCGGCCGCCTCCGCGCGATGGCGGCCGAGGCGGGCATCGATCCCCACGAGATCGAGCGAATGTATCGAGTCGTTATGGACATGTCCGTCGCCCACCAGGAGCAGACGGTGCGCGATCGAAAGGACGTGCCGCTGCGCGTGAGCTACCAGGGCGTCGAGGGCAGCTACAGCCACCTCGCGGCGCAGCGAAACTACGGGGGCCGCCCGGGCGGCGCGCTGCTCACCGGTCACGAGACGTTCCGCGAGGCCGCCGACGCGGTGATCGCCGGCGCGGCGGACCTCGCGCTGCTCCCGATCGAGGACACCACTGCCGGCAGCATCAACGAGACGTACGACCTGCTGGCGCGCGGGCCGCTCCACATCACCGGCGAGGTCGTGTCGGCGACCGAGCACTGTCTGCTCGCGCAGCCGGGCGTGGCGCTCGACGAGCTGCGGGTGGTGCTCGCCCATCCCCGGGCCCTCGCGCAGTGCCACGAGTTCTTCGCGCGGCGGCCGCACCTCACCACGCGGCACGAGCTCGACCCGGCGGGGAGCGCGCGGCGGGTCGCGACGGCGGGCGATCGCACGCTCGGCGCGATCGCGAGCAGCGCCGCGGCCAAGACCCACGGGCTCGCGATCGTGGCGCACGGGATCCAAACGAGCTCGGGGAACGCGACGCGGTTCGTCGAGATCGCGCGAAGGCCGGCGCCGGTCGCCGAGGGCGTCTCGGCGAAGACCTCGCTGGTGCTCTCGCTCGCCGACCGGCCCGGCGCGCTCGGCGAGATCCTGATGCGGTTCGCCGCCCGCGGCCTGTCGCTGACGAAGATCGAGTCCCGGCCGATCCCCGAGGCACCGTTCACCTACCGCTTCTACATCGACGTGCTCGGCCACGCGGCGAGCGCGCCGTTCGTCGCCGCGCTCGACGACGTCCGCCCCCTCACCAGCGAGCTCCGCGTCCTCGGGACCTACGCGTCAGCGAGCTGAGCGGTCGCGCAGGCGCTCGACTTCGCCGCCGATCAGCGGCCAGGTGCTGGAGGGCATGTCGTGTCCCATGCCGCGCACCGGGACGAACGAGGCTCCGCGGATCGCGGCCGCGGTGGCCGCGCCGCCGTGCGGGAGGATGAGCGGGTCGTCGGTGCCGTGGATCACCGTCGTCGGCACGCGCACGGCGCGGAGCGCTTCGCGACGGCTGCCGCTCGCGAGGATCGCGGCGAGCTGGCGCACGAACCCGGCGGGGTTGAACGAGCGATCGAACGCGCGACCCGCGGTGTCGCGCACCCATTCCTCGTCGAAGGCGTGGGTGGTGCCCCCGCACGCGCGAAAGAACGCGACCGCGTTCTCGACGGCCTCTTGCCGCCGGCGCGGGCGTTCGCGGAGGAGCGCCCGGAGCGCGCGCGGCTTCGAGAGCAGATGCCGGCGCGAGCCCGTGCTCGACATGATCGAGACCAGCGATTGCACGCGCTCGGGGTGGTGGATGGCCATGGTCTGCGCGATCATCCCGCCCATCGAGGCGCCGACGACGTGGGCGCGCTCGATCCCCAGGTGGTCGAGGAGACCGATCGCGTCGTCGGCCATGTCGCGGAGCGTGTAGGGCGCGGGGACCGACAGCCCGAGCACGCGCCGCGCGATCAACTTGCGCGGGTCGCCCGGCCGCGCGGAGATCTTGCTGCTGAGCCCCGTGTCGCGGTTGTCGAAGCGGACGACGCGGAAGCCGCGGCGCACCAACGACGCGACGAAGTCGTCGGGCCAGAGGATCATCTGGGCGCCGAGCCCCATGATCAGGAGCAGCGGCGCGCCCTCGCCGAAGGTCTCGTACTCGAGGTCGATGCCCCGTATCGCTGCGTGCGGCACTCGGGCAGTGTAGCCGCTAGCTCACTTGTCCGCGCACGCGTAGGTGTTCGGACGGGTGAACTCGCAGTCCTTCTTGCAGGTCTTGGCGACGACGTACTTGGTGCCGTTGCACTGGACGAGCTTCGAGGGCTGCTTCTCGTAGGCCTTCTGGCAGCCGAACGTGTCCTTCTGGGTGCAGGGCATGCCCTCGCTGGGCAGGAGCGTGTCGCACTGGATGCCCTTCTCGTTCTTCTTGCAGTGATCGGGGCCGGGGCACAGCTTCTCGAACATCTGCTTGCCGTCGCAGAGGACGACCGCGGCGCCGTCGGGCGAACACACCTCGTCCTCGGGCGGGGTGCACGGATCGCCGGCCTTGTGCACCGAGCGATCGCACACCGCGACGCCGCCCTTCGACGTGCAGCCGAGGGGGCCGCGGCAGTGCTTGGTCGCCTCGAACTTCCCCTCCTTCGAGCACTCGAGCAGCTGCTTGCCGTCCTCGGCGCACGCCGGCTTCGTGACGAAGGCGCGGTCGCACGGGTCTCCCTCCTTGGCGACGGACGTGTCGCAGACCTTGACCAGCGCGCCGACCTCGTCGCTCTGCGAGGTGCAGCCCCCCGGCCCCTTGCACTGGCCGACGATGATCTTGCCGTTGCCGCAGCCGACGACCGACTTGCCGTCGCGACAGATCTGCTTGCCGAGGAACGAGTCGTCGCAGTCGGTGCCCAGCTTGTTTCCGGAGTAGTCGCACAGCGCGACGTCCTTGACGACCTTGCAGCCCTTCGGACCGTCGCAGCGCACCGTGGCGAAGCGGTCGTGGCGGCAGACGAGCTTGGTGTTGCCGTCGGCGCACGTCTCGACGGTGCCGCTGCAGGTGTCGCCGGGCTTGTCCTTGCAGGAGGCAAACGAGAGGACCGCGAACAGCAGGGGCGCCGTGAGGAGGGATCGCATGGGGCCGAAGTGTCGCCCGGAACGACCCGAACTGTCGCCATAATGTTCAGCGAACGGGCGAACAGAACTCCGCGACGAGGTCGCGCAAAACCTCGGTTCCCCAGACGAAGCCGTCGACCGGGATGCGCTCGTCGTGTCCATGGAACATTTTTGCGAAGTCGAGCTCGCGCGGGAGCCGAACCGGGGCGAATCCGTAGCAGGTCGCGCCGATGCGGGCGTAGGCGAAGGCGTCGGTGAAGCCGGGGACCATGTACGGCACGACCGTCGCCTCGGGCGCGTGGCGCGCGACCATGCCCGCGATGGCGGCGTAGAGCGGGGTATCGCTCGAGAAGACGACGCCCTCGTGCTGCTCGTGCACGGTGATCTCGAGGTCGGGCCCGACGACCGCGCGGATCTCGTCGAGGAACTGCGCGATGGTCTGGCCGGGGATCACCCGACCGTCGACGTGCGCGCTCGCGCTGGACGGGATGACGTTCACCTTGCTCCCGGCCGAGAGCATCGTCGGGGAGACGGTGTTGCGGATCATCGCGGAGACCGGCCGCGCGCGCGCCGGATCGACCCGCTCGAGGACTCCGAGCAGGTGATTGGCGAGACGCGGGTGGAGCAGCGCCGGAATGGCGCGCGAGGCACCGCCCGCGAGCTCCTGCAGGAACCCCTCGACCACCGGCAACACGTGGGGGGGCAGCCGCACCTCGCCGAGCTTCTCGATCGCGCGCGCGAGCGTGACGACGGCGTTGTCCCCGTGGGGCATCGAGCCGTGCCCGGGCTCGCCGTGCGCGGTGAGCTCGAACCAGCAGATGCCCTTCTCGGCCACCTGAATCGGGCAGATCTGGCGCGGGCCCACGTGGAGCGTGTGCCCACCGCCCTCGCCGAGGACGTACTCGGCCGAGACGAGGTCCGGGCGGTTCTGGACGAGGTAGAGCGCGCCGTGGTTCGAGCCGGCCTCCTCGTCGGCGACGGCGGCGAAGATCAGGTCGCGATCGAGCCGCTGGTTCTTCAGCGAGACGATCGTCGCGAGGCTCATCGCGGCCATGTTCTTCATGTCGATCGCGCCGCGACCCCAGATGCAGCCGTCGGCCTCGACCGCGCCGAACGGATCGTGCGTCCACTTGTCGCGGTCCACGGGCACCACGTCGAGGTGCGCGTTGAGCAGGAGCGGCTTCTTCGCGCCGCTGCCCCGCACCCGACCGACGACGTTCGGGCGCCCGCCGTGGCTCTCCACGACCGTGTGCTCGATGCCGTGCTCGGAGAGGACTCGGGCGACGTAGTCGACGCACGGCCCCTCGCCGCCCGGAGGGTTGACGGAGGGGATCCGAAGGAGCGCCTTCAGATGCTCGAGAGCGGCCGTGGCAAGGGACATGCGCGCCACGATATCAGGACCGCTCGCGCGTCCGCCGCTCCTACTGCAGGCACCGGCGCGCGAGGCGCTCCACGCCCTCGCGCCGCCCCGCGTTCGCCGGCGGCGCGGCCAGGTAGCGCGCGAGCGCCACCTCCACCCGTGGCCGGTCCACCATGCACGCGATCACGATCGATAGTCGCGCCGACTCTCGCACGGCGCGCGGCGTGACTCGGCCGAGCGCCTCGTGGTCGATCGTCGCGAGCATCGCGTCGGCCTCCTCGTAGGCGTGGGCGTCGATCAGGCGGCGCGCCACGAGGTAGCGCGCGAGCGCGAGATCCTCGCCCGCGGAGGTCTGCTTCTCCAGGTAGCGGGCGAGCGCGATCGTCGCCGCCATCGCGTCGTCCTTGTTGTCCGGCTTGCCGACCAGGAGGCGGCCGAACAGCGTCGCGCGCTCGGCGGAGGTGGTGACGAACGACTTGACGTCGAGCGTGCGCGACCAGTCCTCGTCGAGGACCTCTTTGCGTGCCGCGTCGTAGAAGCCGCGCGCCGATTCGAGGCGGCCGTGACGAACGTCGTCGTCGCCGAGCGCCTCGCGGATGCGGGCGCGCCAGGTGGCCGAGACGCGCGCGTCGCCGAGCATCTCGAGCAGCATGGCGCGCATCGCCGGCTCGTCCCCGCGCTTGCCGGCGAGCTTCGCGCGCTCGACACGCGCCGAGGGGTCGGCCTCGTCGAGCGTGAGGAGCTGCTTGAGCTTCTCGTCCGCCCGCGCGTAGTCGCCGTCGTCGCGGCACTCCTCGGCCTCGTCCCTCAGCTTCTCGACGACGTGCGGGCACCTTCGACCCCAGATCGCCGGGCGGTCGAAGCGCGCCCTCGCCACTGCGAACGCCTCGGGGGGGAGCGGCGCGCCGTCGAGCGACTTGAGCCACGCGTCCTCGGCCTCGGCGAACGTCACGCCGAACGCCGACTCGAAGGACTGGCCGCCGTACCACGCGCGGACCGCGTCGGCGCGGCCGCTCAGGAGCTGATGGGCGACGAAGGAGCCCGCGACGGTGTACGCGGTCGACGAGTTCTGCGCGAGGAAGCCGCCGCCGAAGATCCGCGACAACTTGGGGAGCAACCCGAGCTCCTTCATCGCGCGCGCCCACTGCTGCGGGGTCAGCTCGTCCCTGTCGGGCGACGCGGCGACCGCGATGCCCTCGATCAGCCCGGGGTTGGGGAACAACCCGAAGAAGCTCCCCGCCACCCGGAACGGGCCGCGCGCGACCTGCCCGGCCACCACGTGCGCGAGCTCGTGGCCGAGCACCGGGTGCGGGTACGCAGCGACCTGCAGGTAGACCTCGCGCCGCCACGGCTTGGCCACGTAGGTGTCGGCCGCGCCCATCAGCGCGCGCTTCTGCTCGGAGTCCTTGAAGAAGAACGCGGTGATCCGCTCCGGACCGCGGAAGCCGATCCGCTTCTCGACCGCGACGAGCGCCTCCTCGCAGTCGCGCAGCAGGAGCTCGGCCTCGCGCTCGGGCGTCGCGCGCGGGTAGACGATCTCGCAGCGCGGCCCGCTGCGCACGCCGCCGAGCGCCCGGCGGATCGAGCTCGCGGTGCTGCGATGTCCGAGCTCTCCGCCGTAGAAGACCAGCGTGGCGCTCGCGAGCGCGAAGAGCAGACCGCCGAGCGCGGTGCGCCGCTGCAGCGCGAGCCGCCCTCGTTCGTCGCGGGTCGCGCCCCTGCTCGCGAGGACGATCGCCACGATGGTGCAGAGCGTGCCCGCGCGGTAGGTGAGGAGCGGCCGCCACGCCTCGACGACCTCGTCGTAGAGCGTGCCGCTGAAGAACCCGACGAACGGATCGAACGCGAAGACCGCGGGCGTGAAGTAGAAGTACGCCCCGGCCACGAGCGCGGTGAGCAGCGGCGCGAGCCCGGCGAACGTCGCGGCCCAGCGGCGACGAACGCCGAGGTGACCGCACGCGAGCGCCGACGCCGCGCCGACCGTCCCCGCGAGCGCCGCGCCCATCCCCGCCGTGAGCGCGAAGGTGGCGATGCCGCCGAGCGGATCGCAGAAGCCGACGCGCACGCCGTGGAGGAGCGCCGTCCCGATCGCGAGCACCGAGTAGAGCGCGGCCGTCGACAGCGCGCGCACGACGACGGCGAACGGCGCGGCGAACGGCGGCGCGAGCCCCTCGTTGGCGGCGACGATCGCCGTCACCCCGGGGACGATCAGACCGCAGGCGATCGCGTGCTCGTATCCGGGGCCCGCGAAGAGCGGGAGAAAACCGACCGCGAGGGTCAGCACGACGACGATGACCGCCCCGATGCGCCGCGGCGATCTCACGCCTCTCCCACATGCCGGAGCGCGCGGGCGAGGATACTCGCGCGGAGAGCGACGCGGAGCACGGCGACGAGCTGGTGGACGAGGAAGATCACGAAGACCGAGCTCGCGAGCGTGGTCAGGGCGGCGGCGTAGCCGAGCAGCCCGAGCGAGGCGAGGGCGCGCGGGAGCGAGTCGACGACCTGCGCGGTGAGCGCGCGGCGATCGCGCACGCTCGCGACGAGCGAGGCGAACGCGGGCGTGTCGTGGGCCACGACGCGGGCGCGCGCGAGATCCGCGGCGGCAGCGAGCACCAACACCACCGCGCCGACGAGCACGAGGGGCAGGAGCGCAACAAGGAGCGCGGTGCGGGGGTGAGCGACGCGGGCGGAGAGCGCGTACGACGGGATCACGCCGACGAGCACGACGATGACGGCGCTCGCGAACACGGTGATCGCCCCCACGACAAGCAGCCGGAAGTAGGTCTCGGCCCCGCGCCCGAGCGCGCGTCGCAGGGGATCGCCCCGGAGCGCCGCGAGGAGCGCGCCCGAGAGCAGCACCGACAACACGGCGTAGACCGCGAGCCCGATCGCCGAGGCGGCGAACAACGCCGCGAACACTTTGCCGAGCCGGGCCGACAGATCGGCGAGCATGGGCATGCCGGGATCCCAGAAGATCGCGCGATCGCCGTCCGGGTGACCGCCCACGGTGCGCGCGATCGTCTCGGCCCACGGCGCGGCGAGCATCCACGCGAAGATGGCCTCGGCGGCGTAGACCGCGAGGACCGCCCCCGGGCTCTTGCGCGCGGCGATCACGGCCCCACCGCCCGCGCGAGGATCCCGAGCCACGCGTGCGCGCGCTCGCGCGCGACCGGCGCCCCGCCCCGCCCTGCGCGCGACGACGCGAAGTTGTTGAGCCGGTTGCGATCGAACATCAGCTTGAAGTCCGGGTCGACGACGACCGCGACGAGCTCGCTCTTGCCGTCGGCGTCGATGCGATACCAGTTTCCGTTGCTCGGGGTGGCGGGCTCGGGCTGCTCGCCCTCGGCGAGCGGATTGACCGCGAGCTCGGCGGGGGTAGCCGCGAACGCGGGGGTGCCGAAGCGGATCATCCGGCGCACCCGCGAGCCGTCGGCGAAGCGCAGCTCGACGTCGACCGGGATGTCGACGGCGCCGCGGCGACCGATCCACGCCGTGTTCAGCCAGCCGTCGCCCTCCCCCGGCTCCTTCTTCTGCCGGCCGCCCTTGGGATCGAACCAGCCGCTCGGGCCCTTGTTCTTCTCGGCGGCGATCGTGTCGACGTAGACGTCGTAGCTGAACGACGTCGTCAGCGCGACGCGCGCCGCCTGCGCGCACTCGGGGCCGACCTGCTCGCGGAGGACCGCGAAGAAGTCCTCGGGGCCGGGGTGCTGGAACCGATAGCGGCGCGCCCATACGCCCATCGCGGTGTCGAAGCGCGGCCCGTAGGTACGGCGCAGCGTCTGGAGCACCATCGCCGTCGCGCCGTAGACGCGGCCGCCGTACGATCGGCCGTTCGCGAACCGATAGGACGGCTGGAAGATCGGCTCGTCGAACGGCGCGTCGACGCCGCGACGCATGAACACCGAGCTCGCGATCTTCAGCGGGCCGAGCGAGACCGCGCCGCCCGGACCGAACAGGGTCTCGAACGCCACCTCGTCGCCGAACGAGTTGAAGCCCTCGTCGCCCGCGGGCCACTCGACCTCGTGGGTGCCGACGAGGCCGTAGAACCACTGGTGGCCGAACTCGTGGATGGTGACGCCCTCGATCTCGTGCGCGCCGTGGTTCGGCCACCACGGACCGCCGGTGGTGATCAGCGTCGGGTACTCCATGCCGCCGGCCTCGTCGGCGCCCGGCGGCGGGTGCACCACGGTGAGCACCGGGTAGGGATAGGCGCCGAAGCGCGCGTTCTTGTCGCGGAGCGCGTGGGCGAGCGAGGCCACCTCGCGGTCGACCGCGAGCTCGAAGCCCACCGGGGCGAGGAAGCGCGCGGCGACGCCGTCGATCTTCTCCTCGCGGACGACGAACTTGTCCCACGCGGTCCACGCGAAGTCGTGCACGTCCTCGAGAACGTGGCGCTCGATGCGGCGGCCGCCCTCGACCTTCTGCGAGGTGAGCGGCCCACTCGCCCCGATGGTGAACGCCTCGGGCACGTCGATCGTGACGTCGAAGGTGCCGTAGTCGGCGTAGAACTCGGCGAGGTGATGGAACGGGAACGACGCCCACTTGCCGCTCTTCTCGAGCTTCGCGAGCTTCGGGAACCACTGACCCGCCATGTGGAACGAGCCGTGGTAGCCGGTGCGCTCGGACACCTCGGGGAGCTGGTCGTTGAACTCCACCTCGAGGGTGATCGAGGCCCCCGCAGCGAGCGGCGCCGGCAGGGGAACGCGCACGTCGGTCTCGTCGTCGGGCGCGTCCGCGAGCGGAGAGGGTGACGTCGGCGAGAGCGGGTCCTGCGGGGTCTCGCCCTGGTGACCGACCAGCTGGTGCTTCGGCCAGAGATCCTCCCCACCCTTGATCGCGAGCCGGCGCACGTCGATGTATCCGGGGCTGCCGGTGACATCGCCGCGAAAGCCGCCGACGCGCGCGCGCCGGAAGATGGTGTGGTTGTTCTTGAACGCGTTGAGATAGAGATGGAATCGAAGATCGTTGAGCGCGACCGAGGCGGTGTTCTTCAGCGTGATCGTGCCCTTGCCGGCGATCTGGTGGGTGACCGGATCGAGCTTGACCTCGAGCACGTAGCTCACCACGCCGTCGGCGTGCTGCGGCACGGCGGGCCAGCCGCCCGCGGGCTCCTCGATGCGCGGCGGCGGCGCGGGCACGACCGGC
>JALHOE010000056.1 GCA_022843175.1 Deltaproteobacteria bacterium
CGGCGGCCGCGCGCGCTGGGCCCGCCGGCTCGACGGGTTGCGCGCGGAGCTCGAGCTCGATCGCCGCACGCTCGACGACCGCGATCCCGAGAGCCCGCGCGCGCTCGGTATCGAGAGATCGCTCGCCGATCTCGCGGCGCTCCGCGCGTTCGCGCTCCCGCTCCTCGCCGCGCTCGACGCGCTGCCCGCGCTCGCGACCTGGGAGGTGTGGCTCGAGGCCCTGTCCGCGCTCGCCTCGCGGGCGCTGCGCCGCCCGGACCGCGTGCTCGCGATCCTCGCCGAGCTCGCGCCGATGGGCCCCGTCGGGCCGGTGAAGCTGCACGAGGTGCGCATCGTCCTCGCCGCGCGCCTGCGCGATCTCCTCGTCGCCCCCGAGACGTCGCCCGCCGGCCGCGTCTTCGTCGGCGAGACGGAGAGCGCGCGCGGCCTCGCGTTCGACGTCGTGTTCGTGCCCGGCCTCGCCGAGAAGCTCTTCCCACAGAAGGTCCAAGAAGACCCGATCCTGCAAGACGCGGCGCGCTCCGCGATCGAGGGCCTCCTCGAGAACAACGAGCACCGCGTCGCCGAGGAGCGCCTCGCGCTGCGCATCGCCGTCGGCGCCGCGCGCGAACGCGTCGTCCTCTCGTATCCGCGCATCGACCTCGATCAGGCGCGCCCGCGCGTCCCCTCGTTCTACGGTCTCGAGGTCCTCCGCGCGGCCGAGGGCACGCTCTACGGGTTCGAGGAGCTCACGCGTCGCGCCGAGCGTGCCGCCTCGACCGACGGCGCGGCGGCCACCCGCCTGGGCTGGCCCGCCCCCGCGTCCCCGGCCGACGCGATCGACGACGCCGAGCACGACCTCTCCCTGCTCGCATCGCTCCTGCACAGGCCGGGAGCCGAAACGCGCGGAGCCGCGCGCTATCTCCTGCACGCCAACGTGCACCTCGCGCGCGCGCTCCGCTTCCGCGCCCGCCGGTGGATCCCCAAGTGGACGGTGGCCGACGGCCTCGTCACCCCCGCGCCCGAGGCGCTCGCGGCCCTCGCGCGCCACCTGCCCGCGGCGCGCGCCTTCTCGCCCACGGCGCTGCAGCACTTCGCGGCCTGTCCCTATCGCTTCCTCCTACAGGCGGTGCATCGCCTCGCGCCGCGCGAGGCGCCCGAGGCGATCGAAGAGCTCGACCCGCTCCAGCGCGGCTCGCTCGTGCACGAGGTGCTGTTCGAGCTGAACACCGCGCTCCGCGACGAGGGCCGGCTCCCCCTTTCGCGGGCAGACTACGACTTCGCGCGCGACAAGCTCGACGAGGTCGTCGACCGCGTGGCCGCGCGCTTCCGCGACGAGCTCGCCCCGGCCATCGACCGCGTGTGGGACGACGGAATCGCGAGCATCCGCGCCGACGTGCGCGAGTGGCTCGCGCATGCGGTCGAGCCCTCGGATTGGGCGCCGCACAAGTTCGAGCTGTCGTTCGGCCTCACCGAGCGCCGCGCGGCAGACGCCGCGAGCACGCCCGAGCCGGTCGAGCTGCCGGGGCTCCGTCTGCGTGGTTCGATCGATCTCGTCGAGCGCCGCGCCGACGGCGCGCTGCGCGCCACCGACTACAAAACCGGCCGCGCGCGCGCCAAGGCCGACGCGGTCATCGGCGGCGGCGAGACGCTGCAGCCGGTGCTCTACGCGATGGCGCTCGAGAAGCTGTTCCCCGAGGCGCACGTCGAGGGCGGCCGCCTCTACTACTGCACGAGCGCCGGCGGCTACGCCGAGGTGTCGATTCGGCTCGACGACTACGCGCGGCGCGCGGTCGCCGAGGTCGTGGCGCTGGTCACCGATTCGGTGCAGCACGGCTTCATCCCGGCGGCTCCCGCCAAGGGCGCCTGCGACTACTGCGACTACCGCGCCGTGTGCGGCCCCGACGAGGAGCAGCGCGTCGCCCGCAAGAACCGCGAGAAGCTCGTCCCCCTCCGCAAGCTGAGGGACATGCCATGATCGAGCTCCACGACAACGAAGCGCGCCGCCGCATCCGCGAGGACCTCGATCGCACGTTCGTGGTCGAGGCCGCCGCCGGCACCGGCAAAACCACCGCGCTCGTCTCCCGCGTCGTCGCGCTGGTCCGCACCGGGCGCGCCGAGCTGCAGCGCATCGTCGCGGTCACCTTCACCGAGGCCGCGGCGGGCGAGATGAAGCTGCGCCTGCGCGCCGCGCTCGAACGCGCGCGCGGGGAATCGACCGACGCCGAGCGCGCGCGGCTCGACCACGCGCTCGCCCAGCTCGAAGAGGCGCGCATCAGCACGATCCACGGCCTCTGCGGAGACCTGCTGCGCGAACGCCCGGTCGAGGCCCGCGTCGACCCGCTGTTCCAGGTTGCCGCCGAGGACGAGCAGCGCCGCCTCTACGACCAAGCCTTCGACCTCTGGTTCCAGCAGGCCCTCGAGAGCCCGCCCGAGGGCGTGCGCCGCATGCTTCGTCGCGGCCGGCGCGGGAGCTCGCCACGCGAGCAGCTGCGCCTCGCCGGGTTCGACCTCCTCGAGCACCGCGACTTCACGGCCGAGTGGCGCCGCGAGCCCTTCGACCGTGACCGCGAGATCGATGTCCTCGTCGAGCGCGTCGCGGCGGTCGGTCACCTGGTCGACCTCGCCGACAGCAAGGACGACTGGCTGTGCAAGCTGTTCGTCCGCATGCAGACGTTCGACCGCGAGCTCGCGCGGAAGGAGTCGGTGCGTGCGCGGGACTACGACGCGCTCGAGTCCTCGCTGTGCGAGCTCGCCGCCGCCAAGGGGTGGAACTGGACGGGCCGCGGCCAGTTCGCGCGCGGCAAGATGTCCCGCGCCGAGGCCATCGCCAAGAAAGAGGAGCTCAAGGCCGCGCTCGACGCGTTCTCCGCGCGCACCAGCGCCGATCTCGCCGCGCTCCTCCACGCCGAGCTCTCGCCGCTCATCGCCGACTACGAAGCCCTCAAGGCGCGCGCCGGCAAGCTCGACTTCATCGATCTTTTGCTCCGCGCGCGCGACCTCGTGCGCGACCACGCGGGCGTGCGCAGGGAGCTGCAGCAACGCTTCACCCACCTCTTCGTCGACGAGTTCCAGGACACCGATCCGCTCCAGGCCGAGCTCATCCTGCTCCTCTCCTGCCACGACGAGGCGCACACCGACTGGGCCAGCGTCACCCCCGCGCCGGGGAAGCTGTTCCTCGTCGGCGACCCGAAGCAGTCGATCTACCGATTCCGCCGCGCCGACGTCGCGCTCTACGAGCAGATCAAAGAGCGCCTCGTCGCGCGCGGCGCCGAGGTGCTCCACCTCGTCACGAGCTTCCGCGGGGTGCCCGCGCTGCAGCACGCGGTCAACGCCGCTTTCTCCCTGCGCATGCAGCCCAACGAGCAGCGCTCGCAGGCCGACTACGTGCCGCTCAAGCCGGTGCGCACCGATCCGGCCGGCCGTCCGGCGATCGTCGCGCTGCCGGTCCCACGGCCCTACTCGGACTTCGGCAAGATCACCAAGTGGTCGATCGACAAGTCCCTGCCCGACGCGGTGGGCGCGTTCATCGAGTGGCTCGTGCGCGACTCGGGGTGGACGGTCACCGAGCGCGAAGACCCCAACACGCCGGTGCGCGTCGCGCCGCGGCACATCTGCCTGCTCTTCAAGCGGTTCAGCAGCTACGACAAAGACGTCACCCGCCCCTACGCGCGCGCGCTCGAGGCGCGCGGCATCGCGCACGTCCTCGTGGGCGGGCGCTCGTTCCATCACCGCGAGGAGATCGCCGCGCTGCGCGCCGCCGCCACGGCCATCGAGTGGCCCGACGACGAGCTCTCGGTGTTCGCCGCGCTGCGCGGTCCGTTCTTCGCGCTCGCCGACGACGCGCTCGTCGCGTTCTCCGCCGCGCGTGGCAGCGCGCCGTTTCACCCGCTCCGGCCCGTCGAGGGCGAGCTCACCGAGCTCACGCGTCCCGTCGCCGATGCGCTCGCGATCCTCGCCGAGCTGCACCGCGCGCGTAACCGCCGGCCCATCGCCGACACCCTCGGCCGGCTCCTCGAGATCACGCGAGCCCACGCCGGCATCGCGATCTGGCCCACCGGCGAGCAGTCCCTCGCCAACGTGCTGCGCCTGGTCGACCTCGCACGCCGGTTCGAGGCCGCCGGAGCCACGTCCTTCCGCGCCTTCGTCGAGTCGCTCGAAGAGGCCGTCGAGCGCGGCACCACCGGCGAGGCGCCGGTCGTCGAAGAGGGCACCGACGGCGTGCGCATGATGACGGTCCACAAGGCCAAGGGGCTCGAGTTTCCCGTCGTCATCCTCGTCGATCCCACCGCGCCGCTCTCCCCCGAGAGCCCCGACCACCACGTCGATCACGCGCGCCGCTTGTGGGCGAAGCGCATCGCGGGCTGCGCGCCGATCGAGCTCCTCGAGCACGCAGACGAGGTGCTGCGCCGGCAGCAAGAAGAGGGCGTGCGGCTCGTGTACGTCGCGGCCACCCGCGCGCGCGATCTGCTCGTGGTCCCCACCGTCGGCGACCGCGTCGAGGAGAAGGACAAGGGCTGGGTCAACGTGCTCGACCCGGCGATCTACCCGCACCCGCGTCACCGCGCCGAGGCCGCGCCGGCGCCCGGCTGCCCGCCGTTCGGTCGCGACTCGGTGCTCGAGCGCCACCCCGAGGCCTACGACGGCGACGCCGTCGCGCCCGGCGAGCACGCACCCGACGCCGGAGAGCACCGCGTCGTGTGGTGGGATCCGCGCGCGCTCGGCCTCGACCGCGAGGTCGACACGGGCCTCCGCCAGCAGGCCATCCTCGTGGCCGACGCCGACACCGGGCCCGACGAGGCGGGCTCCGCGCACGAGACCTGGATCGCGCGGCGCGCCGGGCTGCTCGTGCGCGGCGCGGTCCCCACCGTTCGTGCGGCGTCGGCCACCGCGCTCTCTCACGAGGGCATCGAGGGCCTCGTGCTCCCGGGCGAGGTGCAGCACACCCGCGTGGCGGGCGATCGCGCAGGGCACCCGCGCGGCAAGCGGTTCGGCGCGCTCGTCCACGCCGTGCTCGCGGCGCTCGACGATCCGGCGTCGTTGGCCTCGGTCGCGGCCGCGCACGGTCGCTTGCTCGGCGCCACGCCCGAGGAGATCGCCGTCGCCGCCATCCGCGTCGAGCGCGCGCTCGAGCACCCGCTCCTTTCGGCCGCGCGCGCCGCGCCGGAGCGTCGCCGCGAGGTCGCGATCGCCGCCCGTCTCGCCGACGGTCGCGTCGTCGAGGGCATCGTCGATCTCGCCTTCCGGGCCGAGGGCGCCGCGCACTACACGGTCGTCGACTTCAAGACCGACGTCGAGCTGCAGGAAGCCGCGCGGTCCGCGTATGAGACCCAGGTTCGCCTCTACATGCTCGCGATCGCCGAAGCCACGGGCGCGCCCACGCAGGGAATTCTTCTGTCCGTCTGACGATCGCTACAATCGCTCGGTGCGCTTCGCCCGGACGCTGTGGTTGCCGCTCGCGCTCGTCGCGGTGCCCGCGCGGGCCGAGCGCAAGGAGACGCCGCCGCAGGTCTACAAGGCGGGCGCGGTGGTGAAGCTCTCGGCGCTGTCGGTGGAGCTCACGCTGCCGAGCGACGACGAGTGGTCGGTGAGCGTCGCGGTCGACGGGAGCGACGCGTGGGACATCCTCCGCCGCGCCGACGGCGCGTTCAGTCTCGAGCTCTCGCTCGCGCGCGCGAAGAGCTGCGCAGCGATCGCCGAGTCGCTCGACGCGCTCAAGACCAAGCGCCACGACAACCCGGGCTTCGCGCCCGCGGCGTACGATCCGTGGACGTACGAGCCATCGCCCGGCCTCTTCCGCGTCTGCACCAACACCAACCGCGGGCCGGTCACCGTCGACCTCAGCGCGTCGGTGCCGCCGGCCACGGTCTCGGCGTTCCTCGCCGAGATCGCGCGAATGGTCGGCGGGAGGCGCGAGACCAAGGCGCTCGGCTTCGTGCCGGTCGCCGTCGCGGGTCGCACGCTGCTCGCCGTCGCCGGAGTGCACGTCGACATCCCCAAGGGCTTCAGCCTGCGACAGCTCGTCGGCGACGACGGCGTCAAACGAGACGTCCTCGAGCGATTCGAGCCGCGCGATCCGCCGCTGTCGATCACCTTCGAGCGTCGCGTCGGCGCGTGCCCCACGCCGAGCGGCACCCGTGTGAAGGCGCCCGCATATCTTCCTCCGGGCCTCGCCGCCGAGGCCTTCGAGACCGAGGCCAAGGGCGTGCGCACCGGCGCGTTCTGCTTCACGCTCGGCCCCGACGCGATCGTCGCGCGGATCACCTTCACCAACGCCGACGACGCGCGCATCGCCCGCGGCATCCTCGCTCCCGCGGCCGCCGACCGGAGCGGCGTGGGCAGCAGCCTCTCGTCGGACGAGGACGTCGATGACCGCGAGATCGAGGACGACCTCGCCCCGCGCGTCCGCGGGGTGCTGTCGTTCGATCTGGTGGGCGTCCGCCCGCGGAGCGCCGACGAGCGGCCGTTCGGCGTCGGCCTCGGCTTCCACGCGTGGGGCGTCACGAGCACGCCGAAGCAGCGCATCGGCTACGGCCTCGAGCTCGCCAGCTCGGCGGCGATCGGCACCGAGCGGCTGCTCTTCTTCGACGCCCACGCGGGCATCGGCCCGTCGCTCTCGCTCGGGCGGTTCGTCGTCTTCCCGGCGGTCGGCGGCGGGGTGGACGCGATGCGCGGCGATCCGCTCACCGTCCACACCGCGCCGTATCTGCACGGCGGCGGCCGCGTGTTCATCCCGTTCGGGCGCCGCGCCGGGCTCACGCTCGGCGGCGCCTATCACCATCGGTTCGCGCGCGAGTCCGATGTCCCCACCGAGGCCCGCGGCTCGGCGATCGTCACGGTGGGCTCGATCTCGGTCGGCCTGCGCGTCGTCGACTACGCGTCGCGCGGCGCGATGGGCACCGTGGTGCTCGGCTTCACGCTCTAAATCGGCAGCTTGCTGATCAGGTCCCCGAGATCGCAGCCCGAGAGCGCGACGCTGACGGAGAAGGTGGCGACGGCGAGGAGAACGGAGCGGAGGGTTCGGAGGTTCATGGAGGCCCCCTCAGCAGCGGACGTACCAACCTTCGACCGCGGCTTTTCTCGGCACTATTGAGCGTTGCGCGCGTCGCTACACGAGGCCCGCGGACGAATCGCGCAAGGCCCCGCACAAGGGACGCTTGCCGCACCGCGGCGTGACTCCTACACCCCGACCAGCATGTGGTCCCCGCGGAACGCTTGGCGCGACGAGATCTGGAGTCGGCTCGATCAAGAGTGGGACATGATCATCGTCGGCGGCGGCATCACCGGCGCCGGAATCCTCGCCGAGGCCGCGCGCATGGGAAAGAAGGCGCTCCTCGTCGAGGTGCGCGACTTCTCCTCCGGCACGTCGAGCCGCTCCACCAAGCTCGTTCACGGTGGCCTGCGCTACCTGCGACAGGGGCAGGTCAAGGTCACGCGCGAGTCGGTCATCGAACGCGAGCGTCTGCTGCGCGAGGCCAAGGGGCTCGTCACGCCGCTCGGCTTCTACGTGCCCACGTTCCGCAACGACTCCATGCCCGGCTGGATGGTCGGCGCAGGCCTCGCGGTCTACGACCTCATCGCACGCAAGTGGGCCCACGAGAAATACGGCCTCGAAGAGCTCATCGAGAAGGTCCCCGCGCTCGCCGGCGCGCCGGTGAAGGGCGGCTACCACTACTACGACGCGCAGACCGACGACTCCCGCCTCACCATCCGCGTGTTGCGCGAAGCCGTGCGCCGGGGAGGCACCGCGATCAACTACGTGCGCGCCGCGGGCCTGCTCCGCACCGAGGACGGGCGCGTGCGCGGCGTGGTGCTGCGCGACGAGACCAACGGCCGCACCGCCGAGGTGCAGGCCGGCGTGGTGATCAACGCCACCGGCGTCTGGGCCGACGATCTCCGCGCCCGCGTCGGCGCACCGAAGAAGCTGCGCGCGATCCGCGGCAGCCACCTCATCTTGCCGCACGAGCGGCTCCCCATCGACGAGGCGGTCGGCCTGATTCACCCGCGGGACGGACGCTATGTGTTCGCGGTCCCGTGGGAGGGCGTCGTGCTCCTCGGCACGACCGACGTCGACCACGCGCCCGACCTCGAGGTCGAGCCGTCGATCGCGGGCGAAGAGGTCGAGTATCTCCTCGAGCTCGGGCGCCACGCGTTCCCCTCGGCCAACCTCGGCGAGGCCGACATCCGCTCCACGTGGGCAGGCGTGCGCGGGGTCATCAACACCGGCGCGGCCAACCCGGCCAAGGAGTCGCGCGAGCACGCGCTGTGGAACGAGGAGGGCCTGCTCACCGTCACCGGCGGCAAGCTCACCACCTTCCGCATGATGGCGCTCGAGACGCTGCGCGCCGTCGGAATGAAGGGCAAGCGCGAAGAGATCTTCGACGACACCCACGAGGTGGAGCTCGATGAGAGCATCGACGTCGAGCTCCGCGCGCGCCTGCTCGGCCGCTACGGCACCGAGACACCCGCGGTGCTCGCCACCGCCAACGGCGAGCAGCAGCAGCAGATCGGCAAGGCCCCGGCGCTGTGGAGCGAGCTCCGCTGGGCCGCGCGCAACGAGGGCGTCGTGCACCTCGACGATCTCCTGCTCCGCCGCGTGAGGCTCGGCCTGCTCACCGACGGCGGCGGCATGCCGATCATGGCGGAGATCCGCAAGGTCGTGCAGCCCGAGCTCGGCTGGGACGACGCCACGTGGACGCGCGAGGAGCAGCGCTACCGCGAGGTCTGGTCCCGCGCCTACGGCAACCGCTTCTAGGCGCGCGCGTCAGCGAGCGCCTATCTCACAGGCGCGCGCGTCAGCGAGCGCCTATCTCACAGGCGCGCGCGTCAGCGAGCGCCTATCTCACAGGCGCGCGCGTCAGCGAGCGCCTCGCCCGTCGCGCTCGGCTGTCGATCGGGCCTCACGCACGTCAGGCGCTCGCTGACGCGCGCGCCTATTTCTTTCGGTAGATCGCGCCGAGGAGGCGTTGGGCGAAGGCTTCGAAGCTCTCTTTGCTCATCGCTTCGTAGGCGGCCTTCTCGGCCTCGCCGGGCGTCGACGAGCCCTTGTACTCCTTGAGCACGTTCGTCGGGACGTTCTTCGCGATCACCGCGTGGTGCTTGAACGGCTTCGGATCGTTGGGGAGCTGAAACACCGCGTCGAAGTGGTAGTTGAGCCCGACGTAGATCCCGCGCGGGTGGTGGCTCGGGTACGCGGTGCCGGTCCACTCCACGCGGTGGGTGACGAGCAGCGTGGGCGCGGTGACCGCCGGGATCGCCTCGGCGTCGGTCGGCAGCGGCGCGCCGACGGAGAACGTGAGGATCTCCTTGGGGAACGACGACGAGAGCTTGTCGACGAGCTGCTTGGCGAGCTCGGTGCGCGCCGAGTCGAACTTGCCGCCGCCCTCGAAATACTTCGACGGGTACGAGGTCTCGCCGTTGAAGAGCGGCTGCTTGGTGACGAACTTATCCGCGCGATTGAGCGAGGTGGACGGCTGCTCCTTGAAGCGGACCGAGACCATCGGAGCGCCGTGCGCCTCGGCGTACGCGAGCGCGCGCTCGAACAGCGCGTTGACCTGCGGATCCTTCTCGTTCGACGTGGCCTTGAAGGCGGTGAGCGCCGCCTGATACACGGCGTGCGTCGCCTCTTTGAGCTCGGGGCCGAGGCCGTGCTCGGGGCGCTTCTTCACGAAGTCCTGCAGCGCCGCGAGCGTGCCGGCCTTCTTCGCGATCTCGAGCTCGGCGAGCATCGCGGTGCGGAGCGAGGCGTCGACCTCCTTCTGGATCGCCGTATTGGGGTGCGACTTCTGATAGGCGAGGATCGCGTCGACGCTGTTCTCCTTCTGCGCCAGCGTCAGCTCGGCGCGCGGCAGGAGCGTCTTCTTCACCTCGTCGCGGTGCTTCACCCCGTGCTCGAGGTACGCGCGGTAGCTCGCGACGTCGTTCTTCGCCCTGGCCGCGGCGAACGCGCGGTCGTCGCTGACGCCGTTGCGCGCGAACCAGATCGCCGGACCGATGAGGATGGCGAGGAGCGCGGCGTAGACGAAGCGCATCCGCACCCAGCTCGGCACCGTCGACCGGCGCGGATCGGTCGGCGCGAGGGGGCTCGAGACGCGCGGCTCGGCGATCGGGCTGATCGACGGCCGGCCCCGCTCCTCCTCGGCCAGTCCGCCGCGGGCGTCCTCGAGGACCGCGCGCGCCCGCGCCGCCTGCTCGGGAGAGGCCTGGAAGGTGAGCGTCTCGCCGCGGAAGACGAGGCGGACCGTCCCGCCGTCGCCCTCGACCCGCTCGATCTCGGTGACCTCGAAGAAGCGCAGCTTGTCGGTCCGCGCGTCGACGACCGAGTTGGGGAACGCGTAGACGCCGGCCTTCCACGGCAACGCAGACGTGGCGCGATCGCCGGCGAGCGCGTGGAGGAGCCCCCCGAACACGAGGACGAAGAGGACGGCCCACACGGCCGCGAGCGGCACCCCGTGAACGAGCGAGGCGGCCGAGAGATCGCCGAACCCCCGGAGAAAGAAGAGGACGGCGAGGACCAGGCCGACCACGGCCACGCCCCACCCCGCGCGGTGCCCCTTGGGCCCGCCGCGGGTGACGAGGACCGGCGACGGAGGCTGCGCCCCGGTCGTCGAGTCGATGAAGTGGTCCTGAGCGGCTCGGGTCAGCCCGAAGAAGTCGACGGACCGCATCGGCCCGAGCGTATGCCCGGGCCGGGCCTTTGGGCCAGTTCACGAGCATTGACACGTCGGGGCCGCCGACTACTGTGCCGTTCCCCCACGCCCGGGTAGCTCAGTTGGTAGAGCAGCGGATTGAAAATCCGCGTGTCGACAGTTCGATTCTGTCCCCGGGCACCTTAAATTGCTTGTTTTCAAGGCCCGCGTCACTCGCGGGCCTTGGTCGTTTTGTCCTGATTGTGTCCACAGAGTGTTCTGAGTCCACCGTGTTTGCGGCACGGGTGCGGCAGTCATTCTTCCGTGCTCGGCGGCGCTGATCCTTATGAGTCGCCGACATCGAGTCGACGAGCGCCTTGCCCTTGGTCCCATGACCGAGCGCGATCGCGCTGCTCATGGACAGGCCCTTCGCCACCACGCGGTGATGCAGCGTCGCCTTGGAGATGCCCACCGCTTGCGACCACTCGGTGAGAGTGCGCGCGACCCCATCAACCTCGTATGTCACGGCAATCGTGCGCGGCTCGGGGATGATTTTCAGCGTATCGACGAAGCTGCGTTTCCTGCCGCGTGCCTTGCGCGCCGACTTGGCGTACTCGACCGGGAGCGCGTCGAGGATCCGCTCGTCAAGATCTTCGCGCTTCACGCGTGCGTAGATTGTCTCGGTGATCCTGGTGTCCGCGTGCCGCATCACTTGTGAAACCAGCTCGAGGGGAATCGTCAGATCGATTAACCATTGTCCCGCCGTCCGACGAAGATCATGAGTGGTGCAGTGCGGAATCGCGGCGAGCTCGCACGCCTTCGCCAGCTCGCGACGGATGTTGTGGCGCGCGGCGCCGAAGAGGTAGCCGTCCGTGCCCTCAGCGTGACGAAGCGCGTAGGCCATCAAGAGGCGCTGCTCGTCGGTCACTAACGGCACTTCCGCGAAGCGGTGTTTGTTCTTGGTGCCGCGCACCAGGACCCGGACTCTCTGCGCGCCGAGGTCTTTCGGGACATCTTCGCGAAGTGCGTTGAAGACCGCAGCTTCCTCGGCTCCGGTCGCAAGTACAAACGCCGCCGCGGCGGCCTGATCCGGCAACAGCAACGCAAACAACTTACGCGCTTCGTTGCGGGTCAAGCTGCGGCCCTCGTCGGTGTCGGGTGTGGGCTGGAAGTCCTCGGGGACTACGACGGCGGCGTCGCCGTTGAACTTACCTCGCGACTTCGCGAGAGAGAGTGCCGACCGGAGCACAGAAAGCTCCTTCTCGATGGTCCGGTCCACGACGCACTCACGGCGTCGCTGCTCGATGTACCTCCAGGACCGGGTTGAGTCTTTGAACGAAGCGAGCAGCAGTTCGTGTCCGAAGATCCTCACGAGGTGGCCGACCTTCGTCTCGTAGAACGAGACGGTGTCGTTGCTAAGATCCTCATTGGCGGCGCGATGGCGACGGTCCTCGAGGAATGCGCTCAAGGCATCGTTGAGCGTCGTCGCGGGAGCGTCACCGGCAGCGGCGGCTGCGCGCTCCCACTGGACGAGGACGGCCCGAGCCGCCGCCTTGTCGGTCGTCGCGGTCGTGAACTCTTCGCGCTTGCGGCTCCCGTCGGGCTGCTCGGTGTAGACGGTCGCGTACCAGACGTCTCCTCGCTTCCGCAGTCTCTCGGACGACATTGTCTTGTCCCTTCCTGGACGTACCGCTCCCAACGGTCCAGCTCAATGCGCAGCGTGCCGAGTATCTGGCGGGCGCCTGCGGCGCGAAGCTCGCGGAACGCCTTCGACTTCGACCAGCGAAGCGACCGCATCAGATCGCGGGCGCTGACGTACTCGACGAGGGGCACGATCTCCGTACACCGGTTCGGCCGCGACCGGGGTCAGGGTCATGACGATTTCGCCCGGAACAGCGACAGCACCGCCGAGCGGTGGTTCGCCGCGACCGCGAGGCCCTTCCGAGTGATCCGGTATCGGTGCCGCCGTATCGTCGGGTCCTCGGGATCGTCGAGACACGTAGCGAGGCCCTCTTCTACGAGACCATCGAGCGCGCGATAGACGCTGCCGTCCCCGAGCTCGAGCTCGCCGAGAGTCAGGCCAGCAACTCGGAGCTTGAGGCCGTAGCCGTGCCCTTCGCGATCAATTGCGAGAACTTGCAGGAGGGCCGCCCGGGCCGTGATCGGAGCCGTAGCCATGGCGGAACCATACATCAAACTTTGATGTTTCTCGACGAGGCGTGTGAACCGAAGACGATCGCTGCGGAACCGCTCGATTATTTCTGTGCACATACCCGCGGACAGGTCCGTGGCGAATCCGTGATGCGTGTGGAAATGGATCGGCAGGAAATCGAAATTGGGAAACGAACGGGGTGTGGTTCAAAAATTGTTGCCCGGAAAAAAATCCGGCGGCGAGTGAAATATCTCGGCTCGCTGATCGCGGAACTCGGTGTACCAAGAGCATGACAACTGCACCAACGACCTTTCTCGCCTGCCTTGAGTGGATGCTGTCGCGCGGGTACCGCGAGCTGATGTGGCCCCTCACGGTGATCGGGGGGACCGTGTCGTCGATGCGGAACGAGTCGCTCGCCGACGCCCTCCGCGCGTACAGCGGCGCCGAATCAGCACGCGCCCGGCGCTACTTCGTCGCCGAGGCGGAGAGCGCGGGGGGAGACATCAACGCGTTTCTGTACGAACTGCCGGCCGACCTCGACCCGGCCAATGTGCAACGCGAACGCGAGGAGATCGAAAAACTGCTCAACGGCCCTCAGCATATTCGGCACGACCGCGACAACGCGTACTCTGCCTACCAGGCCATCGGCCACCGCGGCGTCCGCGAGTGAGCGCACTCGTCCGCGGGGTTGACCGTGCCACGACCGGAGGCGCGGATGCGACCAGCGCCCCGCGGAAGCTCGTGCGGACCTGCACCCGAGCCATCCCACGGCATTCCCCGCGAGACCATCGAGCGCACGGTAGATGCCGGCGTCGCCCAACTCGAGCTCGCCTCGACTGAGGCCCAGGACCCGGAGCTTGAGGCCGTAGCCGTGGCCCTCGTGATCGATCGCCCTGTAGCAACGCCCTCCCGAGCCGTGACCGACGCCGTAGCCATGTTGGAGCGAATACATCCTCTTTTGAGTTCCTTCCGTAGATGGCTGCGGACCATCTCCCCAAAAGCCGATCGGCTATCTTTTCGGCGCTCTGCGTGCGTCGGTGCGCGGCAGATCCGTGATTGCCGCTGTTCACCCTGATGGGACCCCCCGTTTTCACCATCATGGGACACGGGGAAACAAACTCGACGACCTCCGCCAGCATGCCGCGTGAGGTCGTCGAAGGGAAGCCCGGTCAGTCCCTCGTGCGACGTGGGCGGCGAGCGCGCTTGTCGGCGGGGGCCTCGGGGGTCGGATCGGCCTCGAGCTTGGGCTTGAGACGCGGCCTGTAGGACTCGCCCTCGATAACGAGATCGAAGGCGGCGTTCATAAACCGATCGATCGCGCTCTGTGCGAGAAGCACGTCGTCGAACATCCGGATCCACTCGGCGGTGTCGCGGTTGCTGGTGATGATTGTCGACGCTCTGCCGGTGCGCTCGACGAACAATTGATAGATGTCCTTGCTCTCCTCGCGGCTCATGGGCTCGAGAGCGAAGTCATCAACGATGAGGAGGTCGACCGAGCAGAGAGCGACCATCTCGGCGTCGTGCGAATTGTCGAGCCGACTCTTTCGCAAGAGCGAGAGCATCTGATCGGCACGAATGAAGCGCACGTCGTAGCGATGCCGGCAGGCGAGGTGTCCGAGTGCGTTGGCGATGAACGTCTTGCCGACGCCGACGGCGCCGAGGATGACGACGTGTCGATGGTCGTTAAGGAAGCGGAGCGAACAGAGCTCGGCGAAGAGCTTCTTCTCGAAGCTGATCTTGGCCGACTTGTCGAAGCGCTCGAGCCTCATCTCGGGGTCGAGCTTTGCGGCGCTGACGCGGTTGTCGACGGCCGCACCATCACGGCGCGCAATCTCGTCGGTCAGCAGGAGGGTGAGGAGGTCCTCGGTCGACATGCCCTGCGACTCGGCGAGCGCGAGTCGGTCGGGAAGCGTGTCGGCGATGCGACCAAGTCGGAGTCGGCGAAGCGCGACGACGAGCTCGGGAGAGACGGTGGCGGCGCTCATCGCAACTCCTTCTTCGTCTTCGAGGCGAACGTGCGGAAGTGCTCTTCGTTGCGAGCGAACCGCGGGGCGGGCAGCGGCAACTGCACGACCTTCCCTTCGGTCGTGTCGCTCGGCGCGCGGCGAATACCGAGCTTGAGCATGCGGCCGATCCGCTTCACATCGACTACGTCGAAGCCGAGTGCGCTCTGGCACACGGCCTCCACGCGGCCCTCTCCGAATTTGTCGCAGAGAGACAGCAACGCGTACGCGGCGCGCATTTGCGTCCATGGCAGCGGCCCGTCGAGGAGGCGCTCCGCGTAACGACCGATGTGATTGCCTCGCTCGCGCGCCTTTGCGAGGAGCGCGTCGACGCTGCGGAGGGCGTAGATCGATTTGCCGGTCGGGTAGTCGTTGGGATCAGTCGCGCGGCCGCCGGGCTGCTGGCGCGGGTGCATCTTGATCAGCTCGGTGCCCAGGTAGATGCGCACGAGCTTCGAGTCGAGCCGAACGCGAACTCGCTTGCCCAGGTACGCCGTCGGCACCGAGTAGAGCGCGCGTGCGACCTGCAGATGATGATCCGGATGGACCTTCGCCTCGGTCCACGTCGGCACATCGAACGTGTCGGTCGGCGCGGGGAGCATCGTTGCTCGCTCGACCTGCTCGAAGACATCGCGTGGAACGGCACGCGTGGTGCCGTGCACTCGCGTACCCGCGATCTCCGCGCACCAGTGCGCGGCGCTCTTGCGCCAGTCGTCGAGCGTCGTGCACTTCTCGCCGGCGAACCAGCCACCTCGCACGTACTGCACCTGGCGCTCGACGCGCGCCTTGTCGCGCGGGTGTGCGACGCGCGCAGGATCGACGAAGATGCCGCGGGCCTGCACGTACTCCGCGAAGGTCTCGTTGAGACGCGGGTTGGTTGGGTCGGCGCCGACGATCATCGTGGTCGGGTTGTCGGGCAGCAGAGTGCGCGGCATCGCGCCGAAGAAGCGCCAAGCGGCCTCGAGACCGGCAATGATCTCGTCGGTTGTCTGTCGCCACGTGGGCCACGCGAATGTGTGCCTGCTGAACGACAACGTCACGATGAGAACGTGGAGCTTGCGACGTCGACCGGTGTCGGGGTCCACGACTCGACCCATCTCTGCGAAGTCGATCTGCGCTTCCTGCCCGGCCGGTGGGTCGGTGAGCCGCACGGTCGCTTTGGGCAGGCCCCAGCCGAACTCCTGAATCGCGAACCGACGCAGCGTGGCGTAGCTCGTGGTCACGCCATCGCGCAGCAGCAGCGTGTGCACGCGCGTCAGTTGAAGTGGAGGTTTTGCCTCGAGCCACGCGGCAATCCGCGCGCGCTCGGGCATGAGATCTTCTCGCGCCTCGCTCGGCGTCGGCGTGGGCCGAGCCTGTACGAACTGCGCGACCGCGTGCACGAGGTCATCGGTGAGCACCGCGTCCAGCGCGATGCCCAGTGCCTCGGCCGCCGCGATGTAGCGACGGATCGTCTTGCGATCGATCCCCGCCTCGCGCGCGATTGCCTTGATGCCGTGTCGCGACTGCCAGCGTCGCAACAACTCTCGAACGTCCAACATGGTGAGCTCCCGGTAGGCCATGAGGTCCTCCCGACGGCGTCCCGCGCCGTCGTCGAAAGGAACCGTGCATCACTTCACCGGTCGCCGCGTCCGGGGGTCCCTTCGTCCTGAAAACGGGGGTCCCATGACCTTGAAAATCCTTCGATCACGCACCCCGTGCGGGGGTCCCATGAGGGTGAAAATCGGGGGGTCCCTTGAGCCTGAAAATCTCGGGCTCAGAGGGTCCCATCAGTCTGAAAAACGACACGTGATGCGCCTCGAAATGGATCGGGTGGATGGCCGAATGGGAAAACCGACGGCCAGCGGTTCAAGAATTCTTGCCCGGCAAACATTTGCCCGATTTCTCGATAGTCCCACCGAGGTCTGCGTCGACTGGCCATCGGCGGTGTAGGGAGGGCATGACGACTTCTCCGATGACCTGGGTCGCGTGTCTCGAGTGGATGCTGGCTCGTGGATACCGCGAGCTCATGTGGCCGTGCTGGAAGATCATGGGCACCGCCTCAGCCACGCGGACGGAGTCACTCGAGCGCGCACTGCAGCTGGGCGAGTACCAATGCACCCGGGGTCGCCGCTATTTCATCGACGAGGCGCCAAGCGTGCGCGGGGAGGTCTGCGCGTGGGTCTACGAGTTACCGACAGATCTGGACCCGGCGGACCTGATTGCCGAGAGACGGGAAATCGAGAAGCTGCTCGATGGCCCGCAGTGGATCGAAGAGCCCGCGAGCGAAAGCGCCTCCTACGCGTACGAGGCCGCCGGCGTCGGTCGCGTCGACGGATGAGCGGCGCGCGGACAGAGCCTGCCGACCCAGCAATGACTTGGAAGCGTCGCTACGGACAGGTCGTTGCGAAGGCGCTACTGCATTCTGTCGTCAGCGTCACCTGCGTCCCGCCGAGGCCTGTGCCTACTGGGGGATTGTCTTTGCAGTGCTGCTTCGCGCGCGCCGAATAGTCCCCCTCTGTGCTCCTCGAGCAGGTACTTCTTTTTCGCCGGGCAGAACTGCTCCGAGATGATGACTTTGAGGTGGGCCTGGATGTTTGTCGCGCCTTTCACGTTCTGCGCCGTCTGAGGCAATTTCGTGGTCGCGCAGGCATGCAGGTAGCGCTTGTGGGCGACTTCGTTCGCTGCGTCGCGAAGATCGAGCCATAGAGACTCCAGCTCGTCGCGGTACGCCTTCTCGTCGCGATCGACGTGCTCGATCCAGTCACACGAGGTAAGCACTCGGAGCTTGCTGCCCTGCGCGAAGGCGGCGCGCGCATCAGCGAACTTCGGTGTGGGCCCATAACGGAGATGAGCGCCCAGCCGAACCCCCAGCAGTAGTAGCCGTCGCCCTTTTCGCACGGTGCCCTTGCGGGAGCCCGGGCTTGCTTCCACACCTGCCGCGCGGCGGTGATGTCAGGCAGCTCGGCCTCGATGGCGCTGTCATGCATCGCCTTCGCCTTTGCCTTCGCGGTGAGCTCAGCGTTCTCGGGGTGAAACGGCCCGACGACGCGAAGTACGACCCTCGGCTGAAACGGGTCGGCCGGGCCATCGCCGCTGCGCGACGCGGTGCCGGATTCACCCAGGAGGAGTTCGCGGAGAAGCTCGGTGTGATCCCGCGTGTCGTTCAGAAGATCGAGTCCGGCGGGATGAACTGTGCGTACGATTGCGCGGATCGCGGACGCGCTCGGGACCGAGCCGGCAACGCTCGTCCGCGGCGCCTCGGCCGGGAAGCGCACCGTGTCACCCCGCGCGCGGGCGGGCGGGAGTACATCACAGAGAAAGTGACGCAGAGACCGTCGTCGGAACTCCTATGGAGGAGCGGCCCGCCTACGGAACGCGGCCGAAGGGCGCCAGCGGACTCGCGTTGCCAGCCCGAGCTTCTCGCGACGAGGTCGCGAGAACAGGTAACCCTCCTCTTCGGACGCCCGCGTCCCGAGCCGTGGCATCGCGCTCGAACACGCGTGCCGTCTGGTTCGTGCGTCTTTGGGCCGCGCGTTGGGCGCGCTGCTCCGTCGAGAGAATTCTTCCGGGATGAGCAGCGATGGCCGCGCGCACGCGCTCGATGGCGTCGCGGGTCCAGAGGTGCACCAAATAGGTCCATCCGGAATTGCGGCGGCGCTCGATGCGTGGCGCGAATCCGAGCTTCCTGGCGCGTGCGACGAAGGTCGGAGCGGTGAGCCCGAGCAATGTCGCTGCTTGGCGCGTTGGCAACCGGGCGGTCATGCGTGACCACCGTGCGCGTCGTGCTCGCGGCCTTCGAAAGTCGAGCACGCAATCGAACGAAAGCGCGTGTGCCGCGATCCACCTCGCGATCGCGTCGTCGTCATCCTCATAGACATCCGTGTCGTAGATCGCGACAACGCAGGTCCCGGCGTCCCAGAAGGCGTCGAGCTCGTCCCGGATCTCGTCGCGCGAGCCGACCACCACAGCGTACCGTCGAACGCGGGCGGCTGAGCAGATGGCGGTCCACTCGAAGTCCGGCCATTCGGGACTCTCTGCGTCCCAGCCCCATGCTGGATTGCCGTCGTCATCGAGTGCGACGACGCGATGCACCTCGCTGCCCTCAGAAGGATCGTCCCAGTGACCCTCCGCCGGATGGTCGTGGGGTCCCGGCACCCATGTGCGGATGCCAGCAATTATGACGGCAAGGCACGCCTCCGCGTGATCGACCTCTTCGGCCAACACGTCGATGATCTCCGGAGATCCGTCAGCTTGGTGCCACCGGCCGATCTCGTACGCGGCCCACGTGGTTTCCGCCGGTTGGCTCATTGTGCTCATGAGGACGCACCCTCTGACGCAATGCGCACCAAGCCACGCTTGCCGACTCGATACCGCGCGAGCTCGCCGCGGACGTTCCGCAGGATAATCGTGAGGTCTGGCATCACCTCCGAGCCTGAGGCAGAGGGCTGCGTCGGCACGTAGCCGCGGCGATCCGTCCAGCGGCAAAACGCGGCGATCGCACGCGCGATCAGTTTGCCGTCGTCGAGACTTTCGATGGGATGACGGGGCATCACTTGTCTCCCTTCAGGTGGGCAATGCGCGCAGCGATTGACGACCCTTGCGCACCCAGCGCCGCGTCGAGTTCCCGCCAGGCGCGCCCGCCGGGGGAGAGTTGCCCGTCATCCTCCGGCCAGCCCTCGTCCGGGTGCCAGGTTGGTGGCCACTGAATCGCGGCGTTCGCCACTTTCGGGAATTCGAATCCCGAGGGGGGCCGCCGATCTGCGCGAAAAGCTTTTCTGTTCATGTCTCCTCTACACCGCGGTTCGAACAACGCGCGGCGGCGCCCCGTCGATTTTTACGGTCGAGCTCCGCCGACCATCCGCCACTTCCGGCATGGGGACGCCGCCGACGATGTGGAGATCGATGTTGCGCTCGCGAGTAACCGCGTGAAGCCCCTCGACAAGTCTGAACCGGATGGGAGCGCGAAACGCCTTGAGCGGTTGGAGCAGGTGCTTCACGAGTCGCGTTGTCGGCAAGGCCACGACCACTCGTGTTGCGCGAAGGTGCTCGACGACCCCCAGGATCGAGGCCAGCTCCGCCACCTCCGGCCGGCCGCTGACATCTTTCGTCGTCCGGTCGCCGATGACCTCCCCGCGGAAGATGAGTGCGTGCACGACGGTGCAACGGCCATCGTTGATGCGGGTAACAGCGACGTGGACCATCGGGGCGTCCGCGAGGTCCGGCGGGAGGGGAGGCGCCTCCCGATCGGACTCGTAGTCTGATCCATCGAGATGTCCGAAGACCTGCTCGACGGACGCTACAAGGAACCTGGATGACGTACAGCCATTGCTCCGCAGCGGAGTGCCGGCTCTGCATCCTTCAGACGATTCGCTCGGACACCGTTGCCCTCGCATCGACAGCTTCCCTGCGCCATCGCCCCCTATGGGGCCTGGCACCAGGACGCTGACTTCCTCCAGTTGGAGATCGTCCGCTACCCCATGGGAGGATCTTGCCTCCTGTGGAGTAGGCTCCAGTCCCGTGGTCTCTTCCTGGGTTTCCTCGGGATCCCGTGTTCCGATGGGATCCAAAGAGTCTCCCCTTTGAGAAGTCGACTGCCCCGCAGGGGCAGTCGAGATCCCGTAGGGGATACCCAGATCGAGGCTCAGGTCACTATGAGCAGCCACGCCCACGGCCCCTTGCGGGATCATGGCCTCCGACGTGGCGCTCGTCTGGTCGCCCCAGAGCCGGGCGCGCCAGACCATCCCAGACCCTGCACGACGTGGTGCGAGGGTGGCGGGAAAGCTCTTTTCGATCGTGCGGCGAATGAAGTCCGCCTCCTCGCGGTCAAGGTACGACCAGTATCCGACGAACCCCTCCACCTTGGCTTCGAGGTCTGCGGCGTCGTAGACGTCCGCGCCGCAGCCGTCGCCATACCGGGATACCCCATCAACAACATTGCGCCGAGCGAGCTTGCGGACCACTTCCCTGATCTCGTCCATTCTCTCGGCGAGGACATCCGCCGGGATGCGGATCCTTCCATTTTGATCGATGGCCGCGCCCAGCAGCGGGATCCGACGCTGATGGACGCGATGGACGAGCTTGTCGAGGTCGATGTTCCACGAGACGGTGCGCGGACCGGTCTCACGACGCTCCAGGGGGTGCGCCGTCCTCGGCTCGCGCGAGCGACTCGGGCGGTCGTCCTTGATCAGGATGCCGTGGCGGCGAGCCCAGTCGAGCACCCGACGGACGCCCTCCCGCACCACCCTCTTCGTCGGACCGCCGATGAAGATATCATCGCAATACCGCACCACGTGGGCGTCCTCCGCGATGAGAAGCTCAAGCGTCTTGTCGAGCGCGAACGGCACCATGTTTGCGAGCAGGGATGATTCGGGCAGCCCCTGTTGCAGACCTCGCCACGTGTGGTGTTCGTCGCGACGGCCTCGCGTCACACGCACCGCGCGGCATCGGATCAGGGCGCTGACGATCGCGATAAATCGCCGCTCGTAGCCGTGGTGCTCGAGCGCAGCCTCGACAACGTCCCAGGGGATCGAATTGAAGTATCGGGCGAAGTCGAGCTTTGCCCAGTAGACAATCCGACCGGAAGAGACGCCGCCCGCGACCTCGAGCAGGGTGTTCTGCACGGCGCGGTCGGTGCCCGAGCGGTATGCCTTCGCGATAGGGCTCAGAAGGTGATCGCCGGTCGCCGTCAGGACATCCGTGACGAGATTCGAGAGGCACCTCCGCCGATACGTCGCAATCGCCACCTCCCGCGACCTTTGGCCCTTGGATGGGGCGTTCCCGAGCCGGACTGGTTCCCCCTGAAGACCTGCTTCGAGGTCGGGCGTCTCGCGATCTAACAGTTCAGCGACGTCCAACGCCATCGCTGCAGCGTCGGCGCTTCCTTGCACCACGTCGCACAGGCGAAGGCCGTATGCGTCGCGAGTACGTGCGTCAGCACGCGCGAACGCCGCGTTGCGGGCGACGTCACAGGCAAACGTGATGCGGCGTCGATCCCGAAGGAGCCGCATGGCGTCTGTGGGCATGAGCGGCATCAGATCGCCTCTCGTTGGACGATCAAGCTGAGCCGGTTCGGCCGGGAAGTTCCGACAAAAGGCCATGCGACGGGTGCCACATCTTCGACGGCATTGCTTGCGACGACCTGCATCCCGGACCCAGCGACGGTCTCGTGCACGCGGCGCGTCAGCTGCTCGTCGAAGAGGTACCCGCGCGCGTCGCGAACGCTCGTCGGGAGCAGAAGGTAGCCAAGACGTCCCGAGCGGAGCGCCCGCAACGCGAGCTCGAGGTGGCCCGACAGCGAACGGAGCCATCGTTGAGGACCGAGGCGCGAAGGGTCGTCCACAACTCCGGCATCCGAGTCGGCGCTGTAGATGCGCCGGTGCTGTGACGCCGCGGGCGTCGCCGGAGAGGGGAACACAACAACGACGGCGTGATGTCCGCCCTGCAGTGCCGCCTCCCCGCGAGGCCGTCTCCCATCATCCCGAAAATTCGGCGTGCAGGAGACCGAGAACTCGTCGTGGATCCAATCGCCCTCGTCGAGGTCGACAAGCGTGGAGCCGCGCGTCGCAAGCGCCCGAGCGATGCCGCCGACGCCAGCTCCGATCACCGCAGCCCTCGTTCGCTGCCCCCGACGCGCATGCTCCGAGGCCAGGATGTGGTCCGCGGCCCACAAGGCCCATCCGTCGGGCTCTCCCTCAAGGTAGCGCGACGAGCCAAGACCCACGTCGCTCTCGACCTTGAGGAGACCGCCCTCCAGCTCCCAGGAGCGATCGCGGCTCTCCGCGACGCCGGAAGCGAGCGAGGGAGCCAGTCGCACGAGGTGCTCGCTGCGGAGAATCCGGCGTGCCTCGCGTCGAAGCCATCCGACGATGTCCGGGCGCGCCGCGAGCTCGTTGAGGATGGCGTGCTCATCGCACCGACGCACGAATGTGCGGTCCGGGTCGCCGCTGCGGTGCTCAACACGGACGAGGCCGCGCTCCCTCGCGACGGTGAGGACGCGGTCGTCGAGTGCACGCAGGAGGTGACTCGCAAGGTCGTCACGACGGACTCCGCGGAGGATCCGGCGCAGCGGCCAAGGGAGCACCGCTTCCTCGAGCCTGCGAAGGCGGCGCTCTGTGCGCCAATCTCCGACAGGGTTTGGCGCGGCCATCACGTTTCGCCTTCCTCGGCGTGATGGGCGACGACACCGGCTGCAACCGACGGTTCGCGCGACTGATCGGCGGACTGCGTATCCTCGAGCTCATCGAACTCCCACGGGAACGGCTCCGACGGCAACGGGTCCGGCTCGCCATTCCGGACGCGCTCGATATACGCATCGAGGACTTCCTCGGACGCCACCGGCAGGTGCTGCGCCGGCAACCCAATGCTCTTGAGCGCGCGGTCAGCAGCGCGACCGGACTCGTTGAGCCAGTACCGCAGGGGAGCATTCTCTCTCCCGCGCGCGTGGTGCTGAAAGTAGACGCGCGAGTAGTACTCGAACTCGACGACCTGAGCGCAGCGCTTCGGTTTCAACACTATGGTGAGGTCCTCATAGCGCCGGCAGCGTCGCATGAGCGCCAGCACTTCATCGTCCGTGTACGGTGTCTTGGTCTTGGCTTTGGTCGGCATGTGGCCCTCCGATGCACAGGTCCGTGCGAGCTGAGTCGCCTCCGCTCGCGAACGCCCTGTCCACTACACCGCGAGCCAGGTCCCCGACGACGAGACGAAAATTCCCCACGGAAGGCGCCGCCTTCACCGCCGCGGAGCTCTTGACGGCTACGTTTCAGCCGAAGAATTCGTGGACATCACGCTCCGCCGTGAGGCTCAGCCCGCCGGATCAGCGGGCACGACTCGGTATGTCCGCATGGACATCTTCACGGGGGCGCACGCGCGTCGCATCCGGGCGCGGCAGATATCCGCGATCGTCCTGTACCCCGCGGAGTATGCAGCCGATGCGACATCGATGGCGTCCCGCGTTTGGATGGCGACGACGCGGCGGTTGCCGCTATCGGCGGCGTTCGCCGCAGCGAGGGCCTCCGCGAGGGCGCCGGAGCCGGCGAACAGATCGAGCGCGACGTCGTGCGTGCCGCGCCTCGTTGTCATCTCGACGAGTCGCCGCAACAGCTCAACAGGCTTCGCGAACTCGAAAACATGCCGCCCAACAGCGGTATCGGCGGCACGCTTCCCAGCTGCGTACGAGAATACCGGGTCGGTCCAGATCGAGGTTGCCCGGGAGAGCGTCGGCTCTTCCTCAGCGTAAGTCTTGCGATAGACGCGCCAAACACCGCGTTGCGATCGCTTGGCAAACAACAGGTGCGCGTTACGCGAGGCGCGCTCGTGTCCCCAGCACCACACGCCGTCACGCTGCTCGCCGCCGACGGCCTCGGGGTAAACGCAGACGATGAAGGGTCGGCGACGCCGACTCGCGACCCGTCCGGTCGCAGGGTCGACGAACAGCGGGTAGAACATCGAGGGTTGGTCGTCGCGGCGTCGGCGATGATCCGTTCCGCGCAGCGGATGGATGGCATAGCGGCCACGTTCGTCACTGTGGCGGTAATGCGAAGCTGCTTCCTCCGGGCCGAGACGAGGCCCGCGCATCACTTCGGGCGCGCGTCGATCTTTGGCGTAGATGACCAGGTATTCGTGATTGGTCGCAACATGACGGCGAAGCCCCTTGCCACGCGGATTCGTTCTCACAGCGATGCAGCCCACGAACTCCTCGTCGCCATACAGTTCGTCAAGCAGCATGCGGACCTGGTGAACGCGGCGGTCGTCAATCGACACCGCAACGACGCCATTCGGCACCAAGAGGTCACGCGCGACCGCCAGTCTCGAGTACAACATCGACAACCAGCTCGCGTGGCGCGCATCGCGACGGGTGCGGGTTGCGGCTGGCGCAAGCCGATCATCGAACGTGAACCGGCGTCCGGTGCCGTACGGCGGGTCGACGTAGATGAGCTTTGCAAACGCACCGCGCTGGTCGCGAAGGATCTTCATCGCTTCGAGGTTGTCACCTTCGATGAGCTCGGCGGCCGGTCGCCGTCGCGCGCGTCGAGGCCGGGGGTCAACCTGTTTCAGCACGTGTGCAGCCGGCTCCTGCACTTCGCGCTGCGCCGCGGACTTGCCGGCCCACGAGAAGTCGTAGGATTCGGGGCCCGCATGGGTCGGCGGTGCGGCCGACGCCTCGGCCCTCTTCGTCCGTCGGTTCGCGGCGATGACGCGCTGGATCGTTCGCGCGCTCGCCTTCACGCCACCGTCCGCGGCGAGTTCCGCTGTCCGGCGCGCGTTCAGCCGCGCTTCGCCGCGAAATAGCGTCATCACGAGCTCGACCTGTTGCGGCGACAACGACCGCGCCCGCGGCCTTTTCTGGACCTCCGCATCGGTCGACGAGAGGTACCGCCTGACGGTCTTCGGTGCGACACCAACCTGCCGGCCGATGACCACTGTCCCGTAGCCGCGAGCCGCAAGGCGGCGAATTCGTACGACTGTCGCGCGGCTCAACATCGCGCATGCATCCTATCCCACCGGTGGACCTTTTGCTGACACAGAGACAGAGGTGTGTGCCAGTAAACGGTCTACGCCGGCTGCCGTGCCGGAGCTCGCGGAAGAGACGTCGAGCGATCGCGCCGAAGGAGGCCTCGGTGGTGTAACGGAGACTCAAGGTTGCGAGTCGAGAAAGGACTGAGAAATGTACAACACACCCAGAAGGCACTTCGTCCTCGAACGCGCAGGCGACGGCATGCGCCTCTTCGTCGTCACCACGGCGAACGAGGACAACCTTCGAGCGCAGGTCTTGGAGGAAGCACTCCAACAAGTCGCGCGAATGGCAGCGGCAATCGCCGTCGCACGTCGGCTCGGCGATCGCGACCTCGCAGCTGCGCACTACTCGCGACTCGAACGGCTCCGCACCGCAACAGCGCTTGAGATCGTGGCCGACGCAACGATCGTCTGCCGCGCCGGCGGCCCACCCGTGAGGGTAGTTGTGGAGCGGGTCCCGGCGACGCGCCACAGGACTTCGCACCGCGCCGGTGCGATCGCGACAGGGCTGCTCGCGGGATATGCTGAATGGCTTGGACGTCGCGTGACCCGCGTCGCGGTCGAGGCCGCGCTGGAAGGAATGGCGCTCTTCCGGATGCAGCGTCCCGGTTCCGCATGACGCGATGGCGCGGCGCTCCGGAACGATCGAGTCGGTTGTCGTCGACATCGGCGCAACGCCGTTCGTGCGCTTCAAGGATGCACCGGCGACGGCGCGGGCAGCTCCTCCACGGGTACGGCCAGCGGCAGAACGCCGACGCCGCGCTCTCGTGGTTGAAGCGCACCATCGCGGCGTCGGTCAGCAGAGTGCCTATTGGAAGCCATCGCCGTGGAACCACTCGGCGTTGACGTGGCGGCTGAGTAGAGCAGTTGGCCCGCCCATGAGGATCTTGCTTTGCATTGCTGACAGGCATGAGCACGATCTGCACGGGCTTCGAGGTCGTCTGCCCCGACGGACTGGTTCGACACCTCCCGTACCACAATCGAGGAGACGCGCAGAGCCATGCACGGCATGCATCCGATGCGGAGTGGTTCGCCGACCGAGGTTGTCGTTTGGCACCCAAGCCGGGGCGCCTCGAACGAGCGATGCCGGAATGCTGCGGCGGTGAGCACAGCGTGCGCGCGCTCGTGGTTCAGCACTCGATCGCGGTTCGCGGCGATGCCTAGTTGCGCTCTCCGTTGCAGCCCATCTCCGAGCACCTGGGGTGGTTGCGAGGCGCTCCCGCCGGCACCGGCGGGTGGTTGATGTTGTCGAGGTTCTCGGCCTTGCCGTACTTGTGGAACAGGCGGCACTCCTCCGCGAAGCCCTCATCATCGTCGTCGAGGGCCTTGCAGTAGAACTCCGGGCAGTCTCGCTCGTTGAGATGCTCGGTGAGCCGTTCCCGCAGGATGCCGCGCCCCACGTAGCGGGCGATCGTCTTGCCACTCTCCCCACGCGACACGAGAACGTAGACGCCGTACACGTCCGACGGGATCTGGCGCAGTGTCTTCATGTCCAGCGTGAAGGGACCCGCGAGATGCCTCTCGGGGCGGAAGTGGCAGTAGAATTTTTCCCTCGGCATGGCCTGCATCGTAGCCGACCCGAGCCATCGATTTTTGGGATTTGTGGTCGAGTAGCGCGATCCGACAGATCGACCCGTTTGTCCATCACCCCCCAGGGGTGACATTCCAGGCTTGATGGGACTTTCCTCATGATTTTGCCGGCGTTCTCGACGCGAGACGCTCTTTTGGATGTTGGGGACGGAGGCTCGGAAGCGTTGCTTGTGGCTTGCCGATTTGTCGGTTGACGATGGCCGCATGCGCTCGTTGCTCCGCCCCATCTCCGCTGCCGTTGTCGTCACGTTCGGGTTGGCCGTCGCATGTTCGACGAGCGACCCATCGCCGACGGGTGCGCCGATCCCCAAGGGCGAGATCGCGTGTGACATTCGCATCACCGACAACTCGGTGACCCAGACGTGGACTATCGAGGATCGAGGCGCCGTCGCGAAGGCGACGGTGGAGAACACCGGCTCGGCCGCGACGTACAACATCGAGGTCAAGCTCGATGGGGTCGTAGCGTTTCAGTCCGACGTGACCATGAGCAAGCTCGGCGGAGTCTCGAACACGTCTCGCTACCTCACGCCCTTCGCCACCAAGGAGACGGTTGTCGATGTGCAGGCGCAAGGTGGATCATGGACCGTGAAGGTCGATGGCCGCCGCCTCGCCATTGACACCGAGGCTGCCAAGAAGGCGCCGCCCGCCACGATCGCGTTCGACGATGGAACGTCGGTCGGGCCGATCGTCCCGAAGGCGATCGAGACGCGCATCAACGATGCGGTGAACAAGTTGATGGGCGCCGAGAAGGACGCCCGCGAGTCGTGCGTGAACGGCACCGCGCCGGATCTTTCGCAGAAGGGGGAACCGGGCCGTCCGAGTAGTCCGCACAAGTCGGCCGAGTGCAACTCGTGTCGCAACTTCTGCGGCACGAAGTTCATCGCTTGCACTGCGGGGACGATCTTTGGCTGTTGGGCCGGCTGCTTCGGCTTGGCGGCGGTACCGATCGTTGGCGCGGCCCTCGTGGTGACGTGCAACGTGCTGTGCAACCTCGTCCTCCAGCCAAGGTGCGCCACCGACTACTCCGACTGCCTAGAGAACTGCCGCAACCAGTTCTGCTGCCCGGTGTCGTGCGGTCCGAGTGCGACGCAGTGCTGCGCGGCAGGCGAGTCCTGCTTGAACAGCGCCACCGGTCTCTGTTGCAGGGTCGGCCTCACGCCGTGCCGGGGCAAGACATGCTTCGACAACGCCGCCGAGAACTGCATGCCCGACGGCTCGGCATGCCCGAAGGAGAAGACCTGCGGTAGCAACTGCTGCAAGAGTCCCGGCGGTGGGTTCGGCACCGAGGAGAACTGCGTCTCGCCGGTCCACCATCTCTGTTGCCGCGTCGGTTTGATCGCGTGCGTGGCGCCCAACGTCGTTGGCCCCGGAGCTGCTGTATGTTGCCCGCCGGGTGGCTGTCTGCCGGATGGCACCTGCATCAATCCGAACCCGTAGCCAAGGAGTCTCTCGTGAAAATGCTGCTGGCGTCGTGGTCGAAGTTGCGCCACGTCGGCCTCGCCGCCCCCCTCGTCATCGCTCTGGGGTGCGGCAGTAATGTCGACGATGGGACAGATCGCCCTGACACGGGCGTCATGGGGGACAGCGGCACGAACGAGACGGCCAGCGACGTCGGCGGCGACGACATGCCCCCGGACGGGGCGGTGCCGCTGGAGAACGTGTGCGACGTGATCGCGTCAGCGGCTTGCAGCTCCAACACCACGACGTGCTGCACGGCCTCCGGGTTCACGTTCGATGAGAAGACGTGCCGCTCCCGTCAGAAGCAGTATTGCGACGAACAGGTGGCCGTCGTGAAGGCAGGGAAGGCCACCTACGACGCAACGAAGATCCCCGGATGCGTGGCGGCCTGGAAGGACACCTTCTCGAAGTGCAAGGTGTCACTCACCGACGAGCTTCGTGCCGGTGGGGCATGCGCGTTGGTGTTCCGGGGGACCATCACTCGTGGGAGCCCCTGCACCTCTGACGGCGAGTGCAAGGCACCGGAGGGCGGACTGGCGGCGTGCGGGTCGAGCAAGCTTTGTGAGGTGCTTTTCTACGGCGAGGCCAAGGCCGATGAGCCGTGCCGAACCAACGGCTACCAGTGCGCTGCGGGACTTCAATGCACCGGCGATAACGTCTGCAAGCCCGCAACTCCCATCGGTGGTGCATGCCCGTCAGCGATGGACCAGAGCTGCGGCTTCGGCAACTTCTGCAACGCGCTCAAGTGTGCCGCCGGTCTCCCCGCAGGGTCAGCCTGCGGCAACTACCTCGAATGCGCGTCATGGCAATGCGTGTCGAGCAAGTGCTCGGACCCGACGCCGCCGTTCGCCAACAAGTTCAGGTGCGGCGTCTAGAAGAGCAGCCACGTCTGGTTCGGGGGCACGTGTTTAAAGAAGCGACGAAAGTGGTCAACAGGGGAGGATCCGATGTCCAATGAGCCCATGCGGGAAGAGCATCGAACGTCGAAGGTGAGCACGCGTCCCTCACGGGCGAGCATCGCCGCGTTGAACGTGAGCGCCGTGCCCTCCCACATCGTGTTGTTTAAGAAGCCCAGCGAGGACAATGAAAAGGCCCTCAACGACGTCATGCGAACCAGCATGCCGCCGGGGACCGCCGAGCTGCGGTCGGGTGCGCGTCTGCTGGAGACCGAGGATGGGCGTGACGTCCGCCTCTATAGGCCCCTTGGCGTCGCCGCTGCGACACTTACCGACGAGGAGATCGAAGGATTGCTCGGCGCCGGAGTTGTCCGCAACGTCTACCGGAACGGCACGCGCCATCTACCGAGGCCCGTTCAGATTCAGTTGATCGGTCACGACCAGTCGATGCAGAGCACGTTGCGTTCAGCCGCCGTTCGGTCGGTAGACCGCGACTTGATCGCGTACATGCGTGGTCAGCGCGATTCGATCGACAACTTCCTCCGGTACGCCGGAGAGCAGATCGAGATCGCACCTCACGTTCGCCAAGGACCGATGGTCCAGCAGACCGGCGAGCGGTCGTGGTGCCTCGACATGATTGGCGTGACCGCCACGACGGAGACGGGGAGCGGGATCGTTGTTGCCGTTCTCGACACCGGCATGGACCTCCAGCACCCCGACCTCGCACGTCACTTCAACGCGCACCCCGATAACTTCGAGACGTTCGTCGGGCAGCCCGTGCAGGATCACAACGGTCACGGGACGCACTGTTGTGGCGTCGTCGCGGGAGCCGTCAAGCCGATGCGTGGCCCTCGGTATGGCGTCGCACCCGACGTGACGTTGCTGGCCGGGAAGGTATTGAAGAACAGCGGGTCCGGGCGAGACGACCAAATCATCGAGGGCTTGATGTGGGCCGCTACAAAGGGCGCGCACATCATCAGCCTCAGCCTCGGTAGCGCGCGGTCAACTGGCGACCTACCCGACGAGGCATACGACGAAATCGGCGAGAACCTGCTCAAGCAGCGGAACATCTTGCTCGTGGCTGCGACGGGCAACGAGAGCGATCGAGAGTCCGGCATGATCGCGCCCGTCGGCGATCCAGCTGCGTCGCCGCACTACCTCGCCGTCGCCGCCATCGACCGAGAACGGCGGATCGGTTGGTTCTCCTGCGCCGGTCCCGAGGTGGGCATCGCGGCTCCGGGCCTCGACGTTTACGCTGCGTACAAGGGGGGCACCTACGCGAAGCTCGATGGAACCAGCATGGCGACGCCGCACGTTGCGGGGGCGGCGGCCATCTGGGCCCAGCGGACCGGCAAGCGTGGCGAGGAACTGCGAAACCTCGTGAAATCCAAGGCGCTTCTGCTTCCGCTATCCGCTGAGGACGGGGGAGCTGGACTCGTCCGCGTCTGAGGCTACAGTTGGCCGATAGGCGGGATCCGTGTTTACACTTATCCCGCCACGTGGGTGGCACGTCGCGTGCGGTAACGCCGAACCGTTCCCCCAGCGAGGAGTAGTTTTATGGCTCTTGTCAAGTACCACGTCGTCCTGAACAAGGACCATCAGAGCGAAGACGCGATGCGTCGTATCGTGCAGGCCGCTGGCCTCGTCAACGTCAACGAGAGCCGCGCTCGCTTCTTCGATTTCAGCATCGTGACGGCCGACGGTTCTCCGGCTGCGCGGCTCATCTTGGAGTCGCTGCCGGAGGTCAAGGCGGTCAAGGAAGACGGCGAGAAGCGCACTATGGGCCGCGTCGCGTAACGACGTCCCCAACGCGACATCGAACGGCTATCCGCTCGTGCGGGTAGCCGTTCGTTCTTTGTCGCCTCGTAGCCAGCGAGAACGTCGTCGACGGCGCTCACCGAGTGATCGCTCTTGCCTGAGGGTGCCGCTTGGGCGCGTACGTCGGTCCCCGCGGCACCCTGGGTCTCGTCAAACACGACGCTGCCCCCAGACATTGCGTTGAGGCAAAGCCCACCTCGGTCCGTCTCATGGCGCGGGAGGCGCTGGCGTATCTGCCACCACCCATCCGCCGCCGTCCTGCCGAATCGTTCCCTTCGCGGCGAGTGCGCGGAGCGCCGACGTCAGTGACTCGTTCCTGCATCGGAGGAGCTCGCGGAGCGCTGCCCTTGCGAGCGGCACGCTCGAACCTTCAATGGCCTGATGAACACGCTCCTCGAGCGAATCCGTGTCGCGCACTGGCGACGGAGCACCGTCGTCCTCGTCGACCACTGTCACGACCTCGATGTGCGGTGCGGGATCGCGCGCGAGAGAGACTTGCATCGGCTCGGGCGACGCAGCGGAACGGTGCTCGACGCGAAGGGTAACGACACCGCTCCGGCGCCGCAGGAAGAGCCCGGTGTCGGTCCATGCGTGAAGGTCGCCGGATCCGCGTAGTCCCTGCCCCTCCGGAGCGCCGATCGAATGCGTCTTCCGGTTGTGATGGGTGAGAACGATCGCGGTACCGAAATCACGCTGCAGCGAGCGCAAGAACCCGAGCAGTCGGCCGATGTGGCCCGAGTCATTCTCGTCGCCCGCGTGCAACCGGACGAGCGGATCGAGCACGACAAGGCGAGGACGTATCTGTGCGATGACATCGCGAAGGCGCTCCTGATCCTCGCGCGAGTCGAGTCTCAAGGTGCTCGACGACACGAGATGGAAGGGGAGGCGCTCGAGATCGAGGCCCCGCGCAATGCAGACAGCGAGGATCCGCTCGCGAATCGCGGCCAGCGAGTCCTCCGCAAAGAATGCGATTACAGGACCGGCCTCAGGTACCCCGAAGCGACCGAAACACGGTGTCCCGGACGAGACGGCCAGCGCCATCTCGAGTGCGATCCACGTCTTATAGGACTTGGGGGCAGCGCCGATGATCCCGACGCCCTCGCCGACCCAGAGATCCGCGATCAGCCAGCGTGGTGGCGCAGGAACTTGCAACAGTTCCATCGGGCCAATCAGGATCAACGGTGTCCTCGCGGCGTCCGCTGGCGGGGCCTGCGTCACCTCGACGGCGCGCGTCGGCCGCGGTGCGGGACGGAACGCCGCCACCCAATGTTCCCTCGACAGCTTGCCCTTCGGCGGCAGCGAAGGAAGCTCGCCGTTGCTGCGACGCCGCAGAACGGACTCGAGAGCTCTCCGCGCACGCGTGTATGCCACGGCGGACACACCGGGACCGACGGCGTCACCCGGCGCTTCGACCAGCCGGGCAAGATAACGATGCGCAGCGTTCCAAAACGGGGTGACATCGTCGTCCGCTTGGCGCCTGATCTGGTGCGCGTGGAGATCGTTGAGCAGTTCGATGACGTGCTCGTCGGACACGGTGTCTTCGAGCAAGCCGGCATCCAGGAGGGGTTGAGGGTTCTTCACGACGATCGCTACACCGGCCGCCATTCTCGAACGGTCAACGTTTCGAGGCGCGTGGAAACAACGACTCACATTCTCCCGATCGCGCAAACGAGACCGTGGCCGAGCGCGAGTTCGGGGCAGCTCGACGTCGCATCTTCACGTTCTCGCCCACATTTTGGGGTGCGGGCCCCCTCTAGGTGCGGCACATGCCGCGCGCGAACATCGACGGGACGCGCGCCTACGGGACGGTGAGCGCGGAAGCGGTACTCCTTTTGTTTTCTCTCCAAACGTGGACATCACCCTCATCGGCTACGCCCTGCAGAATCCCATCCGGGCCGCGCTTCTGCAGGGGCTTGGCGATCGCGAGGTCACCGTCACCGACGTCGCGCGTGCATTCGGCATCTCGTGCGCTACAGCGCACCGGCACGTCTGCATTCTGGCGCACGCGAAACTCATCCGTACGGCTCGTCGTGGACGGTGGCGTGTGCTCCGACGCGATGCTCGCTGCTGGGAGGCGGTCGAGCGATTGGTCGCGGCATCGCTGCCGCAACCCCTGGCGCGTCACGCGGCGAGCGGATCGCAGATCGCTGGATAGTAGAAGTCTGGCGCGCCCGGCTCGAGGCACCCCCGCCCCAACAGCCCAGTCGATACCGCGGCCCCGAGCGCGACGGAGACATCAGCGACGTCCAACCCGGTCTTGTCGACGAAGAAGGTGACATCGGCGGCGCACAAGTCGTATTCGCTCAGGTGTCGATAGGCGGTCGCGACCACATGCCACATCTGTTGTTCGCTCGCGGAGCACGAGGCCCCGAGCGAGAGGGCTGAGGCGAACAGATCGATCGTCCAGAGCGCCGCGTGGTACGCATCGTACGACCACCGCGTGATCTCGAGCAGAGCCGACGAGATCGCCTCACGAAGGATCGCCTCGTACGTCGTCGCGTTCGCCTCGGTGGCCAATCGCCGAGCGAGTTGACGCGCAACGCCTCGGATCCGCCCACCGGTGGGAACACTCGTTGATTCGGGCGTTTGGCCGAGTGCCTCGTCGTAGCGCGCAGGGAGCTGCTCGACGAGGACTCGGACGAGGAGCTCGCGCATTTGGCGTTCCGTGCTGTTGGCGTTGAGGGAAGGCGGGTCCGCGTTCGACATAACCTCGTTACACCGCGTCGGTCAGGCCGCACCGCGGAAGTCGGTTGATGATTCGGCTGGCGACCTGTAGAGGTTCGATGAACACGAACAACCTCCCCGCGTGGGTCTACGCGTCGATCGATTCCGAGGTGGGTGGCGAGCTCCGAGCATTCGAGCTTCGCGCGATGTCCCATGCTCGGGAGACGTACCTCCTCATCGACAGCGACCGGCCGCCCTCGGGACCATCGCGCTGGGGCATCGTGGCGCTCGCGGTCGACGCGACAGCCCGGATCGACGACTGGCAGGCGTGGACGATCAGGACATCACGCATTCGAAGCTGCATGGCGCTGACCTTGCTCGGGCTCGCGCAGGTCGACCCCGTTCTGATGGGACCGTTCGGGTTCGTCGCCGATCTTCGCGAAAGCAAGCGCGCGTCGGACTGACCGCATCCGGCATAATGTTCCCGTTCCCATTCCCGCCGCCTCGTAGGTGGGTCGGGAATCGGGAACGGGAACGAACGCCGCTACGGCTGCGAGGCCTGCAGTAGTCCCCCGAGAGCTTCTGCTTCCGTGCGCAGGCCCTCGGCCTCTCGGCTGAGGCGGTCGTTCTCGAACGCTCGGCTCACCTTCGCACGGTCCTTGTCCTGCGGCGTTAGGTCGTCGGGCGCGTAGCGCCCGCGGCGTTGCGCCCGCGCCTGCGGTGTAGTGCCGATTCATGAGCCACCAACCCCGGTCCCGTGCGTCGCAACCAACAGTCCATCCACGCGCGTTCGATCAAGCGCGTGTCGTTCAGTGGTACCTTGCCGTGCCTCGCGCAAGCCAGGGGCTGGAGGCGGTGCTCGGCGACCTCTCACGGACACGTGCGGCGACCGAGGAGGGCGTGCTGTGGGCTGCCCATGACGCGCTCGACCGAATGTCCCTTCGCGCTTCGACGAGAGAGGTCCAGGAGCTCGCCATCCTCCTTGCTGGAGTCAGCCTCCAGTCGCGGCCGTTCTCCGGCGCGACCTGCGGCCTCGTCGAGACCGTGCTGGAGGATCCACTTGGAGCTCTGAACGACCACTTCGATGGACTCTCAGTTGGCGAAGCGCGCGGTGCCGTCGGCGCTATCGTCTGCGAGGCGTTGGTCGCGACCTCGCTGGACGCAGCCGGCGTCGACGCGCTCGTACACGCGCAGCTCACCTATCTGACTGAGGGGAGAGGGCCGGCGCAACGCGCAAGTCGCGTCGCCGCGCTGCTCGCTGCGCGTGACGCGTCGTCCGAGGGGGATGCAGCGGCGCGCGCGCTCGTCGTCCTCGCGACGCTCGACGCGTACATCGCGAAGTTCGACGGAGACGGCCTCGGGGTTTCGGCGATCACCGCCGCCACTCGAGAGTCGATCGAGGTTGGGCGCTCGTGTCGTCCGAAGCCTCGGAGCGAGTTCCCCGACGCGACGGATGCCTCGGCCGACATCTCCGACTCGGTCTCCACGGAGCTCGGTGACGCCGAACCCGTACGCCACTGGAGTGGCCGCATCGTGTTCGAGGCGGCCGACGCCAAGGGAGTGCTGCTGGAGGTGACGGTGCTCGCGGAGGCACCGACGGAACGCGAGGCGCACATGCGTCTTGCGCAGTGGGCCGACGAGTATGCGACCGGCACCGAACTCGAGTTCCCCACCGGGAGCTCGCGAGGCCGGGTCGTGCGTATCGATGTCATCGGGAAGCTGGGTGTCTCCCCGCTCGGCCACGTCGAGGAGATCGCGCGGCACGCGTTCGAGGTCCGTGACACGGCGGCGTTCCTCAATGGCAGCTCACGGGCGGCCGTCGTCGATTGGTAAGGCGCTCGCCGATCCGCGCTCGCCGCGCGGACTCACCGTACGGACGCAACGGCGGTTGATGGAGTGGGCGGTGGCGCGTACGGACCGCATAGGACGCCACGATCCGGGTTCGTCTTGTAACGACGTCTCGCCACAACAGACGTCGCGAGCCCATCAGATTCGAGCTGCCGAAAGTCCACGTGTCTTTCGGCCGCAGAGGCAAACGAATGAAGTTGTTTCTCGACGTCGACGGCGTGCTCCTCGGTCGAGCGGACCCGAGAGCGCCCAACGTGATCCTCGCTGCCCACGCCGCCGAGTTCCTCAGGGGGGCGCTCGCGAGCTACGAGGTGTACTGGGCGACGACGAATTGCGATGGCACGACCGAGAGTGTCGTCCAGTACCTGCGGCCCTACTGCAGCAGCGACGTCTTGGCGCTCGTGCGGCGGGTCCGGCCGACCAAGTTCGCGACCCTCAAGACGGAATTGTTCGATGGCCTCGCTGACGATTTCGTCTGGATCGACGACCAGCCGCTCCAAGCCGAGCTGCGCTGGCTCGCCGATCGAGGATGGCAGGACCGCTTGTTGCGGGTCGACACCCGAAGACGTCCGGACGACTTGGCGCGGGCAATCCGAAGGCTGACCTAACTCGTCGCGCAAATGCCGGCGGCGCTGCATTCTCACGAAGGACGGCGCCCCAGCGAGCGCCCTGCTCGTCCACGTACGGGCGACGCGCGACAGCCGCTCATCTCTAGCAGCCGACATCCCGCGCGGCGACGCCCCGATTGGCGATGCGTCCACATGACCGAAGCGTCGAGCGCGCCCTGCCCACCGCCTTGAGCCACCCTACGCTCCGAACGTCCGACCACCACCCCGGGAGCTCATCGCCGGAGCGGCCGCCTCGTTCTCCGCGTCGCCCGGTGTATGGGGGGCATGACCCAATTCACCATCACGACCAGCGGCTTCGAGCTCCAGTCGGCACTTGACCATCTGTCGCACGTGGCCCCGGCACCACACGAGTCCTACGTCGCGGAGATCGCCAGCGAACGTTGCCGCCTCTGGTCGGGCGACGCGAGCTTTCACGCATGGGCCGATCTGCGTCTGATCGAGCCCGTGCAGGGAGACGTGGGACTCGGCCACGTCGTCGGCGTCCGACACCTTCGAAGCGGTGCGGGGTGCGTGCTCATCCGGCATCGCGCCTCGGACCCCGCGGGCCCCCCTTTCACGCGGGGTGCGGCGGACGCCGACCGCTGGACGTCGGTCGCCCCGGCGGCGCTCGTGCGCGTGCTCGAGATCGCACAGTTCGCAGGCGAATTGTGTTGGGGTGTCGAGTTCACGGGCGACGGGCACGCGCGCGCACGCTGTTCGAGAACGACGGTGGACATCTGGTCGTCCTCGCTTCCTGCGATGCCCTTCTATGTCCCCGCGCGCGCTCTCGTGGGGGTCGCGGCGCTCCTGCGCGACGAGACGCGCGAGACGATCCGTGCCGCCCGTCATGGACGGCACGTCCTCCTCGAACGAGCCGCCTGCGGAGTCGGGTGGGTGTCGCCGCACGAGCCGCAAGTCGTTGTCTCGGGCGTGATCGCCGATCCGGACCTCTGGCTCCGCGCACCGGCGCGCAACCTCCGTGCCCTCGCGCTCTCCGCCGGGGCCAATCGGGAGCACGTCCTCTTTCGTTTCGACGACCGCGAGGGGCTCACGTGCTCGGGCATGGGCAACGACTGGTGCGTCCCTGTCCCGGTCGCGCTTCGCAAGGGCACCCACAGACCGCGCATCGCCGTCGCGATGGCGCCAGACGCCCTGTGGGACGCGGTCGGCGGCGTGCGCGGGCAAACCGTGGAGCTGCGTATCAGGGAGCTCGGGGACCGAACGGTCGTGCAGACCATCGATGATGTCCAGGAGGACGCACAATGGCTCGTCGTACGCACCATCGAGTGCGAGCTGCCCGAGGGCGTCCGACGGGACCGATCACGTTCTGACGATCTGATGAACTGACCCGACGCGGCATGATCCCATCCGTGGTGGCGCCGCGCGGCGCGCGCTCGGGTTCACATGCAACTCGGTCCGCCGCCCCAGCGCGATGTCCGGGGATGGGTAGCACGCGCGGCGGCCGTTGGTCCTGACAACACGGACGCAACAACGGTTGATAGCGAGCCCTCGGGCGGGGTACGGGCCGCATGTTACTTATGAGAAGTGCGGTTCTAGAAAGCGCCGTGGTGCTCGATGTCGAGAGCGATCCGGCGGAGCTCTACCTCTCGTCGCTCGCATCCGGATCGCAGCGCGCCATGCGTGGCGCGCTGCGGACCCTCGCAACGCTCCTGACCGGTCGCGGCGACGTCGGCGCCGTGCCCTGGCAAGTGGTCACGTTCGCGCACGCGAGCGCCGTGCGGACCGCGCTCGCGAACAAGTACGCGCCCGCGACCGCCAATCGGATCCTTGCCGCGCTCCGGGGCGTGATGCGTGCCGCCTTCCAGCTCCGCCTCATCGACTCCGACGAGCTCGCACGCGTGAGTCTCGTCAAAGCGGTACGCGGATCGCGCGTGGTAGGCGGACGCGCGCTCACGAACCCGGAGCTCCGCGCGCTCTTCGCGGCCTGCAATCCCGAGAAGGCCTCCGGCGCCCGCGACGCCGCGCTCCTTGCGCTCCTCTACGCCGGCGGTCTTCGTCGCTCGGAGGTCGTCTCGGTGGACATCGATGACCTCGATGTCTCGACCGGCCGGCTCCTTGTGCACGGCAAGGGTGCGAGGGAACGCACGCTCTATCTCGGGAACATCGCGACGGCTGTCATCCGTGCATGGCTCGCGCGCCGGGGCGGCGGCGCGGGCCCGGTCCTCCTACCGGTCAACCGCGCCGATCGAATCGTCTGCCGGCGGATGACCGATCAGGCCGTCGCTGAACGCCTCCGCGTGCTCCAGCGCCGCGCCGGGGTCGCGCACTTCACCGCTCATGACTGCCGGCGGTCGTTTGTGAGTAGCTGTCTCGAGAACGGGGTAGACCTCGCAACCGTGCAGGCGACTGCCGGCCATGCCTCTCCCGTCACGACATCGCGATACGATCGGCGATTTGACCGCGCGAAGAAACTCGCCGCGACGCTGCACGATCTGCCCAGCGTCGCGTGATTCGTCGCCGCTCGGGCGCGGGATCGGACCTCAGCGCCGATGAGCGACGCCCGCGGCCGAAGTGCGTCCTGGTCTAGACCCTGTCGCGGGTCGCCGCACGAGAGTCCTACGACGCGAAGTCGACGAAGGCATTCAAACTAATCGGACAACGATTGGCGGATGAAGTCCTCGCTTTCACGACCTTCGTCTCCGTGGCGGAGGAGGTGTTCCGGATGACGCCGCTCATGCGCATGCGCGTCGACATGCCGACGACTCCGAGGAGAAGGATCGGTCCGGAGGAACGCGTCGGCGTCGGCCAGCGATCCCAAGCACGCGCGCAGGAAGGACACGAAACGGGGGCGCGGCTGAGCTCCAGGTCCGAGTCGCAGAGGAGCCTACCTCCGGCGTGTGCACGGCGCGCCGTACGAGCAGTCCTGCGCGCGCGTGGGCCGCTTCCTGCCGCGCGTCTGAGTTGCGACATGATCGGTAAGCGCCTACAACTAAGCGAGATGCGTCACGACCGGGTCAAGAAGACTCGCCGTCTGCAACGAGCGTTCGCAATCATGTTGCGCGTGCTTGTGGCGCTGCTCGCGCTCCAGCTATCGGGGCTACCGCACGCCATCGACGATCTCGCCGACGCTGTCGTCGCCCAAGCCGGCATCTCGCACCACGCCGGCTGCAACGAGGGCGACACCAACGACGCCGACTGTCCGCCGGGCTGCCCGAGCTGCCACTGCGTGCACCCAAACGTGCTACCGCCGGCGCACACCGCCGATCTGTTCGGCTGGCACGTCGCGGGTGCTGAGCTAGCCGAGCTCCTCTACGACCAGAACCAGCCGCCCCAACCGCTCCTGCCGCACGTGTTTCGCCCTCCTCGCGCCGCCGCCTGACTCGCGGGCGATTGGAGACACCGAAACAACTCGGCACGCCGAGTCACGCGGGAGCACCGCTGTGCGACAACTAATTTGTATGGGCGATCGCCGTCATGGCGTTCGCTCCCACGCGCTCGTGCGCAAAACCTGTTTTTCTCGGCACCATGCCCACAAACTCCCCCCGAGCGCTGGTTCAACAAAGGCCGCCAGCTACCCTCTTACGCGTTCTCGAGGAGACCCGCTCAAGCGCGCGGCCGACCAGCCGTGAGTGGCCCCAGGACGCCTGCATCGTACGTGCGATGACCATCATCTTCTCGGCGTCGAGAGGCCGGCCTCCCGCCTGCTCCACCCAGCCGCGGAGCAATTGCTCCGTGCGATCTTCGCCCAGGATGGGGGCAAGCGCGTCGCGTGCCCGCCTTAGCATCAGCTCCCAGTCTCCGGACACGTTGTTCCTCCATGAAGCGACCTCGCTGAAAGAGAACAGCCTGCTCGACTCGAGATGTTAGCCGTTGCGCTCCATCGCGCATGAGTTCGTTCAGCCAGCGTTAGGCTGCGGTGCTCGACTCGCGGGCTCGTTTTGTTCTAGGAGTTTCGACTTCTACGGCCCCGGAGGGGGAACGCGCGCGAGGAGCAGCGCACCCGCGCGCTCATCGCACCGATGTCATCGGGCGCGACCCATCGTGATCGCGGTCGAGTGTGCGATCGATCCGCTGTTTCCGCCGTTCCAATAGAACGCGGTCGGCTTGCCGGCTCCGTCGACGATGAGACCGATCGAACCCACACCGAGTCCGGTTGCACCGGCTGCGGTCCGCGGGTCGCTGCTTCCGTGTGGGGTCGAGGTCGCATCGGCGATCGGAACAATGACCTCGCTGCGAGACGGGTTCGCGATGGGTGCCCCGTAGACGAACATCGCGTGACCCGTGTTCGCGCTGGGAATGTCGGCGGGCTGTAGCCAGGCGACGAGGTCGCCCGGTTTCAGATCGATCGCTCGGTCGACCCGCGACCACTGCGCTGTCGTCGTCGAGATGAAGCGCGCGAAGTCTTCGGCGAGCGGACGTGCGCGGGTCGCAGCACGGAGTGCGGCGATGCCCGCCGGAAACGCGCGATCGAGCGCGTACCCAAGGAACCCGGAACAGTCGAAGTTGTACACCCCCTTCGCCTCGTCGACGAATGTGGTGTGCGAGTACACCGCCGACTTCTTGTTGGCGAGCTCGCGCGCGATCTCGGCAACGATGGCTGCCCCCCGCGACGTCGTTGTCGGCACCGCGGATGGGGGCGCCGCATCTTCGACGACGGGCGGAGTCGGCGCGCCGTCGTCGCCCGTTCCGGCATCGGGTGTTGCCGGCTTTGCGGCAGCGTCCGCGGATCCCGGATCAGGCGCGGGGGTGGCATCTTCGGCTGCCGGCCATGTGGGTGAGGCCGCCGCGTCGTCCGCGGGCTTCGGAGAAGACGGTGTACCACCTCCGTCCGCGTCCGCGGGAAACGGCTTGAAGGGGACGCCGCGATCGCCCTCGCCCTCACGCGCGGATTCAACGCCACCCGCCTCGGGGACCTCCGCGATCGGGTCGGCGCCCATGCCGCCACCGCAGGCAACGAGCATCACGGTCGAGACTGCAAACAGGAACGGTGTTCGTTTGGACATGCATGGCGCTCTGTCACCCTGAAAACTGTCGGTCAATCAACAATCGGCACTGTCTCCGCGCGGCGACGCTGCGAGACACCGTGAGTTCGAAGATCTATCAAGTCGCGTCGCTACGAAGAGACAGCGGTGCCCGACATCGACGTGTCGAGTGCGCGTCAACGGTAGATGGGCTTGTAGCGGCTGTTCGCTGCTCCTCTCGATTGGAACATCGCATCTCGCTTCGACGTCGCTTCCCATGCCCACTCACGCGTCCACGAGAGCTTCGCGTCTGCTGATCGTCGAGGACGATGCTGCCCTCGCCGACTCCCTTGCGCGAGGGTTTCGCGAGGCGGGATTCGGTTCACGAGTTGCCGGCACTGCGGCAGACGCGACGCGGATGCTGCAAGAGGAACATGCGGATGCGGTGGTGCTCGACCTCGGTCTCCCCGGCCTCGACGGCCTCGAGCTCCTGATTCAGCTACGCGCCGCCGGGGGGCTCGTCCCAATTCTCGTGTTGACCGCGAGGGACGCGGTGCGCTCTCGCGTCGAAGCGCTGGATGGCGGTGCCGACGACTACTTGGTGAAGCCCTTCGTCTTCGACGAGCTCTTGGCGCGAGTGCGATCGCTCCTCCGCAGGGCTGCGGCTCCGCGCGCGCCGCCCATCGAGGTCGCGTGTCTCCGTCTCCAGCCCGGCGAGCCGAAATTGCTGTCGATGGAACGGTGAAGCGTCTGTCCCCTCGCGAGCATGCGCTCCTCGAAGTCCTCATCCGCCGCCTGGGTGAGACCGTATCTCGTCGCGGACGTAGAGTGCACCCGCGAAGGTGACAAGGGTGAACAGGGTCGAGACCGCCACCCACCACGCGAGCCGAGCTCGTAGCGTCGCCCGGGGTGCATGCGCGCTCATCATAGGACCCGCAATCGGTAGCCGAAGCCGCGGATGGTTTTGATCTCGACCCCGCCAGCTGCGAACTTTCGGCGCAGGTGAGAGATGTGCACGTCGATCACGTTCGCGCTCCGGCTCGAGGAGCGCAGCGTGGATCACGCGAAGGCAGGAGAAGCGCTCGCGGCCGAAGCGAGCGAGCAGGTGCTCGTCCCCATGGGGATCGCTGCGCCGCTCGCGCTCCTCGTCGGTGTTGGCGGCGCAGTCGTTCTCGGCCGGCGAGCCCTTGCTCCGCTCGATGCGATTGTGCGCGGGACGCGGAGCATGAGCGTGTCGGACTTGCATCGCCGCCTCGCACTCCCGAGTCGACGCGACGAGCTGTACGTATTGGTGGAATGGTTCAATGAGGCTCTTCGGCCGACTCGAGGGCGGGTTCGCTGTGCTCTCGCGTTACGCGGCGGACGCCTCACACGAACTCCGTACCCCACTCGCGATCGTCGCTGCGGAGCTGGACGTCGCACTTCGTGGCCACGAACAAGCGAGGAGTGGCGTCGTGCGGCGGAGACCTCTCTCGTTGAGATACGACGCCTCTCGAGGCTGGTCGACGCCCTGCTCGCGCTCGCACGAGCGGACAGCCCACTCGAGCGCTCCGTGCGCTTCGATCTCCGCGAGCAAGTCGATCAA
>JALHOE010000057.1 GCA_022843175.1 Deltaproteobacteria bacterium
CGCGCCTCGTCGCGCGTGGCGATCGCGCCGCAGGCGTCGAGCAGAGCTGCGCGCGGGCTGCCGGGATCCTGCCGTCGGGCGAGCGCGCCGTCGTGGGAGAGCGCGTCCGCGCCGGGGGCGCCGGTGACGGCGATGCGGAGCGCGTGCTCCGGCGGCGTGGTGTGGCGGAGCAGGCGGTAACCGTCGCGCGCGAGCGGCGCGTTGGGGCCGTCGTTGCGCACGTAGACCGTGCTGCGATCGTCGAGGTGCACCATCGTCCACGCGCGCGCGATCGCGAGGTGCGCGCACGCGTCGCCGCCGACGCGGCAGACGGCCCACTGAAAGTCCCACTCGCGCGCGAGCGCGTCGAACGTCGCGGCGTCGCGCTCGCTCCGCCAAGCGAGCTCGGTGAGCTCGATGCCGTAGACCCACTGCGCGCGCCCGTCGATGAACACGCGCTGCTCGGGGTGCAGCTCCCACGCGAGGTAGCCGCCGAACGGGCTGAAGTTCCACATGTGTCCGACCGGCCGCGCGGCGCGGGCGTACGCGACGGCGCGCTCGGGGAAGTGATCGGGCGCGAAGCCGACGCCGGGCCCGCGATGGAACGCGAGCAACATGAACGGCGCGACCAGCAGCGTCGCGAACGAGCACGCGACGTTCATGACGCGCGTGCTCGGGACCAGCGGACCGAGGCGACGGGCGACCATCGGCGTCACGAGCACGATCGCCATCGGGATCAGGCGGAGCGCGGTGGAGAAGAAGACGATCGCGAGCGCGAGGATCGCGAGGTCGTACCCGCGGGGCAGTCGCGACTCCTCGCGCCCGAACGCGAGCGACGCGATCGCGACGAGGGCGAAGACTCCGGAAAGCGGCACGGTGACGAAGAGGAACGTCGGCGTCGGCCGCGCCCACTCGGTGATGCCGGCCATGAACGGCGCGACCTGCAGCGGACCGGTGAAGTAGCGGAGCCCGGCGCGGTTGAAGGTCGTCGCGACGGCGCTCGCGACGGCGACCGCGGCGACGAGCCCGGCGTCGTGAGCGTCGGTCGCGGGGAAGATGCCTCGTCGCAGCACGCGCGCGAGCGCCCGATGAACCGCGTAGGCCGCGAGCATCAGCACGCCGACGAACCCCGCGCCGTGCAGGTTCGACCACACGGCCTGCAGCGGCACCAACGCCAACAGCGGCCAGCGCGCGCCCGCGCGGTGCACTTCGATCGCGCCGCCGACGATCGCGATGAGCAGGAACGTCGTCGTCGCGGGACGCACCAGGAGCCAGCCCTCGAGGGCGGCCATCGACAGCGCGACGACCAGCAACGCGACCGGCCCCGCGGCGCGGGCGCGGAACCAGAGCACGCCGGCGAGGGCTCCGGCGACGAGCGCGCCGCCGAGCTGCAGCGCGTACGGTCCGAGGCGCATCAGCGCGTACGCGGCGCGATCCCACAGCACGTCCGCGTACGCGATCGGGCGCGCGGTGTAGGAGAGGTCGTCGACCCGCGGGAGGTGCCCGACCCGCGACACCCACCGACCGAGCGCGAGGTGCCATGGCAGATCGAGATCGCCGAGCCGCTTGAACGACAGCGCCAAGACGAGCGCCGCGAGGCCGAGCGCCGCGAGGATCCACGCGGAGCGCTCGAGCGGCTGCCGATCCATCAAGCGACGGGAGGATAGGCGATCGCGGGTGCAGCGTAAGCGCAGGATCAGGGTGCGCGTCACCCCTCCCCGAATGAGGGCTTGAGGCCTGCGCGGATCGGTCCCACAACCGCCGTTTGTTCCCGGCCACCATCCTCGCCGCCACCGTCGCCACGTGCGACGTCGACCGCCTCGCGCTCGAGGGGTTCTCCGCGGTCAAGCCCGTGGTGGTCGACGAGCTGTTGCCGCGCCCGCTGCCCGGGTGCCTCACGCGCAAAGAGGAGGCGGAGCTCACGCGCCGGCTGTGGGCGCTCGGTCTCTTCGACGACGTCGCGGTGGAGCGCCGCGAGCGCGTGCTTCACGTGCGGGTGCGCGAGAAGTGGACGCTGATCCCGATCCCCGAGGTCGGCACCGCGAAGACGTTCCGCGACAGCTACGCGTCGCTCACGCTCACCGAGTCCAACGTCGCCGGCCGTGCGGTCGAGTGCGGCGCGTGGGTCGCCTACTACCAGCGCGCCTGGACGGGTGAGGGCTGGTGCGGCCAGCACCAGAACAACGCGCGGTCGGTCACCTTCGAGGGCTCGGCGACCTACTCCGGCTCCGGCTTCTCGTACGACGACCAGCCCTGGTCATGGGAGCGGCGCCGCAGCGGCGGTCAGCTCGGCATGCGTTTGCCATTTTGGTACGGCACGCAGTGGCGCTTCGCCCTGTCGCTCGAGGGCTATCACGAGCGCCTGCTCGGCGACTTCGCGCCGAGCCTCGCCCGAGAGGGTGTGCAGCTCGGCATCGGTGCGCGCGCGATCTGGGATCGCTACGAGTGGAACGATCTGGCGCCCAAGGGGCACCGGTTCTTCATCTCCGGCCATCCCGCGGTCTACCTGCGCCCGGGCGTGGACCGACCGCGACACGCGGTGTCGTCGCAGTGGCTCACTTCTTTTGCCTTCGGGGACCGCGCGGCGCTGCTCGCCAACGTGGTCGTCGAGGCGGCGTCGCCCGGCGATCCGAATCACTCCTATCTCCTCGGGAGCGTCCCCTCGTGGCGCATGTTCCCCATCGGCGGCATCCGCGGCCTCGCCGACAACCGCTATCGCAACGCGCTCCACGCGTTCGCCAACGTCGAGGCGCGCTATGCGCTGGAGCTCGGCAAGCGCTGGTTCCTTCAAGGGGTCGCCTTCGTCGACGGCGGCACCTTTGCGCCGATGAACGCCGTCGGCGACGTCGAGCGTCCGCTCGGCGCGCTGTCGGTCGGCGGCGGCGTGCGTCTCGTCCCGACGGCGCTGGTGTGGCTCGTCCCGCGCATCGACGCCGGCCGCGCGCTCGCGCCCGCGAGCGGTTGGTTCGTGCTCACGGGGCTGTCGCAGTATTTCTAGAGCGCTTCAGAGCGAGCGCACCAGCCGGAATCCGACGTCCGGGTAGCCCTGCGAGCCGGCGAGGCTCGTGCGCGCCGCTGCGCGTGCCGCCTCGGGGGATTGGCGCCACGAGCCGCCGCGCACCACGCGACCCTCGCACCACTCGCGCACGTTGCCGCCGAGGCCGCGCACGCCGTAGGGCGAACGGTCGGTCGGGTAGTCGTGGATCGAGGTCGGCGCGCGCGGGCTCTTCTCGATGGTGCGCGCGTGACAGAAGGACGCGTCGGTGAAGTCGCCCCACGGGTAGAACCGACCGTCGACGCCGCGCGCGGCCTTCTCCCACTCCAGCTCCGAGGGCAGCCGCCAGGGGAGCCCGGTCTTCTGGGTGAACCACGCGGCGTACGCGCACGCCGCCTCGAACGAGGCACCGACGGCGGGCCAGTCGTGCCGCCACACCGAGAGGCCGTCGCGGAGCACGGCGCGGCGGAACGGCGCGCCCGCGGGGTCGGCGAGGAACGTCGCGAGCTCCGCTGAGGTGACCGGATGCTCGCGGATCACGAACCCGTCGACCCACACCCGATCCTCGCGGAGCGAGCCGGGGGCGGCCTCGTCGCCGCCGATCTCCGCGCACCCGGCGGCGACGAAGATGTCGCCGGGCGTGAGGTCCGAGGCGAGGGGCAGCGGGATGGGGAAGGGGAAGTCCTCGCCGGGGCGCGCGCCGCACCAACCGCCGCGACGGCGCAGGATGATCGGGTACCCGATCGGCGGCCGCTCGGGCGCGAGCAGCTCGAGCAAGTAGCTGCCGACCGGCAGCTCCACCGAGAGCAGCGGCGTCTCGCCGAGGTCTTGCACCAGCTCCGGCGCGAGCTGCCGCGCGCGGGTGACGAAGCGATGCAGGCGAACCCGGCACGGTGGGTCGGTGGCGATCGACAGGGGCGCGCGGCCCTCGAGGTAGTCGCGGTACGCACCGGTGTCGTGCTTGCGCAGCACCACCTCGTGGCGCGCGGCCTCGTCCCAAGCACGGCGCTTCTCGGCGTCGCGGTGACGGTGGAACCGCATCTCGGCGATCAGCGCCTTGGCCTCGTCGAAGTCGGGGGCGTGCGCGAGCGCGTTGAGGAGCAGCTGCTCGGCCTCGACGTTCTGCAGGAGCGCGTCGCGCGCGAGCAGGGCCGCCTCGTCCTGCATCGCCCACAACGGCTCTTTGTCGGCGACCGACGCGTCGGGGCCGAGCTGCGCGAGCTCGCGACCGGCGCGATCGCGGAGCTCGGCGGCGCGCGCGAACATCGGCTCGACGCGCGGCAGGAGCGTGCGCACCTCGGAGAGGATCGCGAGCGCCTTCTCGCGCCGCATCGCGCCCTCGCGCCAGCGCGCGAGGTCTCCGGCGAGCGACTTCGCGTCGCCGTAGCGATGCTGCGGGTCGGGGTTCATCGCGCGGCAGATGATCGCGTAGAGCGCGTCGTCGGCCGTGCTCCCCGGCTTGCGCGGGAGCGGCGGGATCACCCCGGCGCGCGCCTTGTCGACCATGTCGCGCGGCGTGCCCTTGTAGGGCCGCTCACCGGCGAGCAGCTCGAACAGCATGACCCCGAGCGCGTAGACATCGGCGGGCGGACCGAGCCGGTCGATCTCACCGCGCGCCTGCTCGGGCGCCATGTAGGCGGGCGTGCCGGCGACGAGCGTCTCGAGCGCGGCGAGCCCGCTCGTGACCACCGGCGCTTCGCCGAGATCGCTCGCCGACGGACTGACCAGGCGCGCGACGCCCCAGTCCATCACCAGCACCTCGCCGAACGCGCCGACCATCACGTTGTGCGGCTTGAGGTCGCAGTGCGCGACGCCCCGCGCGTGCGCGTAGGCGACGGCTTCGCACACCTTCTGAAAGATCTCGAGCCGCCGCTGCTCGCTCCACTTGATCGCGCCGCCGGGGTCGCGTTGCACCTCGTCGACCACCTGCGCGAGCGTCACGCCGCGCACCTCCTTCATCGTGAAGTACGGGCGGCCGTCGTCGAGGTCGCCGATCTCGTGGACGGGCGGGATGCCGGGGTGCGCGAGCTGCGCGGTGACCTGGGCCTCCTCGATGAAGCGGTCGCGCATGGCGCGCTGACCATCGAGGTCGGGCAGGAGGATCTTCATCGCGAGCTGCCGGTGGAGCGCGTGATCTCGCACGCGCACGACCTCGCCCATGCCGCCGGCGCCGAGCAGCACGCCGGGGACCAGGCGTCGCGGCTCCGCCTCTCGTAGCGTCGTCACCGCCGTTACGGAGTCGCGGGGCGGCAGGCTCACCGCGAGGATCGTCGCCGCGACGCTCGCGACCGTCGGCACGCCGCTCGGTCGTCGCTCGTCGCGATCGGTGATCGAGCCGTCGCCAGAGGCCATCGTGGCGTTGGCCGCCGAGAGGACCTCTTGCACGGCGCTCGCCCGGCTCTCGTCGAGGCCGTGCTCGCGGAGGAAGCGCTCGACGATCTCGAGCGTGATGCGTTCGCTAGTCGAGCTCAACGCCGAGCACCTTCGCGACGCGCGCGCGCACGTCGTCGGGGTCAAAGGGTTTCGTGAGGTAGACGTCGGCGCCGACCTCGGCGCCCGTCGCGCGATCGAGCTCCTGGCCCTTCGCGGTGAGCATCATGATGTAGGTGCCGGAGAGCGCCGGATCCGATTTGACGGCCTTGCACACCTCGAAGCCATTCATCACCGGCATCATCACGTCGAGCAGCACTACCGCCGGGTGGTCGGCGCGGATGGTCGCGAGCGCGTCGCCGCCGTTGGTGGCGGTGAGGATCTCGACGCCGTGCGCGTCGAGCTCGTCGAGCGTCTGCTCGAGCAGCAGGCGAATATGGGGCTCGTCATCGACGATCAGGACGGTCTTGCTCACGCGCGCACCTCATGGACAATGTTGGAGCTCGACGGCTCGCTGCGTTCACCCTCGAGCGCGGCGCCGATCGTCTCGTCGACGACGATGCGGCCGTCCGCGCTGCTCTGCAGCGTCGCCGCGTGGCTGATCGCCGCGAAGAACGCTTCGGTCTCCTGGCCCGCGATCAGCTCCGCGTGCGTGATCGCGACGCCCGGGCTGCGCTCGACGAACCCGCCGAAGCGACGGTCGAGCGCGCGGACGATCTGCGTGGCGGCTCGAGAGGCTGCGCGCGCCGCCGCGGCGACGCCGTTCTCCGACGCGAACAACCCGACGATCATCTCGGCGTGCGAGAGCTGCACCGTCGCGCCCTCGCGCATCAGGACCTGGAGCACCGCCGCGGTGGCGCGACGCACCAACGTCATCACCTCGTCGGGATCGAGCGATACATCGGCGGTGCGCGTGAGCTCGCCGAGATCGCAGAACAGCGCCGCGACCGAGCGGGTGGTGGCGGCCTTGCCGAACGCCGCGTCGAGCACCCACGGCGAGGCGAACCGCTCGATGTCGTGGCGGAGCGCCTGCTGGCGGAGGCGCTCGCGGTGGAGCATGGCGTGACTGATCGCGGACGCCGCGTTGCCGGCGAGGGAGGTGACGAGCTTGAGGTCGCCAGCCGTCCACGCGGTGGCCTGGTCGCTGATGACGCGGAGGATCCCGAACACCGTCTCGCCGGTGCGGAGCGGCGCGCACATCAGGGCGCGGACGCCGGACTCGCTCGAGCCGCTGTCGGTGGTGCTCGCGTCCTCGATGAGCTCCGCGCGCCCGGTGCGCAGCACGCGGCCCTCGACGCCGACCGTGGCGGCCAGCGTGCGCGTGCGCGGCCGATCCTCGGTCGAGGCGATCGCCTCGAGCATCGTGCGCCGGGCGTCGAGGAGCAGGATCGAGGCGCCCGTCGCGCGGAGGAAGCTCTTCGCCTCGGCGACGACCATGCGACACACCTCGTCGACGTCGAGCACGCGCGAGAGCTTGTCGCTGATGTCGTAGAGGAGGGTGAGCTCCTTGTAGCGGCCGAGCGTCTCGTCGGCGAGCGCGAGCTTCTCTTCTTCGCGCGCGCCGAGCGCGCCGAGCAGCCGCGCGATCGCGCGCGCGGAGGGAGGACCGACGACGACGCCGAGCTGCAGGCCGGACAGCTCGATGGGGTGTCGCTCTCCGGTCGCCGCCGCGTCTCCGAAGAGCGTGCGTCCGCCCTCGTCCTCGACGCGGATCGGCGCGCCGACCAGGGTGGCGAGCTCCCCCACCAGCTCCTTGCCGCCGCCGCGGAGCAGCCGCTGCAGCTTAACTCGAGCCATGGCCCTCCCGACTCACCAGCTGCACGACGTAGATGTTCTGCAGGTCGCGCTCGAGGTGGATGGCGCGCACGATCGCGTCGCTCGACGGCAGCCCCGCTTCGAGGACGATGAGGTCGGGCATCGACTTCTTCGCCTGCTCGACGAAGTCCTGCGCGGAGCAGGTGCCCACGACGTCGTAGCCCTTGGCCTGGAGCAGCCGCACGATGTCGGGCGCGGTCGGCATCTGCTCGTTGACCACGAGCACGCGGCGCGGCGACTCGCCCTGCCGGAGGAGCCGGCGAACCTCGTCGGCGAGCACCTCGGCCTCGGTCGGCTTGGTGAGGTACTTGTCGACGCCGAGTCCGTACCCGCGGTCCTCGTCGCGCACGATCGAGAGGATGATGATCGGGACGTTGCGCGTGTCGGGATCCGACTTGAGCACCGCGGCGACGTCGAAGCCGGAGATCCCCGGCATCATCACGTCGAGGATGATGAGATCGGGCCTCCGCTGGCGCACCTCGCGGATGGCGTCGTTGCCGTCGACGGCTTGCCGCACCGTGTAGCCGCGCTCGCTCAGCTGCTGCCGGACGAGCTCGCGGAGGTTCGCGTCGTCGTCGACCACGAGGATGTCCCCGCCGCCCTTGGCCGGGAGGGTCTCGGCGACGTGGCGCTCGATGCGCTGGAGGAACGCGCGGGTGCCCGAGGTCGGCGGCTTGCTCGTGAGCGCGGGGCGATCGTCGGAGATCGGCGCGTCGGACGGCACCGTGAAGAAGAAGCGCGAGCCGGCGCCGAGGCGGCTCTGCACGCCGATGCGCCCCTGGTGCGCGGTCACGATCTGCTTGCAGATCGGCAGGCCGAGGCCGGTGCCCTTGGGCTTGCTGGTGAGCGTGTCGCCGACCTGGCGGAACTTCTCGAAGATCGTCTCCTGGTCGGAGACGTCGATGCCGCCGCCGGTGTCGGTGATGCTGAACTCGATGCTGTCGGCGAGGCGGCGCGCCGCGACGGTGACCGAGCCCTCGTTGGTGAACTTGGAGGCGTTGGAGATGAGGTTGATGAGGACCTGCAGCAGGCGGTCGTGATCGCCGACCAGCTGCGGGAGCTTCGGCGCGACGTCGCTGACGATCTTGACGTCGTTCGTGAAGAGCCCGCGCGTCGACTCGATGGCGCGCGCGACGAGCTGGGCCGGGTCGAGCGGCGCCATGCGCCACTCCATGCGACCGGCCTCCATCTTGGAGATGTCGAGGACGTCGTTGATGAGCGAGGTGAGGCGTTCGCCCTCGGAGACGATGATGTCGATGTTGCCGGACACCTGGTCGACGGCCTTGCGCGCCTTCTTGTCGGACTCGGGCACCAGCGGGAACACGACCTGCAGCAGCTTGCTCTTGGTGACCTTGGCGAAGCCGAGCACCGAGGTGAGCGGCGTGCGGAGCTCGTGGGAGACGGTCGCGATGAAGTCGGTCTTCATCCGGTCGATCTCCTTCTCGAGCGTGACGTCGCGCACGATCACGACGGAGCCGACGCACTCGCCCCCCGAGTGGATCGGCGACGCCACCGCAGCGCCGATGCGGTCGCCGGGCAGCGACAGATCGATCTTCTCGATGGCGTCGGCGCCGATCGACTTCTCGGCGAGGTCGACGAGCACCTTCGGCAGGACCTCGCCGGCCGGCCGGCCCTCGATCTCGTGGTCGATGAAGAGCATCTTCGCGAGCGAGGGGTTGCCGGCCTGCACGCGGCCGTCGCGCGCGATCGCGGTCATGCCGTCGGCCATGTTGTCGAGGATGGCGCGCGACTGCGCGAGCGCGGAGTTCAGCTCGCGGGTGCGCGCGGCGACCTGGTCCTCGAGGCGCTCGTTGAGCAAGGTGATCTGATCGTTGGCCTCCTCGAGCGCTCGGTTGACCTTCTCGCGCTCGAACCCGAGGTAGATCATCAGGCCGAACGCGAGGGACGAGACGATCCCCACGTTGAGGCCCCAGAAGACGGTGCTCGTTTGGTGCGAGACGCCGATGCTCCACGCGGCGAACACGCGGGCCTCGATCACCGCGCTGAGCACCACGAGCACCACGTACATCCCGAGCCAGCCGACGACTTGGCGCGCCTCCGAGAAGGTCATCGCGCCGACGATCGCGAGCATCGCCCAGATCATGACGGTGCCGCTCGCGAGCCAGCCGCCGAGGATCCACTGGAAGAGGAACGGCAGGAGCAGGCTGATGAAGATCTGGATGAAGCGGACCGGCGCGAAGTTCTTCGTCAGCGCGAAGAACGTCATGTTCAGGATGGTGGCCGCCGTGTACCCGAACGGCACCATCGCCGGGAGCGTCAGCTTGTAGGCCGCAGCGATCGATCCCCACAGGAGGCCGCCGCAGGACATGAAGCTGCCCATGTAGACGAGGAAGCGCTTCTTGAGCTTCGTCGCGTCGGAGTCGCCGGCGGCGTTCCCGATGGCGCCCAGCTGCTGAATGAGGTTCGTGGATTCGCCGCTCAAGGAGCCCCGAGAATAGCGCCCATCGCTCGTGCAGAGCGGACTTTGCGCGACGGAGCGGGGCCGCGCCGCCAGTGTTTCAAACTGTTTCGGTGCTGCGACGGAAGTAGAAATCGAGCATCGCGGTGAGTGGTGCGGCGTTGCCCTGCAGCCGACTGCGAAGCGCCGCCCCCTCCCAGCAGTCCACGAGGAGGCTCGCCATCCGCCGGGGATCTGCGTCCGCCGGGAGATCGCCCGCTCTGCGAGCCTCCTCGAGGCATGGGGCGAGGCGGTCCGCGATGGCGGTGAAGCACCCCGCGATCTTGCGCCGGAAGACGTCGCTCACGCCCGACAGCTCCTGGCCGAGCCCGCCCAGTAGGCATCCCATGTAGCCCTGCTCGCGGTAGCTCTGCTGGGTCTGCTCGAAGAAGCGCCGCACGCGGTCGAGCGGCGCGCGGCGCTTGTCCGAGAGGCACGCGTCGAGCCCGGCGTGCACGCGCGTCATGTACTGATCGACGACGCTGAGGGCGAAGTCCTGTTTGTCCTCGAAGTGGTGATAGAACGAGCCCTTCGGCGTGCCCGTGGCCTCGAGCAGCGCCTGGATGCCGAGCGCGTTGTACCCATGCGAGAGCAGCATCGCCAAGCCGGCGTCGAGCAGGCGCTGCTTGGTCGGATGCGGGGACTTCACGGTCAGAAGCAATAGCGCATCGCCGCGCCCACCGGCGGGGTGGGTGGCGGCGGCGCGGTAGGGACTACGACTTCACCTTCTCGATCATGTGGTTGATCACGTGGGTGTGCTCGACCTGCGGGCTGAACATGATCAGCTCCGCGTCGGCGTCGACCTTCACGTTGTGGCCGGGCGGCCAGTAGAACAGATCGTTCGCCTTCACCGTCTCGCGGACTCCGTTCTTGTCCGTCGTCGTGATCTGCCCGCGGAGCACGAAGCCCCAGTGCGGGCATTGGCACGCGTTGCCCGGGAGGCCCTGGAAGAGCGGCGTGGTGTCGACGCCGGCGGAGAGCGTGAAGTACTCGCCGCTGATCTTGTCGAAGCCCTTCACGTCCCCGAAGTCGGTGCGCTGACGGATGACGGCCCCCGGGATCTCCATCCGAACCTCTACGTCGTCTTTCACTACGTGCATGGTTGCGTTCCCCCTTCTTTTCCTGTGCTTCCGTTGACTAGACCGAACGGTCTACAGTGCCATGGATATCCCCTCGTTCGTCCTTGTCAATGTGGTGGCCCGCTTGCTCTGGGCTGCGCGCGCGAATATCGACGCGCGATGAAGCAGAGTCGCCTCGGGGCGGTCCTTCGCGCCACGCTCGGCTCCCGCCTACCTCACGTCGAGGGCACGCTCGCGGTGCCCGGGGTGCGCGCTCCCGTCACGATCCGCCGCGACGAGCACGGCGTGCCCTACGTGGAGGCCACCTCCGACGAGGACGCGTTCTACGGAATGGGCTTCTGCCAGGCGCAGGATCGCGCGTTCCAGATCGAGCTCTACGTGCGCGTCGCGCGCGGCACGCTCTCCGAGATCATCGGGCCGGAGATGCTCGCCGTCGATCGTCTGAGCCGGCGCCTCGGCCTCACCCACATCGCCCGCGCGCAGCTCGCGCTCCTCGCGCCCAACGTGCGCATGCAGTTCGACTCGTTCGCGCGCGGCGTGAACGACGGCCTGCGCATGGGCGGGCGGCGCCTCGCGCACGAGTTCGCGCTCCTGGGCTCGGAGCCGAGCGTCTTCGAGCCGGCCGACATCCTCGCGATCCTCCAGTTCTTCGCCTTCGCCCTCAGCTCCAACTGGGATGCGGAGCTCGCGCGGTTGCGGGTTCTGCACCACGACGGACCGGAGGCCCTCGCCGCCGTCGAAGCCTCCGAGGCCTCGCCGGTCCCGGGCGAGCTCCTCGCGGTCGATGTCGCCGTCGTTCGCGCGACCGAGCGGTTGGTCGACGACGCGCAGGCGCTCGCGGCGATCGCCGGGCTCGGAGGTGCGTCCAACCAGTGGGCGCTCGCGCCCTCGCGCACGGCCACCGGAAGGGCGCTGCTCGCGTGCGATCCGCACCTGGGGCCCACGCTGCCCGCGCCCTGGTACTTGATGCACGTCCGCGCGCCCTCGTGGGCGATGAGCGGCGCGTGCCTGCCCTCGCAGCCGATCGTCAGCTTCGGTCACAACGAGCACGTGGCGTGGTGTCTCACCGCCGGCCACGCCGACAACACCGATCTCTTCCTCGAGCGGCTCGGCCCGGACTCCGCGTCCGCGCTCCACGGCGAGCGCTACGAGCCGTGCACCGTGCGCGAGGAGATCATTCGGGTGAAGGGCGCGAGCGACGTCCACGAGCGCGTGCTCGTCACGCGGCACGGCCCCATCGTCACCGGCGCTGCCCCGATCGCGCTGTCGATGCGCGCCACCTGGATGGCGCACCGGCAGCTCACCGGATACGACCTCTACCTCGCGCGCAGCGTCGACGAGGCGCGCGTGGCGTACGCGTCGTATCCGTCGGTGTCCGAGAACCGCGTCATGGCGGACGTCGAGGGCAACATCCTCTCGCAGATGGTCGGCGACGTTCCCGTCCGCCGGAAGGGCAACGGGATGATCCCGATGCCCGGTTGGGATCCCGAGGTCGGTTGGGAGGACGAGCCCCTGCCGTTCGATGCGCTCCCGAGCGCGAAGAACCCGAGCGAGGGTTACCTCGCGTCCGCCAACAACCGCCCGCGCCACGCGCATGGCGCAGCGTTCCTCGGCGTCGATTGGCTCGATGGCCATCGCTACGAGCGCATCACCGAGTGCCTCGCGGCGCGGAGCGACTGGGACGTGCCGTCGAGCCAGGCGCTGCAGCTGGACCAGACGTCGATCGTGTGGCGCACCATCCGCGAGCCGGTCCTCGCCGCGCTCCGCGGTGGCGACTGCGAGCCCGGTCTCCGCCTGCTCGAGCAGTGGGACGGCGTCGTCGCCGCCACGTCCTCGGGCGCCGCCGTGTTCGAGCTCTTCCTCGCCGAGATGATGTGGCGGTCCGCCGCCGCGAAGGCGCCGCGAAGGTGGCGCGCGCTGCTCGGCGACGGCACCAACGCGATCATGCCGCACGGGATCATGGGGCTCCGGCGGGTCGGGCACCTCGCGAAGAAGCTCGTCGAGCAGCCCGCGGGGTGGTTCGCGGCGGGCTGGCCGACCGAGATGCAGCGCGCGCTCGCCTCGGCGTTGGCCCGGCTCCGGGGCGTCGCGGGCGACGACGTCGACGCGTGGGCCTGGGGGCGCGTGCGGCCGCTGACGCTCATGCATCCCGTTGGCTCGAAGGCCCCGATGGACCGCATCTTCAACATCGGCCCGCTGCCGTGCGGCGGCGACGCGACGACCATCCCGCAGGCGTCAGTGCCCTTCACCGATCCGCTCTCGAACCCGATCGGCATCGCCAACCTGCGCGCGGTGATCGACGTGGGCAACTGGGAGGCGAGCCGCTACGTGCTCGCCGGGGGGCAGTCGGGCAACCCGCTGTCGCCTCACTATCGCGATCAGGTCCGCCGCTGGCAGCGCAACGACGGGATCGCGATCGCATGGTCGCCGTCGTCGGTGCGCGCGGCCGCGAGGGCTACGCTGTGCCTCACGCCGGCGACGGGCTGAGCCCTTACATCGCGAGCTTCGGACTCCCGCCTTGCCGTGTGCGAGGACGGTAAAGAGGATCGGGGCGCGCATTCGAACGCGTCAGTCTGGCAGTCCGGGCGCGCGTTTCAAGCGTCGGTGTCCGGAAAAGCGGACGGATGGAGCCGACCACTGTCAGCTCTCGGAGACGTCCGGATGCGCCTTCTCGCGCGCGACGAGCACCGGACAGCCGGCGGTGCGAACGACCTGCTCGGCCACCGAGCCGAGGACGAAGCGGCTCAGCCCGCGGCGCCCGGCGGTCCCCACCACGATCAAATCGGCCTGCAGCCGCGCAGCTTCCTCCACGATCGCGGCCGCGACGTCGGCGCGTTGGATCGTGTGGAACTCCGCGTTCGCCTCGATCGTCGAGAAGCGCGCTGCCCACTCCGCCAACCGCTCGTCGGCGAACGCCAGTTCGAGCTCGCCCGCGAGCACGTGGATGAGGTGGACGCTCGACGCCGGGTGCTTGGACGCGAGGCTGTGCGCCGTGCGCAGGGCTTCGTCGCTCGCGGGAGAGAGGTCGAGCGCGACGACGATCACGCGGAGGAAATCTGGATCCATGGTCGGCGCGACCATGCACGCCGCGGGCCGCAGGGGGCGTCTTCAAAGCCGGTCAGGTGTGTGGGGTGACGAACGATCGACCGTCCGGTCGTTGGGACGGTTCTGCGCGGCGTGTCCAGAAAACCGGCTCCGACGTGCGGTGGCACGGACAGTGGAATGGGCGCCGCGTGATGTCCGAAGCCACGATCAAGCAAGCCGCCTACGACGAGCGCCAGCGCACGCTGTGGGGCCGCCTCAAGTTCTTCCACTCGTTCGACGACGGGCGCTTCGAGGACCTGCGCAAGGGGCGCTGGTACCTCAACGTGACGCGTGACCTCACCGCCGGGTTGATCGTCGCGATGGTCGCGATCCCGATGGCGATGGGCTTTGCCATGGCGTGCGGACTGCGTCCCGAGCACGGCATCGTCAGCGGCGCGCTCGCCGGCCTCGTCGGCTCGCTCTTCGGTGGCTCGAAGTTCCAGGTCCACGGTCCGACCGCCGCGTTCATCCCGATCATCGGCGCGATGGCGGCGTTGCACGGCCATCCGTTCGTCGTGCTGACCGGCGTCATCGCCGGCGCGATCCTCATGATGCTCGGGTTGGCGCGTCTCGGCCGAATGGTCGAGAAGGTGCCGCACTCGATCGTCGTCGGCTTCACGATCGGCATCGCGGTGACCATCGCGTTCGCACAGGCCGGCGAGGCGTTCGGCCTGAGAGCCGACCTCGGCCCGAAGTTCGTCAACAAGGTGGCCGGCCTCGCGGCCAACATCGGTCAGGTGAACTGGTACGCCGTGCTCCTCGCGGGCGGCACGTTCATCATCACCCGTCAGCTGCTCAAGACGAGCAAGTTCATCCCCGGTCCGTTGATCGCGATCGGCTTGATGGGCGTCCTCGCGGGCACGGTGTTCTCGAACAAGGGCTTGCTCCTCGTGAAGGACAAGTACGGCGCGATCCCCACCAACTTCTGGGTCTTCAGCAAGCCGATGGCGATCCAGTGGAACGGGAAGTTCCTCTGGGACCTCGCCTACTTCGTCATCGCGGTGGTCTTCGTCGCCGGCGTCGAGAGCCTGCTCTGCTCGCGCATGGCCGACCGCGTCGCCGAGAACAAGGGCGTCAAGTACCACCCCGACAAGGAGCTGTGGGGCCTCGGCATGCTCAACATCGTCGTCAGCCTGTTCAACGGCATGCCGCTGACGGGCGCGCTCGCGCGCACGGCGACCGCGATCGAGGTCGGCGTGGTCTCGCCGCTCGGCGGCATCTTCAAGTGCGTCCTCAAGCTGCTGCTCGCCGCCTACCTCGCGACCTACCTGCAGAAGATCCCGATGGCCTGCATCGGCGGCATGATGCTCTACATCGCCACCGGCATGGTGAAGGTCCCCGAGATCAAGGGCATCCTCGCCGAGGGGCGCCGCGAGACCGCGGTGATGATCTACACCGCGGTCGCCGTCGTCCTCACGGACTTCCTCACCGGCGTGCTCTCCGCGATCGTCCTCCACGCCGTCCTCAAGCGGCTGGCTGCGCGTCGTGAGAACGAGGTCGTCACCGCCCCGCTCGCCGACGAGCCCGCGGAGTAGCCGTCAGCGCGGAGACCCCGCGAGCGCGGAGCGCGCGGGGGCCTTTGCCATCGACGACGCGCGCGCGAACGACACGAGGGCGAGCGCGGTCGTGAAGGCCACCGCGAACCCGAACCCGAAGGCCGCCGCGAGGAGCAGGACCGAGCCGGCGTAGAGCGCGTCGCGTCGCGAGCGAGGCCGCCCCGGTGCGGCGAGCGCGTGGACGGCGAGCGCGACGAGGAGGGCGAGCACCACTGCGCGTGGGAAGTGGAGCGGAACGGCGAGCGCGATCAACCCGGCGCCGAGGCCGTGGGCGAGGCTCGTCGCGCGCGTCTCCCCGCCGAGCTCCGTGAGTGCGAGCGCGAACGCGAACGGCAGGAGCCCGAGGAGCTCGACGCTCCACGCAGCGGGCGGATGAGGCGGCCACGCGGCCGGCGCGGCGAGCGTCAGAAGCTTCGACAGCGCGGCGATCGCCGCGGCGGAAGAGAGCGCGCGCACCGCGGCGACCGGCGCCGCGGCGAACATCCGAGCCACGCCGAACGCTCCGAACAGCACCCGGAGCAGCCCGGCGAGCGCACCGGCCATCACGAGCCCCCCGACGCCGTGCTCCGCTCCGATCGCGGCCGTGAGCGGGACGAGGACGAGCGCGGGACGCACGCCCCGGCCGCCGAGCGCGGCGAACACCAACCCGCAGCCGATGGCGCTCGCCACCGCCGACTCCGGCGGCAGCCGGCCCACGAGCGAGGTCGCGAGACCGACGGGAAACGTGACGAGGGCGAGCCCGATCCCGACCAACCCATCGAGCGCTTGCATCGCGCGGCGGCGATTCCACACGGCGTGCCACGCGAGGATCGTCGCGGTTCCGCGCGCGGCTGTTCGCGCCAGCGCTCACTCGGGTGTCCGCGCTCGAGGACGTTCGACAGAGACATCGCACACCGTTGGCCCGGCGTTCGCACAAGCCTCACGCGCTCATGGCCTTCGACAGCGAAATCCCGCGTTTGTCCCCCGAAGATGTCGGTGAAACCCGACAAATCAGCGTCCGTTCCAATGGACACCGACCGATATCGAAGACGCTCGCTTCGGGCGCCGTGCTGCTCATCGACGACGACGTCGACCTCTGCGCGCTGCTCGATATGCGCTTCGCGTCGCACGGCTACGAGGTCACGATCGCATCGAGCGGGCGCGAGGGCCTGCAGCTGCTCGGGCTCGCGGACTACCACGTGTTGATCCTCGACGTCCGCCTCGGAGACGGAGACGGGCTCGACGTGCTGACCGAGGTGCGTCAGCGCGCCCCCGACCTGCCGGTGATCGTGCTGACCGCGCACGGCACCATCGAGCTCGCCGTCGAGGCGATGCGCCGCGGCGCCTTCAGCTTCATCACCAAGCCCTTTCGCGACCACGAGGTGTTGCAGAGCGTCGCCCACGCGGTCGAGACCAACCGGCTCCGCCGCGAGGTGGCCGGGCTTCGCCGGATGGTCGGCGGCCAGAGCGCGCAGATCGTCGGAGCCAGTCGCGCCATCTCGATCGTGCGCGAGGTCACCGCCCGCGTCGCGCCCACCGACGCGACGGTGCTCCTCACCGGCGAGTCGGGCACCGGCAAGGAGCTCGTCGCGCGCTCGCTGCACGCGCAGTCGGCGCGCGCGGGCCGCCCCTTCGTCGCCCTCAACTGCGCGGCGATCCCGGCGGAGCTGCTCGAGAGCGAGCTGTTCGGTCACGTGCGCGGCGCGTTCACCGGCGCTGCGCGCGACCGCGACGGCGTGTTCGCCGCGGCAGACGGCGGCACGCTCTTCCTCGACGAGATCGGCGACGCCTCGCCCAGCGTGCAGGCGAAGCTCCTCCGCGTCCTGCAGGAGCGCACCTACTCGCGGGTCGGGTCGACCGTCGAGATCGCCGCCGACGTTCGCATCGTCGCCGCGACGAACCGCGACCTCCGCGCCGACGTCGTGGCCGGGCAGTTCCGCGAGGACCTCCTGTTCCGGCTCCACGTCGTGCCGGTGCGTCTGCCGCCGCTCCGGGAGCGACTCGACGACGTGCCCATGCTCGCCGAGCTGTTCCTCGAGCGCACCGCGGCGCGATACGGCCGGCGCGTCCCCACCATTGCTCCCGACGCGATGCAGGCGATCCTCGCGCACCGGTGGCCGGGCAACGTTCGCGAGCTCGCCAACGTGATGGAGGCGGCGCTCCTCCTCACCCACGGCGACGTCATCCACGCCGAGCAGGTCACCGCGCTGATCATGTCGGTCGAGGGGAGCGCACCCGAGTCCGAGCGGCCGTTCGTCGGCTCGGCCATCGCCAGAGCGGTTCCGCGGCAGGGACCGCTGCCGCCCCTCAGAGAGGTCCGCGACTCGGTCGAGCGCGCGTACCTCGAGGAGGTCTTGCGCCGCTCGGCGGGCAACGTCAGCGCCGCCGCTCGCAACGCCGGGCGAACCCGCAGCGACTTCTACGAGCTCCTTCGCCGCCACGGGATCACCAGCGCTCGCTTCAAGACGTGACGATCCCGAACCGCGGCTACGCTACGCGCCGTGCCTCGCCTCCTCGTGCTCCTCGCGCTCGCGGTCCTCGCGTGCCGGCGCCCGACCAAGGAGATCGGTCCCGCGCCCGAGCCGCATCGGAGCGTCGAGCCCAAGCCGGAACCCGCGTTCGTCGTCAGCCGCGTGCAATGCGTCTACGGCGGCACGGCGCCAGCGTTCTTCGTGTGGTTCGACGTCGAGGCGCGCGTGCCGCTCCACAAGCTACGTGGCCTCGGCCTCTCGATCGCGGGCGGTGACGCGGCGTTCGCGGACGCGGTCGAGCGCCGAGTGGGCTACGGCGTGCTCGCTCTCCGCACGCGCGTGCGCACCGATGCCGGCGTGGGCGACGTCGGCGTCGTGCCTCCTGCGATCGCCGCGGGAGACCGTCTGCAGCTCGAGCTCTTCGGCCCGCTGAACCTCTCGTTGTTCGGCCCCGGCGCGACGTATCCGACCGAGGAGCGCCCGTTCCGCGCCGAGCTCGAGGCGGAGGGCATCGGTCCGGTCACGATCGAGGGGACCTGCGCGGTGGGACCCGCGGGCTGAACGCGACGAGGTGCGTGCACAGCGGCCTCGCCCATTTTGCCGCAACGCGCCTGCGTGCACGGCACCGATCGGGACATCGCGCACGCAGAGCCCCAGCCGTGACGGGCACGGCGCGTGCGATTCGGATCTGCATCGCATTGATGCGATCTCCGCATGGGGGGAAACTATGACTCGAGCTCATTGGATTCTGGCGGCGACTGCGGCGCTCGGGCTCACGGCCACGGGCGCGCGCGCACAAGAGCGCATCGAGCGTGAGGTCGACGCGCCCAAGCGCTCCTTCGAGATCGGCGTGGGCGCGGGCTACACACAGGGCACCGGGAACACCATCGTCGGTGAGCGCGTGAGCAGGCTCGCGGGGCCCGGCGGCGAGGCTCAGGTCGATCTCGGCTATCGCATCGATCCGCGCTGGCTCGTCGGTGGTTACGGCTCGTTCGGGTACTTCCGAACGCCGGACAACGCGGGGCCGGACGTCACCGTCCGCGGCGTCACCACCGGCGTGCAGGCCCAATATCACTTCATGCCCATGAACCGGATCGATCCCTGGATCGGCCTCGGCGCTGGCTACCGCGGCATCTTCTCGTCGGGCCAGGACGGCCCGGTGACGGCGCGACACGGTATCCAGCTCGCGCGCCTGCGCGTCGGCGTCGACTACCGCGCCAACGCGGCGCTGGCCCTCGGTCCGGTGCTCGGCATCGACGCGACGTACTTCACGGGGCGGACCGAGCCGGGGGGGTCGGACCTCGCGCGGATCACCGTGGACGACCGCAAGGTGGCTCCGTTCTTCTTCGCGGGGTTCGCCGGTCGGTTCGACGTCGTCAACGAGCGGGTGAGGGGCTCCGAGCGTATGGTCGCGGCGGCCTTCTGAACGCGAACGTCCGCGGACATGTTCGTCGGCGACGAGCACGTCCGCGGGCGCTCACAGCGGGTCGGCGGTGCAGTCGGCGAGCGACGTCGCGGGGGCGAAGCGGACGTAGTCGAACTCGCCGCGCGCATCGTGGGGCGGGGCCCAGGTTCCGGTCATCACGCCGACCTGCAGCGTGGCGGGGAGATCCGTGCGAAGGAACCGGAGCGGCATTCCCGAGCTCGTACCCGGCGTGGGCGTGCCCGCGCCGTTGCCGCTGACGCGGGTGGTGGCCGTGTACTGCTCCTCGACGAACGACGCCTCGGTGGGATGCCGGTGGAAGAAGAGGAACGTGCTGCCGATTCGGCACACGCGCAGCCGCACCGAGGTGGCGCCCGAGGGGGTGTTGTTCAGGTAGAGCGTGGACAGCGTGGCGGGGCTGCCGTTGCGGGTGGTCTTCACCTCGCGCGCCACCGCCACGTCCTGGTAGCCGACGTTGTACATGACCCACCGCTGTCCGCCCGGCGAGGTGCCCGCCGCGTCTCGCACCACGAACCCGGCCTGGTTGAACTGCCCGGTGGGCGCGAGCGTCATGTCGGTGCGCCGGCCGATGCGCACCGACGTCTCGACGACGAAGTTGCCGGTGACGCTCTTGTAGATCAGCGGCGCGTAGGAGTCGGAGTACCAGGCGTTCTCCGCGAGCGCGATCGGCGTGATCGTGAGCTGCCCCGCCGCGCTCCCGCCGATGTCGAGCGTTTGTACGCGCGTGGGGTGGAGGTTGCTCCACAGCGAGAGCGTCGAGGCGGACGAGAACTCGTCGCTGAGCGACTTGAGGGAGGCGCCGGTGTCAGCAATGGCAGTATCGGGCGCCGTGTCCGGCGTGGAGGCCGTGTCGGGCGTTGCGGTGGTATCGGGCGCCGTGCCGGTGTCGCTCTCCGTCGCCGTCTCCGTCGCCGCGTCGGCGGCGCTCGAGTCCGCGGTCGTGCCCGCATCGACGGCGGCGGTGTCGCCTTCGAGGGTGCCCGTGTCGGACGACCCCGGAGCAGCCTCCTCCGCCGAGGAACAACCCGCGATCAACAGCACCCACACGAAACGCGCCCCCATCGCCGGAACGCTAGCTTCTCACGCGGTTGAGTCGAGCCCCGCGAGCCGACGATCCAACTCTTCGTAGAGGCTGCGGTAGGTGGCGAAGTCTTCCGGGGCGCCGACGCGGCGCGCGTGGGGCGCGATCCAGCGGACGCCCTCGGTGAGGCTGTCGAAGTCCGCGCTCGGCGAGCGCGGGCGCGCGAGCGCGCGGACGGTACGCATGGCCAGCCGCGCGGCCGTCGCCCGGAGCCCGCCGAACTCGATCACCAGCGCGTTCGCCGCCATCGCTCGGTCGAGCGCGCGGAACGTGTCGGCCAGCTCACCGAGGTTGGAGTCCCAGTTGGGCGCGAACGGGAAGCGGCGCGACAGCCGAAAGATGGTGACCACTGCGAGCCCGCGCGGGGCGAGCGCGGCGGCCGCCTCCACTGCGGCGCGGGTGTCGGTGAGCCGCGTGCCCAACATTGGCGCGAGGTGGATCGCGACCAACGCCCCGCGCTCGAACGCGATCGCGGCGTGCGGGCGCAACATCATCAAACGGGGAGCGTCGAGCCCGGGGGGACTCTCCAGTGACGACACGGGAAGAGTATATCCGCTCTCGTCACGAACCGGCGCGACGCGCGTTCCACGAGCTGAAGCCACCGGTCAGGTTGACCGCGTCGAAGCCGTTCTGCAGGAGGATGCGCTGCCCGACGTATCCCCTGCGCCCCACCGCGCAGTACACGACGATCCGCCGATCGCGCGGCAGCTCGTGCAGGCGCGCGCGAAGGCTGTCGACCGGCACGTGCGCGGAGCCCTCGATCGCGCCGCGCGCGCGCTCGGAGTCCTCGCGCACGTCGAGGACGAGGGCGCCACGCGCCATCAGCTCGCGCGCCGCGTCGACGTCGACGATCGGCGCGTGTCCGGTGAGGTCGTTGGACGCGACCATGCCGACGAGGTTGATCGGATCCTTCGGTGCGCCGAACGGCGGCGCGTAGGCGAGCTCCTCGTCGATCAGATCGTGCACGGTGCCGCCGTGTCGGATGACCGTGGCCATGACGTCGAGGCGCTTGTCGATGCCCTTCTCGCCGGCGATCTGCGCGCCGAGCACGCGCCCGTCGCCCGGCGCGTAGTGCACGGTGAGGTGCACGTCGGAAGCGCCGGGGAACCAGCTCACGTGGTGGGTCTGGTGCACGGTGGCGGAGCGGAACGCGAGGTTCGCCGCGCGCAGCTGGCGCGCCGAGGCGCCGACCGCGCCGAGCGTGACGTCGAACGCGCGCACGATGCTGGTGGCGATCGACCCGCGATAGCGCGCCTCGACCCCCATCATCGTGTCGGCCGCGACGCGCGCCTGGCGGTTCGCGGGGCCGGCGAGCGAGATCGCCGCGCGGGTGCCGAGCACCGAGTGCTCGATCTCGACCGCGTCACCGACGGCGAAGATCGACGGATCGCTGGTGCGCATCTGCGCGTCCACGGCGATGGCCCCGCGCGCGCCGAGCCGGAGACCCGCGTCGCGCGCGAGCGGCGTCTCGGGGGTGACGCCGATCGCGGCGATCGCGAGGTCGACCTCCACCCGCCGTCCGCCCTCGAGGAGCGCGGCGAACGACTCTCCGGTCTCGAAGCCGACGACCGCCGCGCCGGTGAGCACCTCGACGCCGTGTCGCTCGAGCGCGGCCCGGCCGTGCACGGCCATCTCGGGGTCGAGGAAGCCGAGCACCTGCGGCGCCGCTTCGACGAGCGTGACCGCGAGGCCGCGGTGCACGAGGTTCTCGGCGATCTCCACGCCGACGAAGCCGCCGCCGATCACCAGCGCGCGCCCGCCCCGCTTCGCGAGCGCGAGGATCCGCTCCGAGTCCTCGACGGAGCGCACGGTGAGCACGCGGCCGTCGCGCGCGCCCGGCACGTCGGGCACGATGGGGCGCGCCCCCGGCGACAACAGCAGCTGATCGTACGGCTCGTCGAACACGCGCCCGGTCTCGAGCTCGCGCACGGTGACCCGCTTCTCGTCGCGGCGGATCGCGATGACCTCGTGCCGCACGCGGACGTCGAGCGCGTAGCGGCGACCGAGCGAGGCCGGCGTTTGAAGGATGAGCCCCTCGCTGCTCGGGATGCGCCCGCCGACGCGATAGGGGACGCCGCAGCTCGCGAACGAGACGTGCGGGCCCCGCTCGAAGAGGACGATCTCGGCCTTCTCGTTCAGGCGACGGAGCCGCGCCGCAGCCGTGGCGCCGCCGGCGACGCCGCCCACGATGACGATTTTCATGGTCTCTTGGATAGGAGCCATCGGGTGGGTCGAGGGTTCTGACAATTGTCAGGCCCGCCCGCGCGCCAGCCCGACGTGTAATTCGTGCGTTCGTTCACACGGGCGTCGCGGCGCCGAGAAGGTTCCATCGAAGCGGGCACGCTCGAGCGTCTCTTGGGGCGCCAAGATCACACCGAGAATGTCCACGGCGCGTCGAGGATACCTCGGGTCCGTTCGCGCACTCACGCGATGGGCGGTTCAGTTGCGCGTGCACGCCTTGAGAATCGTCGCGGCGGTGCGGACGAACTTCCCGTCCAGGCACCGGCCGTCGACGTACATCTCATCGCTGCACTGGTTCTCGAGCGCCTTGAACGCGTCGGCCGCGCTCGCACCCGTCGACGTGATCGTCACCCACTTCACCGTGCTGCTGGCGTTGGTGGAGCAGTTGAAGGACTTCAAACAATTGGCGGCGCAGCTCCACGCGGCGGGCGGCTTCGCGGGGGCCTTGTTGCAGGCGCTTGCGGCCTCCGCGGCGGCCGTGGCGGCGACCGCAGCAGAGCTCGCGCCGGCAGACGCCGCCGACGACGCGGACATCGCATGTCGCTCGGCGGCCTCGGCGCGCCGGTCGATGGCGACCAGGCGCTCCTCGATGCGCGCTAGCTGACGGTCGTAGGAGGGCGCGCAGGCGAGCAGCATCACCGCGGGAAGGGCACGCATGGCGCGCACCGTATCATCAGAGCCATCCTCGAGCGGCCTTGGGGGCGTCGAGATACTGCGACACCGGCCCCATGTCGCGATGTCGAACACAGTACCATCGTCGGGAGGCGCGCCTCCGCGCGGCGGCAGGCGCCATGCTCGCGATCCTCGTTCACGAGGCGCCGATTCAAGGTGACTCGAGCGCTCCGATCGCGCGCGGCGCCTTCCAGCACTTGCCGTCGTGGTCGGCCGGCGAGGCGATCGTGAGCTCTTTTCCCTTCCCCGCCGCTGGGCTGCCCGCGGTGAGGTGGGGATCGTTCGTGCCGGCGAGCTTTGGGTCGGCGTAGATGGGGGCAACGTCCATCACGGGCAGCATCGGCCGAAACATCGGATCCGCGGTGTGAAACCAGACGTTGTTCGAGAAGACAAACGACGTGGGCTCGGTGTTGGCTCCCACGTTCACCGTCTCCCCCGAGATGCCCGGACCCACGACGACGATGTTGTTGACGAATCGGCCGTTGCGCGAGGGGACGAACCGCGCGGGATCGACGGTCTCCTGGAGGATTCGCGCCGCCCAGCGCGTCGGACGCAGAATCGTGTTGTTCATCGCGACGCATTCGTCGCAACCCACGTACGCCAGAGGCGTGTCCCCGCCGATGAACACGTTGGCATTCACGTTGAGGCGCGCAGCCTCGTATTTGGCGTCGCTCGGGCGGAAGAACTCGAGCCCCGTGGACCCGCCCATGTTCACCGCGCGCGGACCGGCGTTCTCGAACCAGTTGCGCGTCACGACGTTGTCGACGCAGCCGCCCTTCATTTGCACGCCCACCGACTCGCCGTTCTTGAACTTGCAGCGTGCGACAGTGACGCGATGACAACCGACCATGTCGACCATCTGTCCGCCGATCTTCTCGAACTCGCTGTCGAGGACGAACGCGTCGTCGACGCCGCTCATCTTGAGGCCGTCGTGGTTGCCCGACGCCACGTCGTGGATCTTGAGACCGCGGAACACCAGGTGGTGGGCGGGCGTTGCGGCCGTCGCGCCGTCGTCGACGTTCATCGCGTTGGCGGTCTGTCCGCTGATCTCGAGCTCCTGCACGATGAGATACGTGGGGTCGGTGAGGTGCAGCCCCTCCGCGCCTCCCTGGATGTGGGGCTTCGCCTCGCCCGGCGCGCCCGTGATCATGATCGGCTGCGCGGCGGTGCCCTGGAGGTTGCTCGCGAAGGTGCCGCCCGGGTAGGCGCCCGCGTGGATGACGACCTTGTCGCCCGGCTTCGCGGCTTTGAGCGCCGCGTCGATCGTCGTGTACATGCCGCCGGTCTGCACGTGCAGCTCGCGCGCGAAGGTGGCGGTGTCAGCCCAGGTCGCGATCGCTCCGCAGCCCGCGGCCGTGTCCATCGGGGCGGGTGAGTCACCGATCGGTGTCGTGTCGGCAGCGCTCGAGTCCGTGGTCGCGGTCGAATCGTCGACCGAGCCCGCGTCGTTGTCGGTCGCGGGAGGGGCCTCGCTGCTGCCACCGCAGCCGAGGACAAGGAGCGCGATGGCAAGGAGGCGCATACGCAAGAGCGTATGGATCTGAACTGCGCCCACAAGTGCGCTCGACCGGGACGGCTCCGCGGTCGCTCACGCACCCTCCGCGAGATCGATGTTCGAGTACACGGAGGAGAGCGTCGTCGCGCCGTCGAGCACCCCCCGCCCGACCGCTCACCTGCTGCGGACCTGGACGCGGAACACCCAGTGCGGGTGCTTCGCCTTCTCGTCGACCGCGAACACGTCGGCGGGGCCCGCGTCGCGCGGGTCCCACGCGAAGCCGCCCAGCGCCCGGTACTCGAGGAGGTCGAGGGTCACCGGCTCGGTGAGCGTCTTGGTGGTGAGGCGTACGTCGCCCACTGGCAACCGGTCCTTGGGGACCGGCCCGGTGTAGGTGGCGCGCGGCGTGATCACCCGATAGCCGAGGCCGCCGTCCTTGCGCCGCTCGAAGGTGAGCTCGATGGGCACGATCGTGTTGCGCTCGACGTCGATTTCGTCGATGAAGATGCAGCGCGGATCGCGGGGATCGAACTCCATCACGCGGACCGCGCTCACCCGGTCGACGAGCTCCATCCGCAAGACCCCGCGCATCCCGACGGCCACGGCGAACGGCATGCTGATCGTGACGGTGGAGGGATCGCCGAGCATCGCCAAGCCGGGTCGCACCTCGACGACCCCTTCGCGGATCGGCGCCACCGAAGCGCTCGCGCTCACGCTCACGACGGGGGGCGCGGGCGGCGGCGGCGGCGGCGGAATCGGCACCTGCTCGTCGCGCTTGCAGCCCACGAGAACGAACAGGAGCCACAGCGCGCGCACGCGCCGACGATAGCTCAGCCCGCGAGCGCACGCTGGAGCGCGCCGTCGAACCGGCGAGGTCGATGCGCTCGAGGTCCTGATCGACCACGAAGCTCTTGTCGATCTCCTCGGTCCGCGTCACGAACCCGAGCCCACCCGACCGCTCCGCCGGTCTCTGGCGTCCAACCGACCCGGCAGCCTGTACGACGCCAGCATGCTCCCACCATGGATTGGACCGGAAGCACGTTCGGTCACGGCGCGATGGTGCGCCGGCCGCCCGAGCGCGCTTGACACTCAGGTGGCATTCTGTAAATGCAGAACGCATGGATTGGTACGCCCGAGCCCATTTAACCGCGCTCGCGGCGTGGGGTGGGCTCGTCGTCCTCGAGTCGTTCATCGAGCTCCGGGCGCGCGACGACCGGGCGTTGCATCGCGCCGCGCGCACGCACTTCCTCCTCGACGTCTTCGTCGAGCTGCCGTTGCTCGTCGCGGTGCTCGCGACCGGAGCCGTCCTCGCCGCGCGCGTGCCGGTGTGGACGACGCTGCACACGATGAAGGTCGCCGCCGGGCTCACCGCGGTCGTCGCCAACCTGTACTGCGTCGCCATCGTCTTCCGCCGACACGCCGCGCGCGATCGTGTCGACGCGCTTCGCCGCGACACCGTGCGCGTGCGCGTGGTCTCGCCGGCGATCGGTCTCCCCGCCGCCGCGTTGGCAGCGTGGATCGGCGTCACCCACTTCCTTCGCTAGGAGGCAGCTCGATGTCCATCGTCGAATCCGTGTGCGCGTGGGCCGCCTCGCTCCGGCTCGGGGACGTACCCGCGAGCGTGCGCGAAGCCTGCCGCGATCAGCGGCGCTCGGTGATGGCGTCGATCGCGGCCTCCGCACACGACGAGACCTCGCAGCGTGTCCTTCGGGCGGTCGGCGGGTGGGCCGCGGACGGTGACGTCGCGCTGCCCACCACCGCTCGGCGCGTGCGCGCGGACGACGCGTTGTACGCGGCGACGTCGCTCTCGATGGCGCAGGATTTCGACGACTACCTATGCTTCGGGCACAGCGGGCACTCCGCGGTGCTCGTGCCGATGCTGCTCGGTGGGCCACCCGAGAGACAGCTGCTCGCGCAGGTCGCCGCCAACGAGATCGAGGCCCGGCTCGGCGGAGCGTGTCTGCTCGGACCGCTGAACGGGCAGATGTGGAGCTTCATTCACGCCGCGGGCGCCGCGGTCGCCGCGGGGATGCTCCTCGATCTCGACTCGCGGCGGCTCGCGCACGCGCTCGCGATCGCGCTCTATCAGGCGCCGCGGCCCACGGCGCCGGGCTTCATGGGCCCCGACTCGAAGCTGCTCACCGCTGCAGAGCCCACGATGATCGGCGTTCGGGCCGCGCGCCTCGCCGCCGCCGACGCCACGGGCCCGCTCGACGCGCTCGATCACCCGCACGGCTTCCTCGGTGCGTTCTCGTTCGCGCCGTTGCGCGCGTTCTTCGAGGGCCTCGGCGTCGGGTATGCGACCGAGACGATCGCGGTGAAGCCATACCCCGGCTGCGCGTACATCGACACCACGATCGACGCGCTGCTGTCGCTCGATCTGCCCGAGCCGGATGCGATCGAGTCGATCGACGTGGACGCGAGCCTGCTCACCTGCATGATGAACGCGATGTCACGCTGCGAGGGCATTCCCTCGACCGTCGGCGTGAACTTCTCGATCCCGTGGAGCGTCGCCGCCGCGCTCGGCCCGCGGAGGCTCGGGCCGGACGAGCTGCGCCGCGAACGGCTGCCCTCCCTCGCCGCGCTCGCCAGTCGCGTGCGGCTCCACCACGACTGGTCGATGACCGCGACCTCGCTCCGCGCGTTCGCGCCGCTCGGCGTGCCGGGATTTGCCGGGATTTCCTCGCGCGCGATCCTCTCCGCGCTCGGCCGCATGCGAGCCGAGCACCCGCCGCTCGCGCTCGACCTCGCGATGGTGCCCGCGCTCGCGTCGGTCGGGCCGGCGATCCGTCGCGGCGCGCGCTCTCTGCCCTGGCAACCGGACGCGCTCGCCGAGTTCGCGTGGACGTTTCCTGCGCGGGTGAGGGTGAAGACGCGCGACGGCCACATCCACGACGCGCGCGTCGACGTCCCGCGCGGCACCGGCGTGACGCGCGCTGCGGTGAGCCGCGAGAAGCTCGCCGAGTACGGCCCGCGCTTGTGGGGCGAGTCCGGCACGCGCGCCCTCGAGGCGGCGATCGACGCCGACGCGGGCGATCTCTGGGCGCTCTGACGCGCGCGCCGAGGGTTGTGTCTTCGGCATCGGCGCCTCGACCGACCGTGACGATGTCCACCCAGCCGAGGGTGCTCGGACGACGCTTCTCCCGCCAATGTGTGGCGCAAGTCTCGACCCGTCCCCTTAGCGAGCGCGCCAGTAGCCGGGGCGCCGTCGGGCATGGGCCAGGGCGATCACGACGATCTCGTTCGCGTCGTGCGCGAAGACGACCCGATAGGGGAAACGAGTCAGTCGAAAGAAGCGCGCGCGTGCGTCGAACGGACTGACCGACCACGCCTCCGGTCGCGAGCGAACCAACGCGAGTGCGCGCTGAACCTCGTTCACCAACGCCACGCCAAGCCCGGGATCCTGCTCCTCGTACCAATCGAACGCCGCCTCGAGCTCCTCGGCGGCGGCAGGATGGAACCGAATGCGAGGTTCGCTCACGGTTTCTTGGACTTCGCGCGCAATCGGTCGCGCACGGCATCCCAGTCCGCGAGCTCCACCGTGCCGGCTGCGAGGGCGTCGAGCCGGGCACGCACCTCGGTCACCCAAAGCGCGTCCGCCTCCTCGTCGGTGGAGGTGTCGAGGCTCTCGATCAACGCGCGAGCGACACGTGCACGTTCGCCGGCCGTGAGGTCGAGCGCTTCGTCCAGAATGCGTGCGGGATCAGCCATCGCGATGAAAGCCTAACGCGTCGTCGTGCAGTGCGCAGCCGCTGAGGTCACGCGGGCGAGCGCTGCCCTCGCAACGAGCGGGTACCGACGCCGCCCACGATGACGACTCTCACGATGCTCTCGAGGAAATGCAGCCATTGGCACAACCGACGGGTCTGATTCTCGTCATGCACGAATCCGCTTGTTCTCGGGATCGTAGAGCGGCCGCAGCGACGCGACGGCGGGGTAGCGCTTGTCGGCGATCTCGACGTCCCACGAGCCGGCGTCGAGGAACGCCTGATCGATCCGCACGTCGGCCTCGATCATCGCGAGGCCGACCGCGCCGCCGAGCGTGAACCCATAGGACGCGGCGCGCACGTAGCCCACCGGCTTGCCGTTTCTCCGGACGACCTCGGCGTGAAAGAGGAGCGGCTCGGGATCCTTGCACAGCACCTGCACGAGCCGCTTCTTCAGCGGGCCCGCGCTCTTCTTGGCGAGCACCGCCTCTTTGCCGACGAAGCCGCCCGGCTTCTCGAGGTCGACGGCGAAGCCGAGGCCGGCCTCGAGCACCGAGTCGGTGTTGTCGATGTCGTGCCCGTAGTCGCGGTAGCCCTTCTCCATGCGGCAGCTCGCGAGCGTTTTGAGCCCCGCGTGACGCACGCCGAGCGCCGCGCCGGCCCGGACGAGGCGGTCGTGGACGTGCGTGGCCTGCTCGGTGGGGATGTAGAGCTCGTAGCCGAGCTCGCCGAGGTAGGTGATGCGCACGCACAGCACGCGGGCGAAGCCGATATCGATCTCGCGCGCCGCGCGGAAGGGGAACGCCTCGTTCGACATGTCGGCGTGGGTGACGGCCTGCATCAGCGCGCGCGACCGCGGACCCTGCACGTTGAGCTGCGCGTACCCGCTCGTGACGTCGGCGACGAACGCGTGTGCGTCGCCGAAGTGCCGCCGCATGAGCGTCTCGACGTGCCGATGCGCGGTGTCCGAGGCGACGACCTGGAAGCGGTCGTCTCCGAGCTTGGTCACCGTGAGGTCGGCCTCGAGCGTGCCGCCCTCGTTGAGCCACTGGGTGTAGGTGATGACGCCGCTCGCGCCGTCGACGTTGTTCGCGGAGAGCGTGTTGAGGAGGCGCCCTGCGTCGCGGCCCTGCACGAGGAACTTCGCCATGAACGACATGTCCATCAGCACGACGCCCTCGCGCGTCGCCCGGTGCTCGGCCTCCCAGTACGGCCAGAAGCTCGGGCGGCCCCAGCTGAGCGCCTCGACCCGCGGCTCGACGCCCGGCGGCGCGTACCAATCTGCGCCCTCCCAGCCGCTGACGTCCTTGAAGTACGCGCGCTCCGCCGCGAGCCGCTCGTGGAGCGCCGACTTCTTCGCCCCGCGCGCCGTGGTCATGGAGCGGAACGGGTAGTGGCACTGGTAGACCATGCCGAGCGATTCGACCGTGCGCGTCCGGCGATACTCCGGGTTCGCCTGGTAGGGGTGGAGCCGGTCGATGTGCATGCCCGTCACGTCGACGTCCGGGCGGCCGTTGACGATCCAGTGCGCGAGCACGCGACCGAGGCCGCCGCCGGTGAGGATGCCGATCGAGTTGAGGCCGGCGGCGACGAAGTAATTGCGCACCTCGGGCGACTCGCCGACGACGGGCGCAAGGTCGGGCGTGAAGCTCTCGGGGCCGCAGAAGAACTTCTTCACCCCGACCTCGAGCGACGCGGGCACGCGGGACATCGCGCGCTCGAGGTACGGCGTCATCCGATCCCAGTCCGGCGGGATCTCGCCGAAGGAGAAGTCTCCGGGCACGCCGTCGATCTTCCACGGCGCGCACACCGGCTCGAAGAGCCCGATCATCAGGCAGCCGCCGCCCTCTTCGCGGTAATACCCGTGGCAGCCGGGATCCTCGATCACCGGCCACGACTGCGACAGGCCGGGGATGCGGTCGGTGATGAGGTAGTAGTGCTCGGCGGCCTGGTTGGGGATGACGACCCCCGACCTCTCGCCCAGTTGTCGCGCCCACATGCCGGCGCAGTTGACGACGTATTCGCACTCGATATCGCCCGCGGTCGTGCGCACCCCGGCGACGGCGCCCCGCTTGATGATGACGTCGGTGACCGCGACGTTCTCGACGACGCGGGCGCCCTTCAGGCGGGCGCCCTTGGCGAGCGCCATCGTCACGTCGACGGGGTTCACGCGCCCGTCCTCCTTCACGTAGAACCCCGCGAGCACGTCGTCGATCCGCGCGAGCGGGAACAGCTCCTTCACCTCGCCGGGCGAGAGCTCGTGCACGTCGACCCCGCAGTAGCGGTTGAACGCCGACACGCGGCGATACTCCTCGAGCCGGTCGCGATCGGACGCGAGCTCGATGAAGCCGACCGGCATCAGGCCGGTGGCCTGCCCGGTCTCCGCCTCGAGCCGCGCGTAGAGATCGCGCGTGTATTTGCGCATCTCGGTCGAGGTCTCGGACGTCGAGCCGAAGGTCACCATCAGCCCCGCGGCGTGCCAGGTGGTGCCGGACGTGACGCGATCGCGCTCGAGGAGCACGGTGTCGACGAGGCCCATGTGGGCGAGGTGATAGGCGACGGAGCAACCGATGACGCCGCCGCCGATGACGACGACGCGCGCGCGCGCGGGGAGGACGGGCTGGTTCACGGCCCGCGAGCATAGCCGGCCGAGCCAGGGAGCCCTGCCGAGCAGGGTAGAGCCGCGACATGACGGCCGTCAGGTTGCGGGCGCCGTCGCCGTCGCCGGTCATTGTTCGGCGCCTACACTTGCTCGATGCGCAGCAGCGAAGGGTCGTTTCCGTGCGACTGTGACGACGCGCGCTTCAAGCTCATGTTCGACCGCAGCGCAGACGCGGTGCTGCTGCTCGACACCGGGACCAACGACTTCGTCGAGTACAACCAGGCGACGCTGGACATGCTCCGCTGCACCCGGGCCGAGCTCTCGTCGCTCCACCCCTCCGCGCTCTCGCCCCCCCGCCAGCCCGACGGTCGCGACTCGTTCGAGAAGGCCAACGAGATGATCGCGCTGGCGATCGCGCGCGGGAGTCATCGCTTCGAGTGGGTGCACCGCGGCCCGCGGCGCGACGATTTCCCCGTCGAGGTGGTGCTCACGACGCTCTCGGTCGGTCCGGCGCCGATGCTCATGGTGGTGTGGCGTGACATCACCGAGCGAAAGCGCGCCGAGGAGGCCATGCGCCAAGCCCAGCGGCTGGAGTCGCTCGGCGTGCTCGCGGGCGGGATCGCCCACGACTTCAACAACATCCTCGCCGCGGTCTGCGGTCACGTGGAGCTCGCGCGGCGGACTCTCGCGCAGCCCGAAGAAGCGCGCGAGCACCTCGAGACCATCGAGCTGGCGGTCGCGCGCGCCGCGCACCTGACCCGTCAAATCCTGGCGTACAGCGGCAGGGGACGGTTCTTCGTCGAGCCCCTCGACCTCGGCGGCCTCACGCGCGAGATGATCGAGCTGCTGCGCATCTCGGCGTCCAAGCGCGTGCAGATCGTGTGCGAGCACCCCGCCGAGCCGCTCGTCGTCGAGGCCGATCGCGCGCAGACGCAGCAAGTCCTGATGAACCTGTTCACCAACGCCGCCGAGGCGATCGGCGACGCCGAGGGCAAGATCTCGGTCCGCACGTACGGCGTCGCGCTCGACGACGAGGCGGTGCAGCGAGACTTCCCGGGCCAGACTCTGGCCGCCGGCGCGAAGGTGGTCCTCGAGGTCGAGGACACCGGGCAGGGCATGCCTCGAGAGGTGCAGGCCCGCATCTTCGATCCGTTCTTCTCGACCAAGGGCACCGGGCGTGGTCTCGGCCTCTCCGCGCTGCTCGGGATCCTCAAGGGGCACCAAGCCGGTGTCGCGATCGACAGCCGGGTGGGGGTGGGCACGCGGTTCCGAGTCTTCTTCCCCGCGTCGGTCGCCGCGGTCGCGCCGAAAGACGCCGCGAGGCGGGCTGCGGGACGCGGCAAGGGCACCGTGCTCGTCGTGGACGACGAGCCGGGAATCCTCCGAACCCTCGAGGTCATCCTCGCGGACCTCGGCTTCACCGTCGTGACCGCGCGCGACGGCTACGAGGCGATCGAGGTGTTTCGCGCGAACCGGGCGCGCGTCGACTGCGTGTTGTTGGACCTCACGATGCCGGGCATGAGCGGCGACTCCGTGTTCCTCGCGATGCAGGCGATCGACCCGGAGGTGAAGGTCGTCGTCACGTCGGGCTGGGCGGCCGAGGAGGTGCTCGCGCGGTTCGCCGAGCGCGCGCCGGCGGCGGTGTTGGCGAAGCCGTTCACCACGTACGAGCTGAGCCTCACGCTCGCGCGTCTCGGTCTCCTGCACGAACCCGCGAAGAGCGCTCGCGCGCCCGCCGCGATCGCGGTCGGACGCTGACATCGGTCACGAGGCGCAGCGGCCCCTCCGATAGCCTCTCCGTGGTGTCGCTCCCCATCGTCTACGCCTGCTCCGGCTGCTCGGGCGCAGCGCAGCTCGCGAATACCCTCGCCGTGCGGCTCGATCGGGCCTCCGAGGCCGAGATGTCGTGCATCGCGGGGGTGGGGGGCGACGTGCCGAGCCTGGTGAAGCTCGCGCGCTCCGGGAGACCGATCGTCGCCATCGACGGCTGCCCCCTCGACTGCGTGCGACACGTGCTCCAGCGCCACGGCGTGGAGCCCACCGAGCATCATCGGCTGAGCGACCGCGGCGTCGAGAAGGGGCGTCATCGCGACTACCCGGAGAGCGTGGTCACGGCCGAGCTCGAGGTGCTGCGCGCCCTCGTTCGAGACCGTTAACCGTCTTCCGTGGAAGCACGGCCGAACAGGCGCGCGCGTAAGCGAGCGCCTACCGGTGCGAAGGGTGCAATCACCGAGGCGCTCGCTGACGCGCGCGCCTAGGAGGCGCTGAGGCCCAGCTCGTCGAACGCGTCGCGCACCAGCACCGGCACCATCGCGCGTCGCCAGGCGCGATCGGTCGCGACGTTGTCGAGCGGGCGGAAGGCGTGCTCGGCGCGCTCGGCGACGCGCTCGACGAAGGCGCGATCGACGCGCTCACCGCGGAGCTCGTCGAGCTTCACCCGGCGCGGCGCCGGCGCGAGCCCGCCCGCGACGACCCGCACGGAGGCGCAGCGGTCGCCGTCGAGCGTGATCGCCACGGCGATCCCGAGCAGCGCGAAGTCGATCGCCTGGCGGACGCGGAGCTTGCGGTACGCGGCGCGCGTGTGGGGGTCGAGCGGCACCGACACGGCGGTGATCAGCTGATCGGGCGCGAGGGAGAGCGGGGTCGCGCCGTTGTTGGAGTAGAGCTGCTCGAGCGCGATGGTTCGTGCGCCGCTCGGGGAGGCGACGTCGATCGTCGCGTCGAGCGCGACCAGCACCGGCGGCAGATCCGCAGCCGACGCCGCGACGCAGCTCTTGCCGCCCTCGACCACGTGGCAGACCGCGCCCGCGGTCTTGATGCAGAACCCGTTGGCGCCGCGCCAGAGCTCGCTCTGGTTCACGTACACGCAGCGCGTGTCGAGGCAGAGGTTGCCCCCGACGGTCGCGGTGTTGCGGATCTGCGGCGAGGCGATCATCGCTGCCGCCCGCGACAGCGCGCTCACCGTCGGATCGCGGGCGAGGCGCGCGAGCGTCACCCGAGCGCCGATGTGGAGCGCGTTGCCGCGCGCTTCGAGCCCGTCGAGGCCGGCGAGGCGCGCGAGCGACACCAGCACTCGCGCCCGCGACACGCCGCGCGTGAGGTTGGGGACGAGATCGGTGCCGCCGGCGATGAGGCGCGCGCCCTCGGCGGACAGCGCCTCGAGCGCCTGCTCCACCGTCTCCGGGAACACGACGTCGCATTCGGGCAGCATCAGCTCTTCCTCCCTTTCAACGCGGCGAGCACCCGCTCGGGGGAGAAGGGCAGCGCGCGGAGCCGCACGCCGACGGCGTCGTAGATGGCGTTGGCGATCGCGGGGATGCTCGGGTGGAGCGGCCCCTCGCCGGCCTCCTTCGCTCCGTGGGGGCCGGCGGGATCGGGGCACTCGACGATCAGCGCCTCGAGCTCGGGCGAGTCGAGCGTCGTGGCGAGCTTGTAGTCGAGCAGGTTGGGCCCGCGATGAACGCCGTTGGCGTGGAACGCGTGGGACTCGAACAGGGCTTCGCCGAAGCCCATCGCCGCCGAGCCCTCCATCTGCCCGGCGACGGCCGTCCGGTTGATCGCGCGGCCGCAGTCGTGGGCGACCCAGATCTTCGTCACGTGGACGAACCCGGTGCGCGCGTCGACCTCGACCTCGGCGACGTGCGCGGTGAACGAGTAGGCGGGCGAGGCGCCGATGCTGCCGCCGCGGTAGTCGCCGCCGAGCTTCTTCGTGCGGTAGCCGCCGACGCCGACCAGGGTGCCGAACTTCGCCTCGGCGCGCTGCACCGCGCCCGCGAAGTCGGAGCCGATGTCGCCGAGGCGCTCCTTGAGCGACGCGCACGCCTCGATCGCGGCGTTGCCCGCCATCATCGTCACGCGGCTCGAGTACGCGCCGAGATCGACCGGACAGAGCTCGGTGTCGCCGCTGTGAACACGGATCGCGTCGAGCGAGCACCCGAGCTCCTTGGCCACGATCCTCGCGAGCATCGCGTCGGCGCCCTGGCCGATGTCGGACACGCCGGAGGTGATCACCACCTGGCCCGAGCGATCGAGCTTCACGATCACCGCCGACTGCGGCATCTCGTTCGGGTAGATCGGGTACGCGGTGCCCGAGATGTACGTGCTCCCCGCCACGCCGACCCCGCGGCCGAAGGGCAGCTTGCGGAACTTCTCGCGCCAGCCCGACGCCCGCTCGACCGCGTCGAGACACTCGCGGAACCCGTTGGAGCCGATCGCCTGCCCGTTGATGGTGGTGACCTCGCTGCCGAGCGCGTTGCGACGCCGGAGCTCGATCGGATCGAGCTCGAGGCAGTCGGCGAGCTCGTCGAGCTGACACTCGAACGCGAAGCGGGGCTGCACCGAGCCGTGACCGCGCTTCGGCCCGCACGCGGGCTTGTTGGTGAACACCCGGGTGGCGTTGAACGCGTACGCCGGCAGGTGATACGGCGCGGCGAGCAGCTGTCCGCTGTAGTAGGTGGTGACCACGCCGAACGAGCTGCGCGCGCCGCCGTCGATGAGCAGCTTCGACTGCACGGCGAGGAGCTTCCCGTCGCGCGCTGCGGCGGTGCGAAACCGCATCTTCATCGCGTGACGCCCGCGGTGCGCGTAGAACACCTCTTCGCGCGAGTAGCGGATCTTCACCGGTCGTCGCGCGAGCAGGGCCAGCTTCGCCGCGCACAGCTCGAGGTCGAACGGCTCGGACTTCCCGCCGAACCCGCCGCCGACGGCCGGTTGAATGACGCGGATGCGCTCGGCGCCGAGGCCGAGCACCTTGGCGAGCGCGCGGTGGAGGTAGTGGGGGACCTGGGTCGACGAGTAGAGGGTGAGGTTGCCGTCGAAGTCGGCGTCGCCGATCGCGCAGTGCGGCTCGAGCGCCGCGTGGGTGTTGCTCTCGAAGCGATACTCCTCCTCGATTACGACGTCGGCGTTGGCGAAGGCGCCCTCCACGTCGCCGAACGAGAGGTCGACGTGCTTGCTGACGTTGCCCTCGCGCGCCGAGGGGTTGACCTTGATCTCGGGGTGGGCGAGCGCCTCCTCGGGATCGAGCACCGCCGGCAGCACCTCGTAGTCGACGGCGATCGCCGCGAGGCCTGCGCGCGCGCTCGGCTCGTCGATCGCGGCGAGCGCGGCGACGCCCTCGCCCACGTAGGACGTCTGCTCGAGCGCGAGGGCGTGCTCGTCCTCGGTCCAGGGGAGGATCCCGTACTTCGTCTCCAGATCGCGACCGGTGATCACCGCGAGCACCCCCGGCGTCGCGAGCGCACGCGAGACGTCGATCGCGCGGATGCGCGCGCGGGCGTGCGGCGCGCGGAGGATCCGCCCGCACGCCATGCGCGGCAGGACGATGTCGTCGGTGTAGCGCGCGGCGCCGGTGACCTTCGCGCTCATGTTCGCATCCGCTTGGCCGCGAGCTGCACCGCGTCGACGATGCGGCCATAGCCGGTGCAGCGGCAGAGGTTGCCGGAGAGCGCGAGGCGCACCTCCTCGCGCGAGGGCTCGCGGTTGCGCGCGAGCAGCGCCTTGGCCGACAGCACCATGCCGGGGGTGCAGAACCCGCACTGCACCGCGCCCTGCTCCTCGAACGCGCGCTGGACGGGGTGGAGCTCGCCGTCGGTCGAGACGCCCTCGATGGTGGTGATCGCGCGGCCCTCGACCGCGAGCGCGAGCGTGAGGCACGAGAGCACCGGTTCGCCGTCGACCAGCACGGTGCAGGCCCCGCACTCGCCGCCATCGCACCCACGCTTGCTGCCGGTGAGGCCGAGATCCTCGCGCAGCACCTCGAGGAGCGTCGCCGCGGGCGCGATCGCCCGCTCGTGCCGCTCTCCGTTAACCGTCAGGACGCAGAGACGGCGGCGCATTTCGCAAGGCTAGGAACCGCTGGCCACGATGCGCATGACCTCCGTCATGAAACGGCGCGTCGGCTTCGGGGACACTCCGGAAACGTGAGCTGGGACTGGAACGACGCGAAGCGCTCGAGCGAGCCGAAGAGCGTGCAGGACGAGACCCTGCGCGACGGGCTGCAGAGCCCATCCGTGACCGATCCGAGCACCGCCGAGAAGATCGAGCTGCTGCACGCCATGGAGGCGATCGGGATCGACGTGGTCAACGTGGGCCTCCCGGCCGCCTCTCCGCGCAACCGCGACGACGTGCGAGCCCTCTGCTCGGAGATCGTCCGCGCCAAGCTGCGCGTGCGCCCGGCGGCGGCGGGGCGCACGGTCGTGTCCGATCTCGTGCCGATCGTCGAGGCGTCGCAGGCGTGCGGGATCGCGATCGAGGTGTGCACGTTCATCGGCAGCTCGCCGATCCGCAAGCTCGCCGAGGACTGGAGCCTCGAGCGCATCCTCCGCCAGAGCGCGGAGGCGATCGCGTTCGCAGCGCGCGAGGGCCTCGAGGTCTGCTACGTGATGGAGGACACCACCCGCTCGCGGCCGGAGGATCTCGTCGCGCTCTACCGCAACGCCCTCGATCACGGCGCGCGTAGGCTGTGCCTCGCCGACACCGTCGGTCACGCGACGCCCGACGGCGTGCGCGCGCTCATCGCCTTCACCCGCGGGGTGATCGAAGAGCACGGCTACACCAACGTCGGCCTCGACTGGCACGGCCACAACGACCGCGGCCTCTGCCTCCTCAACTCACTGGTCGCGCTCGAGGCCTCGGCCGATCGCGTGCACGGGTGCGCGCAGGGCATCGGCGAGCGCTCGGGCAACGCGCGCATCGAGCACCTGCTCATGAACCTCCGGCCAGAGGTCGACGAGGCCGCGCTCGCGCGCTACTCGTCCATCGCGCTCCGCGTGCTCCGCTGGGACCCGGGCGCGGCGAGGTACCCGGCGATCGCCGAGGCCGCCACGACGATCGGGCTCGCGAGGTAGACCGAGCCGGGCCCGCTTCGTCCGGGGAAGTTGCGGTTGATCGCGCTGACCGTGACCTGCTCGCGCCGCTCGCTGATGCCGGGGCCGGCGTGGATGCACGCGCCGCACGAGGGCTCGAGCAGCAGAGCGCCCGCGTCGCGGAAGATCTCGACGTACCCGCGCGACTCGGCGTAACGCCGGACGTCCGCGGAGCCGAACTGGATGAACAGCTGCACGCCGGGGGCGACGCGTTGGCCGCGGAGGGTGCGCGCGTACATGTCCATGTCGGCGCGCTTTCCGCCGGTGCACGACCCGCCGTACGCGATGTCGATCTTCACCGGCTCGACCTCGCGGAGGGGACGTCCGCGCCGCGGATCGCCGGGCAGGGCGACCATCGGCTCGACACGGGAGAGGTCGAGCGCGATGCGCGCGCCGTAGTGCGCGTCGTGGTCGGGCATCGTCACGCCCTCGAACACGGCGGTCATCGCGCCCGCCTCGACCGCCATGTTCGCGATCGTCGCGCGCTCGTCGATCGACAGCCCGGCGAGCCCGGGGCCGCCGAGCTCGAGCACCTTGCCGATGGCCTGTCGATCGCGCACGAGCGGGAGCGAGAGGAGGTGGAGCACCGCGTCCTTCGCCGTGCAGTCGCGCGCGAGCGAACCCGCGAGGTCGATGCGCACCGTCTCCGGCACCCGCACGCGGACGTCCCTCGTCGTCCACGCCACGGCCATGTCGCTCGCGCCCACCCCGAAGGCGAACGCGCCGGCCGCGCCCGCGGTGCAGGTGTGGCTGTCGGTGCCGATGATGAGCTGCCCCGGACGCGCGAGCTCGTCCATCACGACGTTGTGGCAGATGCCGTAGCCGTCCCCGAACAAGCGCACCCCCTGCTCGGCGGCGAAGTGCGCCTGCACGTCGGCGAGCCCCTCGGCGTGCTCGAGGAGGCCAAGCCGCCGGTGCTCCTCGGGCATCACCCGCGGCAGGTAGGTGAGGTGATCGCGGAACATATAAACACTCGATGGTTCGACGATCCGCGCGTCGTCCCCGAACCCGCGGTGGAACAGCGCGCGAGCCATCGCGGTGACGTAGTCGTGCGAGAAGCGAACGTCCGCGCGGACGAACGTCGAGTCGCCCGGCTTGACCGCGGGGACCCCGATCGACCTGCTCATCGGATCGGTGACGACGTGCGCGGCGAGGATCTTCTCGGCGATCGTCATCGGCCGCGGCGCGGTGTCGATCGCAGGGGGCCGGACGTGGCCCGACAGGCGCTCGCGCGCGTAGCCGAAGAGGCCGCCGTGCTCGGTGATCGCGGCGCTGATCGGATCGAGCCCGCGGGTCAGCTCCTCGAGCGGGATCGACGCACCGGCGAGCAGGCGCGGGAGGACGTCGAAGTCGGTCGTGGTGAGCAGCCCGACGTTCTGGCAGTTCTGCTGGTAGATCTTCTCGAAGCTCCGAGCGACGACGAGGCGAAACCCCGCGCACAGCTCGGCGAACGGTGCGGTCTCGCGCGACGAGCCGCAGCCCTTCGACCCGCCGGCCACGAGCACGTCGAAGCCGCCGTTGCGCAGCGCATCGGGCTTGATCGCGCCGCCGCGCAGCCCGACGAGGCAATAGCGACCGAGCGTCTCGTCGTAGTAGTAGCAAGTCCACGCCGGCGTGATCTCGTCGGTCGAGATGTTGTCGATGAGCCCGCGAGCCGGGTCGTACGGCAGGTCTCTACCGTTGAGCTGCGCCTCGAGCAGCGCGGGATCTTCGGTGAGAAACAGGATCCTGCCGCGCAGCGTGAGGGCTCGCTCCATCGCGGGAGCATGGGGGGCAAACACGCGCGGCTCCTATGACGTATGTCACGGGAGCCGAGGTGTAGAGCGGGCGATGAGCTCCAGGAAGAGTCGCGCGAAACCCGCCGAGAGCGCTTGGATCGCCTGTGCGGCGACCAGGGAAATCACGCACACAGCCCGAAGGCACTAAAACCCATGGGCCGCTTGCGCGACGAACCTCGCGCGTTCGGCCGGCGTGATGAGCGCGAGCGTTACTGCCTCCCTTGCGGCGTGCGTGACGCACGCCACGTATTGGCCGGGCTGAACGAAGCCCTCTCGCGTGCAGCGAAGCGCGATGAGCTGTGCGCCAGAGCATCCTTGTGCGTCGACGGCGAGGCCGGTTGCTGTCGCTGCGCACCGATCACTCACGTTGGCGATGCCGTCGCCGTCGATGTCGGTGTCGCATGCGTCGCCGGTGCCGTCGTCATCGACGTCGGCCTGGCTTGCGTTCGCGACGTTGACGCAGTTGTCGGTCGTGTTGGCAACGCCGTCGCCGTCGACGTCGGGATCGCAGATGTCGCCCAGTCCGTCGCCGTCCCCGTCGGCCTGGTCGATGTTCGCGACGCTGCGACAGTTGTCGGTGGTGTCGGCGACGCCGTCGTTGTCGTCGTCCGAATTACAGATGTCGCCGATGCCATCGCCGTCGAGATCGCTCTGCGCGCCGTTGGGGACGGTCGGGCAGTTGTCCGCCGTGTTGGCGACACCGTCGTCGTCGAGATCGGGATCGCAGGCGTCGCCGACCGTGTCGCCGTCAACGTCGATCTGGTCGGCATTCGCGATGGCAGCGCAGTTGTCGTTCTCGTCGGGGACTCCGTCGCCATCGCGATCGGGTTTGCCGCAGCCAAGCGAGAAGGTTACGCCGCTCGCCACGAGGGTGGGCGGGCTCACAGCGCACGGGTGGGTGACGTTGAAACCGACCGATGGCCCCATTGCCGCGGTGCCCATCACGTAAGAGGCGCTGGGGACCAGCGTCACTGTCTGTCTCCCGCTGAACTCGGGGAAGCCTGCGAGAATCCACCGCAAAACCTCGCTCCCTGGATCGATGCTGATGGTCTCGTTCGCCAGCGTGACCCGCGAGCCGGACGTAGTGCCCGAGATGCCGTTGTCGACGGAGACGTTTCCGTTCGCTGCGACGGTGACGGAAACAGTGCCGAAGTTGCCGACGCCCCCGACCTGCAGGAGGTAGTTGGTGCCGGGGACCACCGTGGCCGACTGCAGCCCAGTGATCATCCCGGTGATGCCCCACAGCCTCCAGGTGCCGCTATACGCCGCGGGATCCACGGTGAGCATAGTGTTGCGAAACGTGAGCGCGTGCAGGCCACCCACGGCCCATGCGCTCGTGGGCAGCCATGATCCGTCGATCGGTGTAACGACACCCGCGCCATCGACGCTGAAGAAGACGGAGCCGTGGTTTCCCACTCCTCCGACATGCGCGACGTAGTTGGTCCCGGTGACGAGAGTCAACGTCCGCGAACCGGTGGCGACCCCGACGACCTTCTCCACGTTCCACCCGCCGGCGTACGCGGCAGGGTCCACCGCTACCGTCGTTGTCTTGAACGTGAGGCGACCGGGACCGCCAATCGCGGCGGAGGTGTCCGACGCGCCATTGAGAGCGATGGCGGTGACAGTGCTGTCTCCCGCTACGGAGAAGAAGACGGACCCGAGGTTTCCGGCCCCGCCCGCATGCGCGACGTATGTGGTGCCGGGCACGAGGGTCAGGCTGCGTGCACCGGTCGCGAAGCCGACGACCCGCTCCACGTTCCACGCACCCGCAAAGGCAGCCGGGTCGATGGTGACTGTGGTGGTCTTGAACGTAAGACGACCGGCACCGCCGGTCGCTGCGGAGGAGTCCGCGAACCAAGCCAAGTTGATCGGCGTGACCGTACCGTCGGCCGCGACCGAGAACATGACCGACCCGAAGTTCCCGATGCCGCCAACGTGGGCGATGTAGTTGGTGCCTGGCACCAATGCCGCCACGCGCGCGCCGGTGCCGAACGGGACGATGCCCTGCACGTCCCACGACCCCAAGTACGCCGCCGGATCGATTGTCACCGGCGCCGTCACGAACCGCAGGATGCCGGCACCGCCGGTCGCCGACGTACCGTTGGGCACGGTGACGGAGCCATCGGCCGCGACGGAGATCTCGAAGAGACCGAAGTTTGCCTGACCTCCGACCCTGACTCGATACGAACTCCCCCCGGACAGCGTGATCGTCCTTCGTCCGGAAGCGTATGGCGTGACCGCCGGCCAGCCCTCGATCCCCCATGCGCCGACATACGCGCCGGGGTCGACGTCGATGCTGACCGCCGTAAGCGCGGCGCGCGACACCCCAAGCGCAGCGCTCTGCTCGCCAGTCGGTGTAGCGCACCCCGCGGCGAGAATGAACAACGCGGCGAACCACGCGCCGCTGCGGGCGCAAAACCAAGGACTCGACATCGCCTCTCCTTCCGACGTGCATCTCGCGCGTCGGAGTGGGCTCTCAGCAAGAACGCGCCCAGGAGGTTGTCGCCGCTTCGATTCGTTCGATCCGTGTTTTGGCGGCACGTTTGTTGGTGCTGCGACACGGTGTGACGACACAACTGGTGACCGACCGCGATTCGCGATGCCCTCTTGATGGGGCACGAGAGCAGCTGATATTGGCGGGTTCGTTCGCTGGATTCAGCCGCTTCGGCCAGAAATCGGCGCTCAGCCGCACTTGCCGAGCGCGGTCGCCGTGGCGCCCATGCAGGTCTGCGGGGCCGGGCACTGCTCGTTCTTCGCGCAGCGGCGGGGACCGACGTTGCAGGTCTTCTGACCCGCCATGC
>JALHOE010000058.1 GCA_022843175.1 Deltaproteobacteria bacterium
GCGCGCTCGGTCGCGGACGCGTGCGCTGCGACGCCGCCGTTTCGCCCCGGCGAGCCCTTTGGCTGCCGCGTCTGTGGCGCGCCGATCGCGTCGACGCCGCCGATCGCGCGCTGCTCCCACTGCAGCGCGGACAACATCCTCGATCCCGGGGCAGTGGCCCGGGCGAGCGCGCGTCGCGGCACCGAGGTCGCAGACCTCCAGCTGGAGGTCTCCGAACAGCTGACTGCGATTCACGATCGCAGCGTGAGCAGCGTCGCCATCATCCTCCCGTTCGCCGCGCTCTTCATGCCGGTGCTGGTGATCGTGTTCGGCGAGCACATCTTCGCGTCTCTCGACCAGGAGCTCGCCGAAGAGGAGTGGTTCCTCGCCGTCAACAGCGAGCGCGCGTTCGGGCCGTACGCCATGGAGGGATGCATCTTCCGTCGCCGTGCGGACGCAGAGGCGAAGGCGATCCTGCGCGTGGAGAAGGTGCCCCTGGCCTGGGCGCGCCAGGAGGGGACGTATGTCGCGGTGCGACCGTTGTTCGGACTGTTCGCCGCGCAGGAGGTCCGTCGCGACGGAGAGCCGCCGACGCGATACTTCGAGCCGCTCGACGGATTCTGCACGCTCTGGAACAAGCGCCCGCCGTCGCGCCAGTGAGGGCGACGTTCAGGCGCTCAGCGCTTCACGGATCGCCGCGCGCACGGCGGCGGGTTCTTCGAGGTGCGGCGCGTGCCCCGTGTGCGCGAGCGCGCGGAGCTCTGCCCGCGGAACGCGCGCGGCGAGGAGCTCTGCTACGGAGAACGGCACGAGCCGGTCGTTCCTTCCGTGCACGATGATGGTCTTGGCGCGCACGTCGGAGAGCTTGCGCTCGAGGGAGTCGACCTCGATCGCGCGCATCAGCGAGCGGAGGTACACCGTGCGTCCGCGCACGCGCCATGCGCTCCAATGGCGATCGACCGTGTGCTCCGACGGCGTGAAGGAAGGGTGATAGACGTCGCGCAGTGCCGCGCGCCGGACCCCTGGTGCGCGCGCGGCACGCACCAGCAGCTCCGCGAGGAAAGGGAAGCGGAGCAGCCCGAGCCCGAACGGCATCGGCATCCCCGGACCGATCGAGCCGATGAGCACGAGCGCCGAGACCCGCTCCGGCGCGCGCGCAGCGAGCGAGAGCGCGACGCCGCCGCCCAACGACCAGCCCGCGACGGCCACGCGATCGAGCTTGGCGTGATCGAGGTACGCCTCGACCCAGCGCGACATGTCGTCGAGCGACAGCGCCCTCTGCGGGATGTCGCTGTAGCCGTGGCCGGGGAGATCGATCGCGTGGATCGTGGCCACGTGCGAGAGAGCGTCCTGCAGCTCGAGGAAGGTCTCGCTGCTCTCGGTGATGCCGTGGATGAGCACGAGCGGCGGGCCGCTCCCGGTGACGCGCGCGTGCATCTCGCCGACGGGGGTGCGAACGAACGCGCCGGAGGCCCGGGCGCGCGCGCGGACGAGATCGAGGAGCTTCATCGGGAGTCGGATTCTACAACCCACGCGAGAGGGACGCCGCGGCCGCGTCGCACGTTCGCCCAACGCCCGACATGCCTCTACTCTGCATCGTCTCGTGTCCACCCGAGACCGCATCCTCGCGCGACGCAGCCAGTTCGTCGTCGCGGCGTTGGCGTTGAGCGGTTGTCACGAGCAGCCGAAGCCGGAGACGCCCGCACGAACCGTCGCAGCGTCGTCGGCGTCGAGCGCGCCGAGGCCGCCGCCCGATCGAGACGGGGACGGCATCCCCGACGAGCGCGACCACTGCACGGATATCCCCGGTCCGAGCCACGCGAACGGGTGCCCGCCCCAGCCCTGCCTCTCGATCATCCCCGACTACGAGATCCGCATCCTCGAGCAGATCTACTTCGCGAAGGACTCGGCGAAGGTGCAGAGCGTGAGTCTGCAGGTGCTCGACGCGATCGTCGCGGCGCTCGCAGCGCACCCAGACCTCACCGTCGAGATCCGCGGTCACGCCGACAAGGGCGAGAAGGCGAAGCTCGGGGCAGAGCGCGCGAGGGCGGTGCGCGACTACCTCGTGGGCAAGGGGATCGACGCGGCGCGACTCGAGATGGCAGACCTCGCGATGACCGCGCCGGCCGAGCCCGGGCCGCACGAGAAGAACCGACGGGTCGACTTCGTGGTCCCCAAGAAGTAGCGCGAGCGGCCGCCCGCGGCTCACCGCAGAACGTACTGCTTCGTCGAGAGCAGCCCGGACACGGCATGAAGGTCGACGACCGTGCCCCCGCCTCTCAGCCCCTCCGGCCGCGCCGAAACCACGAACGTCTCACCCTCCTGCGACGCGCGAAGCTCTCCGGGCCACGGACCCGGTCGCGCCGCTCTCGCGATCGCGATCGCTTCCTCGCGCGCGAGATAGCGATCCCTGACCCCCGGCTTCGGCGTGAAGGTCAGGTCGACGAGCCTGCCGTCGCGCGCGCCGATCACGATCGTCGCGAACGCGCGCGGGGAGCCGACCTCGACGTCGAGCTCGATGTGACGTTTCGTGTGGCGGCGCGCGATGACCTCGAAGAGGCGCGCGATCCAACGGCGTTCGAAGTGAGCTCGCGCGCAAGCGACCTGCGCGTCGCCGGTGTCGGCGAGCGGACGGGCCGGCCGACGTGCCTGTCGGTCGTTACGAACGTGCGCGATGGCGAGCATGACGAGCGCCGCTCCGGCGAGCGTCAGCCCGGCGACGCGGCCGGCGAGGAACCACGCGGCGGGCGCTGCCAAAAGGAGGACGACGAACCCGAGGCAGCCGATCCCGTCGCCCTCGTTCGCGTCATGCCATTCGACGCGGCTCACTTCTTCACCTTCTTCGCATCCACGGATGCCTCGACCAGCTTGTCCACGACCAGGACGGCTTGGTACGCGATGCCGGCAACGACCACGACGCCGAGGACGACCTCCGGCAAGACGCCGGGTTCGAGCTTCAACGTGTCCTTGTCGACATGGGGCATCAGCTTCACGTAGCCGTTCGTCACGGGGAACTTCACGCCGGTGGCGACGCTCTTGAAAGACATGCCGTTCACCTTGCACTGCGCGTAGGTTTCGGCGGCGGCCTCCTCGATGTACCTCAGCGCATTCGACTTTGCATAAGCGGCCATGCCAATGTCCGCGCGAACGTCGCGAAGCGCGTTCATCGTCTTCGGTGAGAGGAACGAGTGCACCGACTCGTGCGCCTTGGCGAGGGCGACCTGTTGCTTGGTTCCGTGAGGCGAGAATGTGACGTTGCCGTACTTGTCCGTCGCACCCTCGCCGGGCTTCAACGAGGCATCCGCCGTGACCTGCGGGCTGTACTTCCTCATCTTGAAGCTCAGCTGCCCCTCCGCACGCGCGATGGCCGCCTCGTGCGCCGGCGTCAGCGGCTTGCCTGCCTTCATCCACCCAGCCGCCTCGGTGAGCAGGGCCGCGTCCTTCTCCAACGCCCGTGCCCGCTGCAGGACTGCGATGACTTCGTCCGTCGACTTGCCGGTGCGCTTCGCGATCTCGAGGATCGCCGGCGCGCTCTTGGCGCCGCCCGCGAGGAGCTTGCTCGCGTGCGGGATCACGAGCATCACCGCGCCGAACACGCGATCGGTGACGGGTATGTCGGCGCCGAGTCCGCCCATCGTCTTCCCGGTCGCGAGCTCGAGCGCGGTGAACAGTTGCCCGACGACCGGCACTGCGCCGAGCGCCACATCCACGCCATGGGCAACTGGAATCGAAACGGTGGACACCATCAACGAGGGCTGAAGCCCGACCGGCAACGGCACCTGCAGCGTCTTCGCCTTGCCATCGCTGATCAGCTGTCCGACCGCCATTCGCAGCGCCTCGACCTGCTTCTTCTCGTCCTTGGCGTGCGCCGCCTGGATCAGCTTCGGTCCGTTCGCGATCGCGTCGGCGTGCAGCGCGGCGTACTTCGGTTCCGACTTTCGCGACGCGACGTACGCGGTGTACTCGTTCACGTACTTCTCGACCTCCGCGGTCGTCACGTGCGCCTTCTCGATCCCCTTCGCGATGGTCGCGCCGCCATCGGCGAGCATCGCGACCGGCGTCTTCGGCGACTCCTTCGCCGTGCCGAAACGCTCGTGCATCACCTTCTCCATCGCGGCGAGGTCTTCGTGGTCCTGCTTCGTCGCGCCGGACGGGTTCGCGGCGATCTTGGCGCGCAGGCCGAGGTAATTGCGTTCGAGGAACTCGTTCGGGAGGAGGGAGGGGTCGACGTTGGCCGCGGCGGGCGGTGCCTTCCACGTGACCGCGGACGGGCCGGAGGGGACGTAGTCGAGATTGACCGCCGGCGCTTTGGACGCCGGATTCGGCGCGGGCATCGGCGCGGACGGAACCGGGGTGTAGAGCTTCTTGGTGGGGTCGGTGGAGGCGATCGGATCGGACATCGCCCGGGTATCGACCGAAGCGGCGGGCCAGTTGCTTGGCCGCGCCTCCGCCCGCAACCGGGCGGACCCGGTCGACAGGTCTCCCGAGGAGGAGATCGATTTCGGACAGCTTCGCGATCACGAAGGGGGTCGACGGTCTCCGGCCCGTCGGTGACGAGAGGGAATCACCGTCAAGCTGGTCGACGACAGAGGACGAGGACTTCGTCGCGTGAATGAGTCGACCTCGGCCTGATTACGTCTTCCCCGCGCGGGTCGACAGCCCCGGACCGCGGTCCTATGGTTTCGCAATGCGTGCGCGAAGGGCGCGACGGCCGGCGGCCGCAAAACAGGTCGCGGAGCGGCTCGCGCTGGCGCTCGCCATGCAGGCCGAGGGTCTGGAGTTGATGCGCGAGAATCTTCGCCGCGCACACCCCAAGGCTTCGGAGCGCGAGCTGCGCGAGCTCTACGAGCGCTGGTTGCTCGACCGTCCCTGCGACGCGCCCGGCAGACCGATCTCATGGCCGCGAAGAAGAACCCGACGCGCGGCGTAATCGCCGCGGCGGCGCGCGCAGGTGGAGACCTCGCCGAGCTGAGCGTTGGCTTCGCGTTGGTCGGAGGATTGGCGGTGGCCGCCCGATCCGAGCCGAGATTCACCCGCGACGTCGACCTGGCGATTGCGACCGCGGACGACCGCGAAGCCGAGCGCATCGTGCACGCGATGACCTCTCGCGGCTACCGCGTGCAGACAGTCATCGCGCATCGACGTTTCGATCGACTTGCGACGGCGCGCTTGGTGGCGACGGCGGCGCCCGCGGTGTTCGTGGACTTGCTCTTTGCGTCATCCGGCATCGAGGGGCTGATCTCCGCGGGCGCGGAGGTCATTTCCTATGGCCGCACCGTGCGACTTCCGGTAGCGCGGGTGGGACACCTCATCGCGCTGAAGGTCCTCGCAGAGAGCGACGAGCGACTGCAAGATCGGCTCGACCTCGCGGCGCTGGCGAAGGTCGCGACCTCCGAGGACTGGGCGCTGGCCGAGGTCTCGGTGCGAGCAATCCGCGCCGTGGGATACCACCGCGGCCGGGCGCTGCTGACTCGTCTGCGACGTTGGCGCAGACGACTCGCGCCTGCGCCGCCGCGCTAGCGACAGTTCGTGTCGTCGGCGGGGGCGTCGCATGCGGTGAAGCGCTCCGATCCCGGGCGTTGGCGCGGCAGGATATGTTGGATCTCGTGAGCTCTCTCGCATCGATGAGCGACGGCGCGGTCGCCGCGCTCGCGTGCGCGGTCCTCGCGCTCGGGCTCGGCGGCGCGATCCTCCTCGCGCGGCTCGGGATGCCGCGCACCTACGTGCGCGATCTCGTCCACGTCGGCACCGGCGTGTGGGTCCTCGGCTGGCCGCTGTGGCGGTCGCCGACGTGGCCGATCGCGATCACCACCGGCGCCGCGCTGGTCGTGCTCGCGGGCCCGCGCGTCTTGCGCGACGCGCTCACCGGCGACGACGAACGCTGGAGCGGCGTCGCGGTGTACGTGGTGGTCTACGCGGTGTTCACCGCGGTCGGCTTCCTCGATCGCGCGATGCCGGCCGGCGCGGCGCTGCTCGCGCTCTCCCTCGGGGACGGGCTCGGCGGCCTTCTGGGGCGTCGGTTCGGCCGGTGGAGCTACCGCGCGCCGGGGGCGAAGCAGAAGAGCGTCGAGGGCTCGCTCACGGTGTTCGTCATGGCCTCGGTGGGCGTCGCGGCGGCGGGCGCCCGAGGCCTCGGGACGATCGCGCTCGCCGGCTTGATCGCCGCGCTCGCCGAGGCGTTCTCGCCGCGCGGCACCGACAACGCCGTGGTGCCCGCGTCGGTGTGGCTGTTCCTTCGCTTCGCCCAGAACTAGAACACGAGCAGGCCGACGCCCGCGCCGAGCGCGAGGAGGACGAACGACGCGAGCGTCCAGCCCTGCGCCGGCACCAGGTCCGCGGTGCGCGCATGGCGCGTCCACACGCGAACGGCCGCCGCGACCGCGAACGGCAGGCCGAGGAAGCCGGCCCACACGCCGGCGCTCACGGGTGCGACGAGGGGGAGGGCGAGCAGGTATCCGAACGCAACGAGCGGGAACAGCGCGAACGCGCGCGCCGCGCGCTCCTTGCCGAGGCGGACGACGAGCGTGTTCTTGCCGCTCGCCGCGTCGGCCCTCGCGTCGGGCATCTCGTTGACGAAGAGGAACGCGGCGATCATCACGCCGAGCGGCGCGGCGAGGTGGAGGAGCCACCACGGGACCGTGCCGCGCTGCACGAGGTACGCGCCGCAGAGGATCATCGGTCCATAGGCGAGCAGCACGGCGATCTCGCCGAGCCCGCGGTACGACAGCTTGAGCGGCGGCGCGTGATAGAAGAACGCGATCGCGGCGCCGGCGAGGCCGAGGAGCAGCACCCGCGGCTCGTGCAGGGCGATCAGCGCGCCGACGATCCCGCCGAGCGCGTAGAGCACGAACGCGACGACCACCGTCTGCGCGCGCGTCATCAGGTGGTCGACGAGCACGCGCTTGCCGCCGGAGAACGGGCTGCGGTCCTCGGGCGCGACGCGCGCGTCGGTGCCCGAGTCCCAGTCGAAGAGCTCCCCCGACATGTTCTTGGCGGCCTCGAGCGCGAAGATGCCGAGCACCGTGAGGACGAGCCAGCCCACGTGAAGGCTGCCGTCGCGCGCGGCCGCGCTCGTACCGAGGAACAGCGACGCGGCCGAGGCGAGCGTGATCTTGGGATCGACCACGCGCCACACGCCCCTCCAGAAGGCCGGTCCGCCCCACGCGACGCTGCCCATCGACTCGGTTGCCATGTCTGCGATCCGAGCAAGGCACGCGCCGTGCTCTTCGACCCCCCATGTACGTCGTCACCTGCGCGACGGGCCGAACGGGCGCGAGCGTTGCGCGTCTCCTCCTCGAAGCGGGCCGCAAGATTCGCGTCGTCGTCCGCAAGAACGACGCCGCGGAGCGCTTCCGTGCACGCGGCGCCGAGGCCGCGCTCGCGGACTACGCCGACGTCCCGGCGATGACCGAGGCCCTGCGCGGCGCGACCGTGGCTTACGTGATCCCTCCGCCGCTGCCGGTGACCGAGTCCGGCCACCATGCCTATCGCGTCGAGCGGACCCGCACCCTCGCCGCAGCGATCCGCGCGGCGGGCGTCCCCCGGATCGTGTCGTTGAGCAGCTTCGCCGCGCAGCACCCGGACGGCACCGGGATGATCAAGTCGTGCCACACCTGCGAGCGCATCCTCGACGAGGAGAGCGGCGCGATCGTGACCCACCTCCGACCGGCGTTCTTCCTCGAGAACTGGGCCGCGCAGCTCCCCGCGGTGCGCGACGGCGTCCTGCCGAGCTTCCTCGGACCGATCGATCGGAAGTTCACGATGGTCGGCACCGCCGATATCGCGTCCGTCGCGACGCGCCTCCTGCTGGAGCCCGCGAACGACCGCCGCATCGTGCAGCTCGCCGGCGCGGACGAGTACAGCGTCGGAGATCTCGCCGCGACGTTCGCGCGGCTCCTCGGCCGACACGTCGAGCCGATGGTGCTGCCGATCGAGACCATGGCCGACGAGCTCACCGCGCGCGGGTTCTCGCGCGACACCGCGACGAACTACCAGGAGCTCTTCGGCGGAATGATGACCGGCCACGTCGCGCTCGATGCAAGCCTGCCGATCCAGCGCGGAACCCTCGGCCTCGCCTACTCGCTCGGGGTGATGCTGGCGGCGAGCTGAGGATCGCTGATACCCTCTTCCGCATGGTTCGATGCGGCGTATGCGGGGTGATGCGCGCGGGCGAGGAGCACGCGTGCGAAGAGTGCGGCGCTGACCCGGTCTCGGCGTCGCGTCGGTTCCTCGGGCGCGCGGCGCTGGTCGCCGGTGCGACGGCGATCGCGGTGAGCCTGTCGGCTTGCTACGGCGGGCCGCCTCGCCCGCCGCCCGCCGAGTCCCCGCCGCCGGTCTCCTCGCCGGCGCCGTCGGAGACGGTGACGAAGTAACGCTTCAGCCGATCGCGTCGCGTCGCGAGACGTTGCGGGAGGCGCCGAGGACGCCGAGCGTTCCGAGGACGAACGGCCACACCAGCGCGACGAGCAACGCCTTCGCGGCGCCGAGCGTGTTCGCGATGTAGAAGCCGACGGGGCCGAGCACCGACAGCTCGGGGTCGACGCTCGTCAGGATGCCGACGCGCGCGGCCTCGGAGGGGTTGAGCGCGGCGAGCAAGAAGACGAGGCGCGGTGGGACCTTGAAGTTGAGGAGCAGGCCGACCAGCGCGAAGTCGTGGAGCGCCGTAGCGGTGACCCACACGATGAGCGCGTAGACGATCGCGCGCTCGGGGGTCTTGGCGATCGAGGAGACGAAGAGTCCGATGCCGAGGAACGACCACGCGAGCGCGACCGAGATCGCGAGGCAGCGCGCGGCGATGGCGGCGACCCCGGCCTCGCCGACCACGACGGCGACGGCGAACATCGCGACGAGCGGGCCGATGAGGACGGCCGCGCGGGAGATGAGCACCGATGCGAACCACTCGGTGCGGCGCGCGGGCTGCGCGAGCGTCATCTCGAGGAGGCCGCTCGTGCGCGCGCGCACGATCACCTGACAGGTCGCGAGCAGCACCAAGAGCGGCACCGCGACGAGCACGCCGTTGGTCACGTTGAGGACCACGCGCGAGATGCCGGTGAAGCCGAGGATCGACGACTCGCGGAGGCCGAGCGCGACGAAGACGGCGAAGATCAGGGCGTAGAGCACCAGCGAGGAGCCGAGCCACTTCGAGCGCAGCGAGTCGGCGAGCTCGAAGCGGGTGAATGCAAGGACGCGCTTCACGGCGAGCCTCCCTTCGCACGCGCGAGGACGCGCGTGCGTACTTCGGTGTAGGTGACGTCGCCGTCGGGCGACGCGACGTAGCCATGGTCCATCGGCGTCATCGCGCCGCCGCGGTAGCGCGCCTGCTCGGCGTCGAGCCAGCCGTCGCCGGAGCGGACCCACGCGCGCGCGGTGCGCTTCTTCTCGTCGAGCCACTGGATCATGCAGCCGACGTCGTCGAAGTAGTAGCGGTCGCCGTCGAGCACGAGCTGCGCGGCGGAGGCCTTCTGCGAGACGAGCATCTTGCAGTGCTCGCACGGCTGCTTGCCCCACACCGGGTCGACGGCGCGATCGGTGTCGCCCTGGCACGCCACGAGCGCCAGCGCGAAGAGCATCATCGCGCGCCGGGTGATCATGCGACCCGCCGCTTTCCCGAGTCGGTCTTCGGCTCGTCGACGAAGCCCGTGACCTCGCCGTCGTCGAAGATCGACAAGTCGGAGATCGCGCCGCCGTGCAGCCGCATCAGATCGGCGATCAGCTCGAGCTTCTCGTCCTGGTGGAACGTGCCGCTGAAGCGGCCGTCGGCGATGGACTGGAACCCGCGGTCGAGGAGGAACGTCTCGGCCTGCGGCGCGGCCTTGACCTCGATCCGGGTGGAGCGAAGGTCGCCGAGCAGATCGGTGATCGACGCGTCGCGGGCGACCTTGCCGTCGCGGAGCTCGATCACCCGGTCGACCATGTGGCGGACCTCGTCAACGCGGTGCGAGCAGAGCACGAGGATCGCGTTGTCGGGGCGCTCCTCGACCTGGGCGAAGAAGGCGGCGCGGGCGTGGGCGTCGAGGTTGGCGGTGGGCTCGTCGCAGACCAGCACGTCGGCCTCGGCGGCGAGCGCGAGCGACGAGAGGACCTTCTGCTTCATGCCGCCGGACAGATCGCGGAAGCGAGTGCGGGCGACCGCGTCGAGGTCGAGGCCGAGCCGCTCGGCCCGCTTGGCGACCGCGGCGCGGGCGATCCCGCGGAGCTCACTCTGCAGGCGGACGATCTCCTCGACCGGCGCCTCGATCGGCGGCGCGATCTGCGGCGCGTAGGCGATGCGGGCGAGGGCGCGCTCGGGGTGCTTCGCGACGTCGACGCCGTCGACCTCGATGGCGCCCTCGACCGACACGAGGCCGACCAGCGCGCGGAGGAGGGTGGTCTTGCCGGAGCCGTTGGTTCCGACGATCGCCACGCGCTCGCCGCGGCTGATCCGGAGCGAGACGCGATCGAGCGCCACCACGCGCCCGAACCGCTTGGTCACGGCGTTCACGCGGATCATGACGAGCTCCCTTTCATCATCGGCTTCGGGTCGACGAGCAGCGGCTTCTTCTCGAGCAGGGGAAAGGCCTTGGCGACGACGTCGACGAGCTGCATCGCGACGGTGCCGTGGAGGAATCGGACCGCCGGGTTGTCCTGCACGACCGCCGTGGAGAGGCGACCGTGGGTGAACGCGACGTCGCCGAAGCCGTCCCCGTCGAGGTCGTAGCCGGCGTACTCACTGTAGTGGTTGCCGACGAACTCGATGATCCGCGCGTCGTTGCCGCCGTCGACCTCGATGAGGTCGCCGTTGTGGCGGAACGTGTTGGTGGTGAAGGTGATGCCCTTGGCGGAGGCGCCGTGCACGCGGAGCGCGAGGTCGTTGACGCCGATGGTGTTCCCCGAGAGCCTGACCGGCTCGCGCGGATCGCGGGGGGTGCGGTCGAGGTAGATGCCGGTGGTGTTGCCGACGATCTTGTTGCCGGTGACCACCACGCCGTCGCTCTCCTTGAAGCCGAGGCCGATGCCCGCAGCGCCGTGGGCGCCGGCGAGCACGTTGTCCTCGACGTGCAGTCGCGAGCTGTACATCACGAAGACGCCGACGATGTTGTCCCGGAGCGTGGAGCGGCGGGCGACGCCGTCGTGCGCGTACATGAAGTGGGTGCCGTAGCGGCTGTCGCGCACCAGGTTGTCCTCGCAGACAACGTGCCGCGAGTACCACACCACGACGTCGCGCACGTGCTCGACGTGGTTGCGGCGGACGATCGAGTCGTGCGCCTCCCACAGCTTGATGCCGTCGCCGCGCATCGACTCGTGCACGTCGGGCCCGGTCACGAACGAGCCCTCGAGCAGGCAGCCGTGACACGCCTCGAACGCGACGCCGAACAGGTTGCCCTCGGAGCGGATGTTGCGCACCACGATCTTCTCGCCCTTGGCGCGGACCGCGGCGTCCTCACCCACGAAGTTGCGGCCGGAGCCGCGGACGATGACGTTGTCGAGGGTGGCGCCGTCGGCCTCGATGCGCACCACCGTGCCGTGGCCGGGGCCCTCGAGCGTCGCCCCGCGGAGGCCGCGGATCGCGACCGTGCGCTTGATGGTGAGGGTCGTGCGGTAGGTCTCGGCGCGGAGCCAGATCTCTGCTGGGCCGCTCTCGACGAGGCGCGCAAGCTCGGCGCTGTCCTTCGCGAACACGGCGTCGGGCGGAGCGACGAGGTCGATCGGGCCGCGCTCATTGGGCGCGGCGCTGGCGACGGACGCCGGCATCAGCGCGGCGAGCGCTAGGGTGAGGAGCCGCTTGTCCATCGCTGTTACTCCTTGGGAGCAAGCCCCGCACCAGGGCCGACGAACGCGCTCGGGCACACCATGCCGCACTTCTCCTTGCGCGCGCACTGGTTGCAGACCCGCCTCCGCAGCACCGCGGCAAGCACGAGGCACGCGACGCCGGCGACCGCGATCCAGAAGCCGGGATCCGGGCGGGCCCAGGTCATGAACTGCCCGATCTTGCCCGTGCCGAACATCTGCGGCGTGAACGGGGGCAGCCGAATCGGCGCCTTGGGATCGAGCACGTGGCCGAAGTGATAGAGCCAATACTGACTGTCGATGATGAACGTGACCGGGAACGCAGCGCCGAGGACGGCGATCAACCAGCCGACGCGGCGGCCGGTGACGAGCGTCAGCACCACGCCGAGCGCGGCGATGAGGCCGACGCCCTGCGCGGCGAGCCGACGCTCCGTCACCGCGGCGAGGTCGAGCGACTTCATCCCGATGTAGTGGTTCAGGATGTTGAGCTCGCGGACGTCGCCGCTGACGCCGGTCAGCGAAATGCCGACCTCGAGACCCTTGGGGTACTGCGGCGCGAACAGCCACAGCCGCCACCAGGGGAAGAAGTAGGACGCGCAGAACAGCGCGGCCGCCGCGATCGACAGTCCGACGACCGTAAAGCGCAGCGGCCAAGCGCGCGCATTCTGGACAACGGGCAGGTGTCGGGTCGTGGCGGCCATGATGTTCTACTCGTTGGCTTTCAAGTACGACATGAGCGCGGGGAGATCGCTCTCCGGTACGCCCTGGTTGGGCATCGCGGTCATGTAGGTTTTGAACAGGTCCTTCGCGGTCGGGTCCTCTTTCACCATGAGGTCCGGGCGGAGGATCATCTTCGCGAGCCACTGCTTGTCGCGGCGCGCGGTGACGCCCTTGAGATCGGGGCCGACGAGCTTGCCGCCGCCGATCTTGTGACAGCCGTTGCAGCCCTTCTGCGTGAAGATCTCCTTGCCCTTGTCGATGTCGGCCTGCGCGGTGCTGAACGTGACGTCCGGCACCTTGAGGTTCGCGAGCTGGGACTGCGCGCCAGCTTGCTCGACAGCGGGGGGCGTGGCGGATCCGGTGGACTCCGCCGGAGCCCCCTTCGTGCATGCAGCGAGCAGCACGGCTGCACCTGCTAGGAGAATGCTTCGCATGTTCATGTTCCTCACTTCTTCGCCTTCGGCTTCACCAGGAAGTAGCCAGCCATCTCGAGGTGCAGCGCCGAGCAGAACTCGGTGCAGTACATCGGGTAGACGCCGGGCGTGTCGGCCACGAACGTCACGTTCTCGTGCTTACCCGGCTCGAGGCTCAGGTCGATGTTCATCATGTTGATGGTGAAGCCGTGCGTCTGGTCCTCGCTCTGTTCGAGCGAGGTGATGTGCAGCTTCACGGTGTCGCCCTCCTCGACCTCGATGCGGTCGGGGGTGAAGTGGCTGCGGATCGCGGTCATGTAGACGTCGACCGTCGTGCCGTTGCGGACGATCTTCTCCTGACCGGCGAGCGTGGCGCTCGGATCCTTCTTTCCGGTGATGGGGTTCTCGCCGAGCGGATAGACCGAGATGGGCTTCAGCTTGTCCATCTTGATCATCTGCGAGTAGTGCGGCTCGCCGATGCCGATCGGCATGTCGACCAGCATGCGCATCTTGTCGCCGGTGGTGTCGATGAGCTGGAAGTTCTGCGGGTAGAGCGGGCCCACCTTGGAGAACCGGTCCATCGACATCTTGTTCATCGCGACGACGTAGTTGCCGTCGGGGCTGACGGTGTCGCCCTCGGCCGCGAGGATGTGGCCGATGTTGTAGTGGACCGGCACCTTCTCGATGACCTTGAGGTCCTTGAGCGACCACTTGGCGACGACGCTCTCGAGGAAGACCGAGGTGTAGGCGTTGCCCTTGTTGTCGTAGACGGTGTGGAGCGGGCCCATGCCGATCTCGGCCTGGCCGCGGATCGACTCCTGGAAGTTGAGGATCGGCACGCCGTAGGCGTCCTTGCCCTCGTACTTCTTGTCGTCGATGAGCTTCTTGATCTTCGCGAAGTTGTAGACGGTCGCGTGGGTGTCGAGCTTGCCGCCGACGACCATCTCCTTGCCGTCGGGGGTGACGTCGACGCCGTGCGGCGACTTGGGCTCGCCGATCAGGTGGAGGATGCCCTCCTGCGCGGCCATCGTGAGCGAGATGACCTTCACGCCCTTGATGTCGGTGGTCTTGCCATCCGCGACGAGCTTCTCGGCCTTCTTCCAGTCGATGACATGGAGGTAGTCCATGTCGTTCTGCGAGGCGCCGGACTCGATCGGGGGCTTGCCCTCGAGCGTGCCGCCGATCGCCATCTCGGTGTTGAACGAGTTGATGAACACGAACCCGTCGGAGTCGAGCTTGCCGGCGTCGGCGAGGTCCTGGGTGTACGGCGGGAGCTCGATCGCCCAGCTCTTGGCTACGTCGATGCGGCCGGCGGCCCGATCGAACTTCCAGAACATCGCGAGGCCGCGGTACTTGTCCTTGTACTCGGTGATCGGCACGTACTCGCGGCCGAGCGGCGCCGGGTACTGCGAGGTCTCGATCACGTAGTCGGTGTTCGGGGTGACGAACGCACCGCCGTGGTCGCTCATGACGAGCTTGTTGGGGACGATCTGCTTCGTCGCGAAGTCCTTGAGGTCGACGACCGCGACGCGGGCGTTGGCCTTGTCGTTCACGAAGAGGTACTGACCGTCGTAGTCGCCGTTCGTCTCCGAGAGGTTCGGGTGGTGAACGTCGGCCCAGCTGATGGTCTTGCCCATCTGGTTGCCGCCGGCGAGCACGGCGTTGCCGTCTCCGCCGTAGCCGTAGCCCTGCCACGGCTCGGGGGTGAACACACCGATGACCTTCAACAGGCGCATCGACGGCGCACCGATCGCGAGGACCTGCCCCGACTGACCGCCGGAGGCGAAGATCATGTAGTCGTCCGACTTGCCGGTCGGAACGTAGGTGCGGAGCGCGGCCTCGACATCGGCCTCGCTGAGCCCCCGCGCCGCCATCAACTCCTTCACGGATTTCGACGCGCCAAGGTCTGGCTTGAGCGGCGTCGGCTTGCTGCAAGCGAATGCGAGCAGCAGGGCGCTCGCGGCGCCGAGCGCCACAATTCCCTTCTTCATGATCTTTCTCCCGTCAGTCCTCGCGTCAGCGAGGGTGAATCGATCAGAGGCTGATGTGGAGCGGAGCCGCCTGCGCGGCGATGACAACCGTCAGGGGACTTCGTACCGGAACGTCTGCGTCGACACGCCGTGGGGGCACGTGACCTTCACGCGCAAATCCCACGCGCCCGGCATCGAGAACATTGCGTCCTCGAGTCGATAGGTGGTGTCGTCGAGCTTCACGGCGCGCGGATCGTACGGCGCGCCGTGCCCCATCGAGGGCATCCACAACGTGGCCTCGACGGCCGTGGCGTGGGGATGGTCGATGCGGATGGTGAATGTGTTGGAGCCACGGGCCACGGTGGCCGGGGACGCGACCGTCACGTTGACGTCGCCTGTCTTCGTCGCGGCCTCTTCGGCGCCCCCGCACGCACTGCAGAGGAGAGCGAGGGCGAAGAACGTGGACCGCATGGCGTGCCCTAATACACGTTCCATGCCCTGCGAATACCGAAGCCGATCGTGGTCGCCGCGATCTGTTCGCGACCGATCACATCGACCAGCAGCGACGCGAGAACTTGCCAGTTGTCATCGATCTCGTAGCCGGCGAACGCGAGCGCAGATGTCCGCGCACGGTTTGCGCCGACGCGCAAACCGTCCGTGCGCGGGGCGGCCTCTTGCTCGTGGGTAGCGCCGAGCGCGAAGGAGAGCCCATTCGTGAAGCTCTTTCCGCCGGCGACCACGGCGAGCATGCGCGGGCCGAGCGCGATGGTCGAGCCGTCGTCTCGTTTGAACGGCGCGAAGAAGCCGACGCCGACCCCGCCGAAGACGTACCACCCCGTCCACCAGATCTTCTCGATCGCGATCCCGGGCCGTGCTTCCCACGCGCCGGAGCCGGTGACGTCGGTGCCGAGCGCGTCGCGCGCGCGGTCGGGTGAGCGGCCCGTGGGCACCGTGAGGCCGAGCGTGAGCGCGATGCCGGGCAGCCCGTTCTCGCCGCCGACCCGCACGAAGTCGTAACGCGACAAGAGGCTCACGTCGCCCGGGCCCGAGCCACGGCTCGCGCGGTCGCCGAAGCGGCGGTCGGTCACCACGTAGGGCACGATCGCGCCGATCTGGAACGACCGACCGAGCTTGGTGATGACCCTTGCCTCGAACCGCAGCTCGCGATCGCGCGCGTCCCCTCCGTCGACGTAGCGGCCGCTGCCGTTCCAGTGGCCGCGCACCGATTGCGCGGTGGTCATGAGGGTCGCCGCACTGGTTTCCGACGGCCCGAGGCGCAGGGCCACCGTTTGCCCCGTGCCGCAGCAAGCCGCCGCGCGGGCTGGACTCGGCGTGGCGCATGCAATAGCGGCGGCGCATGCGCTCCATGCTGCTGCTCCTATCGCTGTCGTTCGCCGCATGCGGCGCAGCGCGACCGGCCGAGTCCACCGTGGCATCGCCGGAGTCAACTAGCACGACCGGGACCATCAAAGAGGTTCGTAAAGAGGGCGCGGTCCTGCTCGTCGCGCACGAGGAGATCCCCGGCGTCATGCCGGCGATGACGATGCCGTTTCAGGTCGACGCGAAGGCGCGCCGCAAGGATCTGAAGAGCGGAGATCGAATCCGCTTCTCGATCGCGGAGCGCGAGGGCCTCTACGTCATCGTCAAGCTGGAGCGCCTGTAGCAGCTTGGTCGCGGGACTGATTCGGACTAGGGTCCCGCCGATGCGCGCGTGGTTTCTTCTCGTTTTGATCGCGGGGTGTGCAGAGGCCGAGGACGACACCGGTCTGAAGATCACCGCCGACGGCGGCGCCGACACCGCAGTGGTCGACTCCGCGGCCCCCTCCGACACCGCCACGATGCCCGGGGACACGTCGACCGAGGACGCCGTCGTCGACACCGGGCCCTGCAAGCTCGTCATCAACGAGGTCCAAACAGGGGATGGCTCCAGCGGCGGCGCCGACTTCGTCGAGCTCCACAACAGCTGCGACTCGGCGAAGTCGATCGGCAGCTACAAGCTCGTCTATCGCTCCGGGTCCGGCACCACCGATAGCGTCGTCTTCACCTTCGGCAGTGGCGCGAGCGTCCCCGCCAAGGGCTACCTGGTCGTCGGCGGCAGCGCGTTCACCGGCAGCAAGGACGGCACGCTCACCTCCGGTCTCAACAATACGGGCGCGTCGGTCGGCCTTCGCGACGCGTCGGACGGGCTCGTCGACGCGGTCGGCTACGGCACCGGCACGGGCGTGCTCGTCGAGGGCACGGCCGCGCCCGCGCCCGGTGACTCGACCCCGCCGAAGTCGATCGCTCGCACGCCCAACGGCGCCGACAGCGACAACAACGCGACCGACTTCAAAGTGGCGACGCCGACGCCCGGCGCCGCCAACTGAAGCTCTGTCGGAATCCCCCGGACTTCATTCAGTCCGGGGGGGCTCACGGCTCTCGAGCCTGCGTCATCCGTACTGATACGCCGAGAATCGAAGCCCGGTGATCGTGCCGTTGTAGGCGACCGAGCCCTTGTCGGCGCCGGCCGCGCCCGCGATGACCATCAGCGGCAGGAGGTGCTCCTCGCGCGGATGACAGAGGCGGCCCGCGGGTGCCTTCGCCCACTCGGCGAGCTTGGCATCGCGCGCCTCGGGGCTCAGCGTCGCGGCCTCGCGCAGCCACGCGTCGAACGTCTCGGAGTGCACCACCGCGCGCGGATCGTTGAAGCCGCGCATGTTGTGATAACTCATCCCGCTGCCGACGATGAACACGCCCTCGTCGCGGAGCGGCGCCAGCGCGCGGCCCATCGCGAGGTGCTCGGCCGGGTCGAGGCCCTTCTTGAGCGAGAGCTGCACCGTCGGCACGTCGGCGTCGGGATAGGTGAGCTTGAGCGGCACGAAGGTGCCGTGATCGAACCCGCGGTTCGGATCCTCTGCCGTCGCGAAGCCGGCTGCGCCGAGGAGCTCGCGTACGCGCGCGGCGACGCCGCGATGGCCCGGCGCGGGCCACTGGATCGTGTACGACTCGGGCGGGAAGCCGTAGTAGTCGTAGAGCATCGGCGGCTTCTCGTTGGTCATCACCGTGGGGACGGCCTCTTCCCAGTGCGCCGACACCACCAGGAGCGCCTTGGGCGGCGCTTTGGGGAGCGACTTCACCGAGCGGAGGTAGGCGGCGAGAGCGTCGAGCTCCTCTTTCTTGCCGAACCCCATCTCGACAAATGGCCAGGGGCCGCCACCGTGCGGGAGGAACACAACGGGCATTCGGTTCGGGGACGAGGACACGGGTGATTGCTCCTTCTTCTCCGTGCGGCACGCCGCGACGGCGGCGACGGTGGCGAGGGCTGCGCGGCGGGTGATCGGCACGACTCCCCGATTGTGTCCATGTTTCGGTGTCGTGACTATGGGGCCGTGATAGAACGCAGCGTTGCATGAACGAAACAATCGAGCTCGACGCGCTGGCGCTGTTCGTCGCCGTGGCCGAGACGATGAGCTTCACGCGCGCGGCCGCGCGGCTCGGCACCACCAAGGCGACCGTCAGCCGCTCGATCGCCAAGCTCGAGGCGCTCGTCGGCGCCGAGCTCGTGCATCGGACCACGCGCAGCGTGTCGCTCAGCACCGCGGGCACCGCGCTCTACGAGCGGGTCGCGCCGCACGTCGCCGCGCTGCGTGGGGTCGCCACCTCGCTCCCCGAGAGCGAGTCGCTGCCCGCCGGCGAGCTGCGGATCACCGCGCCGTTCGACTTCGGCGTGATCGTCCTGCCCGAGGTGGTCGCTCGCTTCGGCCTGCGGTTCCCCGGCGTGCGCGTCGACGTGCACCTCACCAACGACCTCGTCGACCTCGTCGCGGGGAGGTTCGACCTCGCGATCCGGGCCGCGAGCTCCAAGCTCAAGGCGTCCTCGCTCACCGTGCGCCGACTCGCGGCGCTGTCGGCCGGCACCTACGCGGCGCCCTCGTACGTCGCGCGTCGCGGGAGCCCGCGCGCGCTCGGGGACGGAGACCACGACTGGGCGGTCCACCCGGGGCTCGCGCCAGTGCGCTTTCCCAAGCGGTTCGTGCCGCGGGTCACCTCGAACGACCTCTACTTCCTCCGCGACCTGCTCCGCGCGGGCATGCACGTGGGCGTGTTGCCGACGTTCGTCGCCGAGCCGCTGGTCGCGCTCGGTGAGCTCGTGCGGATCCTCCCGGTGAAGCTGCACGGCGCCGGGCTCGTGCTGCTCTACCCGTCGAGCGGCCAGGTGGCGCCGAAGATCACCGCCTTTCGCGACGTGCTGCTCGAGACGTTGCGCGCCCGTCCGCTGCCCTCGTAGGGTGTGCGTCGCATGAAGCGAAGCGATGCGGCCGAGAAGGCCAAGCGCGCTGCGGCCCACCTCGGGCGCCCGGGCGAGCTGTGCAAGGCCGAGCCCGGCGCGTACCGGCCGGTGGTCAACCGCGCGCGCTGCGAGGGCAAGCGCGACTGCGTCGACGTCTGCCCCTACGACGTGTTCGAGGTGCGGAAGATCGACGCCGCCGAGTACGACGCGCTCCCGTTCCTCGTCCGGCTCAAGCTGTTCGCGCACGGCAAGCAGACGGCCTACACGCCTCATCAAGACGCGTGTCGCGCGTGCGGGCTCTGTGTCGTCGCCTGCCCCGAGCGCGCGATCACGCTGGAGACGATTGGCGCGTAGCCACGGTTCTGACAAGGTTCGGGCGTGCGCGCCGCAGTCCTCGCGATCATGATCGGGTGCAGCTCCACCGAGGAGCCCGACCCGCGCATCCAGCGCGGCGCCGACGCCTACGCGAAGTACTGCGCGCTCTGCCACGGCGACCGCGGCCAGGGCTACGTGGCCGACAACGCCAACGCGCTCGCGCACCCCGAGTTCCTCGCCACCGCGACCGACGAGCTGCTCCGTCGCGCGATCGCCCGCGGCCGCCCCGGCACCACCATGAGCGCCTGGAGCAAGGCGGCGGGCGGCCCGCTCGACGACGGCACGATCGCCGACATGGTCGCGTTCCTCCGCAGCTGGCAGCGCGGCGCTCGGTTGGACGTGCACGGCCACAAGGTGGTCGGCGAGATTGCGCGCGCCGAGCCGATCTACGACGCGCAGTGCCGGGCCTGTCACGGCGCGCGCGGCGCGGGCGGCACCCATATGTCGATCGCGAGCCCCGAGTTTCTGATCACCGCGAGTGACGGCTTCCTCCGCCACGCGATCGACAAGGGCCGCGGGGGCACCCCGATGCCCGGCTTCGGCGCAGAGCTCTCCGCGCAGCAGGTCGACGATCTGGTGGTGCTCATCCGCTCGTGGCAGCGGCCGCCGAGCGAGGGCACGCCGGTGCTGCCCGACAACACCGCGCCCGCGGTCCTCCATCCCACCGGCCCCGAGCCGGTGTTCCCCGAGGGGCGCTTCGTGTCGGTCGACGCGGTGAAGAAGGAGCTCGATCGCGGCGTGAAGCTCGTGCTGCTCGATGCGCGCCCCCCCGCGGACTACGTCTTCGACCACATCACGGGCGCGATCTCGGTCCCGTTCTACGAGGTCGACAAGCACCTCGCGCGGCTCCCGAAGGACGTGACCATCGTCGCCTACTGCGCGTGCCCCCACGCCGAGTCGGGGAGCGCGGTCGATGCGCTCGCGCGCAACGGCTACACGCGCGGCAAGGTGCTCGACGAGGGGGTTAATGTTTGGAAGGCGCGCGGGTATCCGATGACGGCGGGGGCGAAGCCCTGAGGTTGTCGGCGCCGTAGCCGCTCGCTTACGCGCGCGGCTATTGGGAGTCGCGCGCGGCTATTGGGTGTCGCGCGCGGCTATTTGGTGTCGGCGATGAGCTTCTTGACGCCGGCGTAGGCGGTGGGGTCGGAGAGGTCGGTGCTCACCCCGCCGCCGAACTTGAGATAGTGCGCGAGCTTGCCGTCGGTGCCGTAGACGTAGAAGTCGTCTTTGCCGCCGCCGTGCTGCTCCCACGCCTTCACCGCTTCGACGTCCTGGAACATGGGGAAGTCGGCGCGCGCGGTGAGGTCGGGCTGGTTCGCGACCGCGTCGATGGAGTTCACCGCGGCGAACTCGATCGTCTTGCCCTCTGCCTTCAGCTCTTTCTGCATCGCGTCCAACCTGGACGCTTGTGATTGGCAAAAGCCTCACCAGCCGGAGAGGAGCGCTACGACCGTCACCTTTCCCTTGAAGCCGTCGAGGCCGTAGGTCTTCTTGAAGCCGGGGCTCTTGGGTTGGAAGTCCTCGAGCTTCCAGGTGGGCATCGGCGCGCCGACGCACGTCTTGTCGATCACGCAGTCGGACGGGGCGTCGAGCACGTCGCTCGCGTCGGCGAGGAGGCCGTCGGAGGACGCGTCCGGCGCTTGGGTGTCGGGCGCGGAGTCCTTCTTGGCGCCGACGTCGACCGTGGCGTCGCCGAAGACCGCGGGCGGCGGCGTTTGCGAGCGGGTCTCGCTGCCGCATCCGAGCGCGAGGAGGAGAGAGAGCCAACCGAGGCGCATACGGGCGCTGAGGATAGCACGCCGCGCGCGCCGGTCTCGCGGGGTGCGCGCGCACGTGCGGCCTCCGTGCGCGCACGGGTCCGAGCGCGCGCGCACCGCGTGATTTACGGCGTTTCCTGCGTGTTCGCGGTTGGCACGTGCGCTGCTGTAGGGGCCGGCACCAACAACCAACGCGGCGCGAATCGCGACCGCATACGAAAAGGACTCGCCCCATGAAGAAGCTCATCTCGCTCTCGCTCCTCGCCGTCGTCGCCGTCGCCGCCAGCGCCGCCCCGGCGCAGATCATGGTCATCCCGACCGGCCCGCTGACGATCGCGGGCGTGCCCGTCACCGTCGCGTGCAAGAACCCCGGCTCGTCGCAGGACGTCGCCAAGACGCCGACCCTGACCAACACCACGAGCTTCGCGATCGCCAAGGGCAAGACGCTCATGTGGAAGTCGAGCGACGGCGACAGCGGCAGCCTCAAGCTCGACGCGGATCTCGCGCCCGGCGCGTCGGTGAAGGCGATGGGCAAGGCGGGCAACGCGTACACCTGCTCGGGCAGCTTCCTCGCGTACCCCGATCTCACGGTCGCGTCGGTCACGCCGGCGACGTCGGGCTTCACGGTGAAGGTGCAGAACCTCGACAAGCACGCGTACTCCGCGGGCTCCACGGTGAGGGTCGAGTTCCTCTCCTGCTCGACGAACGCGGTCATCGGCTCCGCGCAGGGCACCGTCTCGAGCATCCTCGCCGGCGGCTCCGCGACCGCGCTCGTCAGCGCGACCAAGCCCGGCAAGTCCTACCTGCGCATCACCGCGGACTCGGCGAAGCAGATCGTCGAGGGCAACGAGTCCAACAACACCTGGACCGAGAGCCTCAACGTTTGCGTGTACTGAGCCGCCTCGGCTACACGCGCTGCAACACCAGCAGCACGTGCAGGTAGACACACGCGCTCGCGACGACGACGAGCGCGTGGAAGACCTCGTGATACCCGAAGACGCGCGGCACCGGGTCGGGCCGCTTCAGCGCGTAGACGACGGCGCCCGCGCTGTAGATCACGCCGCTGGCGATGAGCCAACCGATCGAGCCCCACCCGACGATCGGGGCGCGCTCGATCACCTGACCGATGACCGTCCACCCGAGGATCACGCACAGCGTCGCGGTCGCCCACTTGGGCGCGTTCGGCCAGGCGAGGGACTTGACCACGCCGAAGAGCGCGCCCACCCAAATCGCGACGAGCGCGCCGTGACCGCCAGCGCGCGAGGGCACGAGCGCGAAGAGCGGCGTGTACCCGCCGCCGATCAGCACGAAGATCGCTGCATGGTCGAGCCGACGCATGCGGAGGCGTGCCTCGGGAGACCAGCGCACGCGGTGGTAGAGCGCGCTCGTCCCGAACAGCAGGCTCAGCGCCGCGCCGAACACCAGGGACGCGCGTGACGCAGAGGGGTGGGCGAGGACGAGCCACGCCGTCGCGGCGAGCGCGACGAAGAACGCGACCTGATGCGACACGCCGCGAAGGAGCGGCTTCGTGACGAGGGGCGCGACGGCAGCCGACATGGGCGCCGAGGAGTATCACGGCCTCGCGCGATTGTACGTGCCCGTGCCCGTGCCCGTGGGTGCACGATCTGCGCGGCAAGGGCATTGCTCCCTTAACCCTCTTGGAGGTGCGCTATGTCCCTCACCACCAAGATCCTCGGGACATTGCCGCTACTTGCCCTAGCGAGCTTCGGCAATCTGTTCGCTGGGTGCGCAAGCGACAACATCGAATCCGCCAACGGGGGCAACGATCTCAAGGGCGTCGTGCCCGATGACGAGGCCGTCATCACCCCCACTCGCCAGCAGTCGTGCAACGGGCCGCTCGACCAGGCGTGCCCTGCCACGCACTACTGCAACTCGCTCACCTGCTCGGCGCCCGGCCAGTGCCTGCCGAAGCCCGAGAGCTGCTCCCGGATCGACCTGCCCGTCTGTGGCTGCGACGGCAACACCTACGAGAGCGCGTGCGAAGCACAGCGCGCAGGCGTCGGTGTCTCTGCCCATACAGCGTGCGCGCCGATCCCGTTCGACCCGGTGCCGGTCGCGCCCGAGCGGCGGCCGATCATTCTGCCGATGAACACGCTGTGATCAAAACGCAGTGATGACGTTGAGCCCGACCGTGGAGGGCCCGCCCGCGACGTGAACCGTCGTGAACGCGGAGTCCTTCTTGGGGTGGGGCTTGACCACGTAGAGGACGATGCCGGTCGTGATGGCGGCCGCGCCCACGCCGAGGAGCACGTTGCCGATCGTCGTGTACGTCTTGCCGCGGGCCTCGATGTCCTCGACGTTGCGAGGGCAGCGATCGCGCTCGGGACCGCACGCCTGGTCCATGTCGTGGATGGTGCCGGCGCGGAACGCGTACATCGCGCCGCCGGTGGCGAGGGCGACGAGGCCGATGCCACCGAACACCCACGGGTAGGCGTCCCACTTGTTCATCGGCTCGTCGCGCTTGGGTGGGGGCGCGACGGGCGCCGGCGGGGGGACGACGTTCGGCGGCGGCGCGGACACGTCGTCCTCGAGCGGGAGCTCGACGGTGAGCTTCACCGCCGGATCCTTCTCTTTCACCTTGAGCACGCGCGTGAAGGTCTTGCGCGACGTGGCGTACACCACGAGCTTGTGCTCGCCGGGGTCGAGCAGGATGGTGTTCTTCACCAGGAGCGGGATCGGCGTGCCGTTGTCGATCGTCGCCTTCGCGTTGATGACCTCTTCGGGGACGGTGAGCTCGACCTTGGGAATGCGCGCGTCGAGATCGGCGAGGCGCTCCGCGGCCTTCTTACTCATCACCGAGCCCGCGGCGCCCTCCTTGATGTCGGCGTCCTCCTTGGCCCCCGCGTACTCGTTGCGCGCCTCGACGAGGCGGTGGAGCTGCTCCAGGCACACCGCGATGTGAAACCGCACCTGCGACGTGGATTTCACGCCCGCGACCTCGCGCATCAACCCGAGCGCGCCGACCCAGTCGCCCTGCTTCTCGTACTCGAGGGCCTTGTCGAACTTCTTGCGCGCGTCGGCGAGGTCGGCCTCGGTCACCTGTGCGGCGGCGGAGCACGTGAGCGTGAGGATGGTCAGCAGGACGCTCGGGCGAATCATGGCGCGCAGGCCTTTCCGCGGAGGACGTGGGCGACGTCGTTGCTGAGCTGCTCGTTCCAGGGACCGGTCGGGAACAGCGCGCGCGACCACCACTTGGTGTCGACCGGTGGCGGCGGGACGGCGCCCTTGCCGCCGTAGACCTCGAAGGCGAACGCGGTGGAGTTGGTGGTGATGCCGATCGAGAGCTGGGTGCCGGGCGGACGCGCGCTCACCGGCGTGTCGAGGGGGATCGTGATCCACTCGGTCTTGCTGTCGAAGACCGTGGTGGCCGGGCCCGACGCCATCGCGAGCGGCACGAGGGCGGGCGGCTGGCCGGTGTAGAGCGTCATCGTCACGAAGCCGCTCATCGGCGAGGGCACGCTGCAGTCGAAGCCGCCACCCGCGGCCGCCTTGCAGTCGGTGCACGCGGAGTCGGGGTGGGGGAGCGCCGCGGTGTTCGCGCACACGTACGGGATACGCTTGAGCACCGTGCTCACGTCGACGTAGCTCATCGAGCGGAGGCTCTTGAAGGTGATGAGCACCTCTTGACGACGATCGACGACGGCGACGCGGTCGTCGCGGATGCTGAACTTGCTGTCGTCGTAGGTGATTCGGTCGTCGGGGATCGCGCACGTCGTCTCGCCCGTGGCGGTGCACTGGAGCGTCGACGTTCCGCACATGCCGCACGCGCCACCCGGCGCGGGGGACGCCGGCGTGCAAACGACCTTGGTCCCGTCGCATGTCCACTGGCCGCACGGCTCGCACCGCGCGCCCTTGACCCCCTGGTCCTCGCAGCCGCCGCAGCCGTTGGGCTTCGGGCAGCCGGGGATGCCGCTGTCCGTCTCGGCGTCGACCGGGGTGCCGCCGTCGGGGTCGACCGCGCTGTCGGCCGCGCCCGGTTCGTCCACGTAGCGATACTCGGGGTAGCCGCACCCGACGAGGAGGACTGCGTACAGGAGGCCGCGCACGACCGGAGGATGGACCGAATTCCGCGGGCGGAACAAGGGGGCCCTTGACCCGCGCGCGGAAGACCGCATAACTGACCCACCGGTCAGGAATCATGGCGCGCCCTGTCGACCCCCACGCGAAGATCGAATTGCTACGCGCCGCCGAGGCCGTGTTCGTCGAGCACGGCCTGGAAAAGGCGCATGTCGAGGAGATCACCGCGCGAGCCGGGAAGTCGAAGGGCAGCTTCTACCTGCACTTCTCCAGCAAAGAAGAGGCCTTTCGCCAGATCGTCGAGACCACCATCGCGCGGCTGGCCGGCTACCTCGAGCAGATGGAGCCGGCGTCTCTCCCCGAGCCGGCCGATCTCTCCGAGATGATCGAGAGCTGGTTCGAGCTGGAGGTCGAGCTGTTCGAATTCCTCTGGCAGAACCGCGGGGTCATGCGGCTGCTCCTGCAGGGCGGCGGGAGCGCGGACTTCGGGTATTTGATCGACGCGTTCGCCGAGCGGGCCCGAGAGAGAACCAAGGAGTGGCTCCGGTTGTCGGTCGAGCGTGGCCATTACCGCAAGGATCTCGACGTCGAGGTGGCGAGCCTCGTCATCTCCGGCGCCTACGATCGACTCGCCCGGGCCCTGGTCCGGCTCGACAAGAAGCCCGATATCCGCGGCTGGGTCCGCGGCGCCCAGCGCGTGCTGCTCATCGGGTGTTGCGCTCCCGCAGTGCGGGAGGTTGTTGACCAGTCGGTCAGTGAATTCGTTGAGCCCATTCCGGCCTCAGCGGCATCGGTGAAGCCCGGGGGGGCTCGGAAGTTTCGTCGACCCGCGTAGTCCTCCGCCCAGGAAATGTGATGTCCACCTCAGAACTGCCGCCCCCCATGGTCGACGCAACGCCGCCGCGAGGCACCGCCGCTCCCCGAAAAACGTCCGCGATCGCCAAGATCGCTGTGGCGCTGGCCCTCGTCGCGCTCGCCGTGCCGGTCGGCGCGAAGATCAAGGGGGCCCTCGCCAATCAGAGGGCGCTCGAGAAGGACCGCACCGAGACCGCGCAATCCGCCGCCGCCAAGGCGACGGGCCCGCTCCTCGTGAAGGTCACCAAGCCCGAGCCTGCCACGTGGACGCCGGCGGTTCCCTTCGACGGCACCCTCGCGCCGATTCAAGAGGCGCAGCTCGCCTTCAAGGCTACCGGCCCGCTGGCGCAGCTCAAGGTCAAGACCGGCGACTACGTCAAGAAGGGCGATCTCCTCGGCGCGCTCGACGCGACGGAGGCCTACGCGCAGGCCAAGGTGGCGAGCGCGCAGATCGCGGCGGCCAAGGCGCAGCTCGCGCTCGCGAAGGACCACGCCGAGCGCACCGACGCGATGGTCAAGAGCGGCGCCGCCCCCGGCGTGCAGGGCACCCAGGCCAACGGTCAGGTCGATCTCGTCACCGCGCAGCTCGCGGGCGCCGAAGCGCAGCTGGCGCTCTCCGGCGCGTTCATCGGCAACCACCGCCTCGTCGCGCCGTTCGCCGGCTGGGTCACGCACGCGCCCACCGCGATGGGCGGCCTCGTCACCGCCGGCACGCCGGTGTTCGTGCTCAAGGACACCTCGCGGCTTCGTCTTCTCGGCACCGTGAGCGAGCTCGACGCGCCGCTCGTGAAGCTCGGCGCCGAGGTCGTCATCCACGTGCAGGCCGCCAACAAGGACGTGAAGGCCAAGGTCACCTCGCTGCTCCCGGCGGTCGATCCGGCCACCCGCCGCATCCCCGTCGAGGCCGAGCTCGAGAACGACGCCAAAGAGCCGATCATGGCGGGCACCTTCGCCCGCGCGCAGATCGCCGGCGGCAGCGCGCTCTCGGTGCTCAAGCTCCCGGCCACGTCGCTGCGCCCCGGCGCGCAGGACGAGATCCTCGTGGTCGAGTCCAACAAGCTCCGCCTCGCGAAGATCGTCTTCACCCGCGGCAGCGACGGCTCGTTGCTCGTTCGCTCCGGCCTCGCCGAAAAAGACACCGTGCTCACCAATCCGTCGCCCGAGGCGAAGGACGGCGACGCGGTGAAGATTCAGGAGTAACGCCATGAATCTCTCCGAGGTCGCGATCAAGCGCCCGGTCTTCACCGTCATGATGACGGTGGCGCTGCTGGTGCTCGGCTGGGTCGGATTCCGCTCGCTCGGGACCGACCTCTTCCCCGATGTGTCGTTCCCCGTCGTGGCGATCAGCGTGCCGTACCCCGGCGCCTCGCCGAGCGAGGTCGAGACGCTCGTCACCAAGCCGGTCGAGGACTCCGTCGTCGGTCTCAACCAGATCGACCGCGTGCGCTCGTTCTCGCGCGAGGGCATGTCGCAGACCCTCGTGATGTTCAAGCTCGGCAAGGACATCAGCGACGGCGCTACCGAAGTGCGCGAGAAGGTCGCCGGCATCCGCTGGAAGCTCCCGCAGGAGATCAAGGAGCCCACCATCAACCGGTGGGACGTCAGCGCGACGCCGATCCTCATCTACACGTTGTCGTCGTCCAAGTCGCTGTCGAGCGCCCGCAAGTACGCGGAGGACGTCATCAAGCCCGCGCTCGAGCAGGTCGAGGGCGTCGCGGTCGTCGAGGTGAAGGGCGGCGCCACGCGCGAGATTCGCGTCGAGCTCGATCGCGCCAAGATCGACTCGCTCCGGCTCGATCCGGCCTCCATCGTCATGCGCCTCCGCGCCGCCAACCTCAACGTCCCGGCCGGTCACTACGACGAGGGCACCAAGGAGGTCTCGGTCCGCACCCTCGGCGACTTCGCCAACGTCGAGCAGATCCGCGACACCATCGTCGCCACCGCAGCCGACGGCTCCACCGTCAAGCTGCGGGACGTCGCCAAGGTCGACGACGCCTTCGCCGACCGCACCGAGCTCATTCGCTCCAACGGCGCCGAGACGGTCTCGTTCTCGATCCTCAAGCAGTCCGGCAAGAACACGATCGAGATCGCCGACGCGGTGAAGGTCAAGCTGGTCGGCCTGCAGAAGGCCCTCCCGGCCGACATGAAGAGCGACGAGATCTTCGATCAGTCGCGGTTCATCAAGGAGAACGTCCACGAGGTCGAGACCTCCATCGTCTTCGGCGGCGCGATGGCGATCCTCATCATCCTCATCTTCATGCTCGATCTGCGCTCTACGCTGATCAGCGCCGTCGCGCTGCCCACGAGCGTCATCGGCACGTTCTTCGTGATGTACCTCCTCGGGTACACGCTCAACATGATGACCCTGCTCGGGTTGTCGCTGGCGATCGGCCTCCTCATCGACGACGCCGTCGTCGTACGCGAGAACATCTTCAAGCACCTGGAGATGGGAAAGCCACCCGCGCGGGCGGCGCTCGAGGGCACCAAGGAGATCGCCCTCTCGGTCTTTGCCACCACGCTCACGATCGTCGCCGTGTTCCTCCCGGTCGCGTTCGTGAAGGGCATGGTCGGCCAGTTCTTCCGCCAGTTCGGCATCACGATCTCGGTCGCGGTCATGATCTCGTTGGTCGTGGCGTTCACGCTCGACCCGATGCTGTCGAGCAGGTTCTCCAAGACGATCGTCCACGACCCCACCAAGGAGAGCTTCTACTGGCTGAAGCGTCCGTTCCTCTGGTTCTTCGAGGGGATGGATAACGTCTACCGCGGGATGCTGCACTGGGCGGTGCACCACAAGATCGTCGTCGGCGTCCTCGCGATCGGCTCGCTGTTCTTCATGGGCTTCATCGCCAAGCTCACCGGCTCGGAGTTCGTCAACGCCGAGGACCGCGGCCAGTTCATCACGGAGCTCGAGCTCCCGGCCGGCACCTCGCTCGACGAGACCTCGAAGCTGTCGGCGCGCGGCGAGGAGCTGCTCCGCAAGAACAAGCACGTCCTCACCGTGTTCTCCACGATCGAGGGCAACAAGGCGAAGTGGCGGGTGATCACCACCACCAAGGACAAGCGCCTCGACACCCCGATCAACACCATCAAAGAAGCGGCGCGCAAGGCCGCCGCCACGATCGAGGGCGCAGAGATCACGCTGGCCGACCCGGCCTTCGTCGAGGGCGCGGCCACCGAGGCGCCCGTCATGATCGACGTGCGCGGCGCCACCTACGAGGACGTGCTCCCGGTCAGCCGCGAGCTCGCCAAGATCCTCGCCAAGACGCCGGGCCTCATCGACGTGAGGGTGAAGTTCTCGCCCGGCCGCCCCGAGCTGCAGGTCGAGATCGATCGCCAGAAGGCCGCCGATCTCGGGGTGGGCGTCGCGCAGGTCGCGCTCGCCCTCCGCACCGCGATGGAGGGCGAAGAGGCCGGCAAGCTCCGCATCGCCGCCACGTCGACCAGCAAGAGCGAAGAGGTGCCGATCAAGGTGCGCCTCGGCAAGGGCGACCGCGACACCGAGGCCGCCCTCGCCAAGATCACCATCGCCACCCCCAAGGGGCCGGTGAAGCTGACCGACGTCGCCAAGTTCTCCCGCGGCGAGGGCCCGCAGGTCATCGAGCGCGAGGACCGCTCTCGTCAGATCCAGGTGTGGGCAGCGGTCAAGGGCCGCGCGCTCGGCGACATCGTCACCGAGATCAAGCCGCAGATCGCCGCAATGAAGCTCCCGCCGGGCGTGAGCATCGCTTTCGACGGGCAGATCAAGATGATGAACGAGACCAACGACAACATGGGCACCGCCCTGCTGCTCGGAGTCGTGTTCATCTACATCGTGCTCGCCTCGCAGTTCGAGAGCTTCATCCACCCGCTCACGATCATGCTCACCCTGCCGCTGGCGTTCGTCGGCGCGTTCCTCGGGCTCTTCATGGCCGGCACCACGCTCGCCATGGGCGCGATGATCGGCATCATCCTCCTGATGGGCCTGGTGACGAAGAACGCCATCTTGCTCATCGACCGCGCGATCGTGCGCGTGCGAGAGCACAACGAGACACCGCTGCAGGCGATCCTCGAAGCCGGTCCGGAGCGTCTCCGGCCGATCCTCATGACGTCGGCCGCGATGGTCCTCGGCATGCTCCCGACCGCGCTCGGCAAGGGCGAGGGCAGCGAGTTCCGCTCGCCGATGGCGATCGCCGTCATCGGCGGCGTCATCAGCTCCACGCTGCTGTCGCTGCTCGTCGTCCCGGCGTTCTACGTCGCGATCGAGAGCCTGAAGGGGTTTGTGCGCAGGCTCCGCGGCAAGCCACCCGTGTCGCGGCGAGAGCCGCTGGGCTCGCCGGCGGAGTAGCGCCCCGTTGGCGTGATCACCCCGGGGACAGGGCCTTCGACCAGTCCCCGCCGTCGCGGCAGGCGCCGCGGTAGAAGCGAAGGACATCCTCGGCCTTGTCGACGAAGCAGACGGCCACGGTCGGGTGCAGGCGACAGAGGTCGAGATCGCGCGTCGCTCGTTCGTAGCAGGTGCCCGTCCCCGCATCCGCTGCGTTGCGCATACGCGCGTCGCACTCGCTGAGCGCGGACCCGCCCGGGGTTTTGCCGCTGCCCGGGGAGTCGTCGCACTCCGCGCACGCGGCGGCCACGCAGTCGCGCTCGCAGCGCCAGGCCTCGCCGCAGCCGCTCGCGGGGTCGACGAGGTGCATGCACGCACCGACGTCGAAGAACCTCTCTCCGTACTTCCACTCGGTGAGACACTTGTCGCAGTCGGGGTGCTTGGCCCTGGCGGCTTCACAGGCCTTTTCGCCGCCGGCGACGAAGCAAGTCATCAGCTCGGTGAGGCTCGCCTCCGCGCACACCTTCTGTCCGGCTTTGGCCTTGATGGACCCGCAGGCGAAGTCCGCGGGCAGGGGCGCCGTGCAGTCGATCGGCGGGGTGGTCCCGGTGTCGCACGCCATGAAGAGGCACGGGGGATTGTCCGACGTGATGATGTCGGGGTAGCTGTCGATGACGGACGAATCGCTCGCGTTCTCCGAGGTGCTCGCCGGATCGCTACAGCCGGCGACGGTCATCACGACGATGAAGGGTGCTCGCAGCGACGCCCGAGGCATGGGCGACGAGCTTGTCCGCTGCGCGGGGTTCGATCAAGTCCTAGAGTGCGCTCCGCATTCGACGAGCGGCCGTATCGCCGGTCGACCGTCGTGCCGACCCATAGGCGCGCGCGTCAGCGAGCGCCTCGGTGATTCGCGCCACTCGCACCGGTAGGCGCTCGCTGACGCGCGCGCCTATCGGCCGTGGTTCCAACGGATGACGGTCAACGGTCAACGGTCGACGCAACCCGCGCGAGCAACGTCCATAACTCGCTTAGTGCGCTTCGTGCGGGGGCTTCCAGGAGAGGAGGGCTGTGCGCATGTCGGGCCATTGATCACGGCTCGCGTCGCCGCCCTTGTTCTCGAGGCCCTCGCACGCCGAGGGCTTGAGCGCGAAGCCCTTCATCGCGGCATCGGCGTCGACGATGGCGGTGTCGGCGCCGGTGCCGAGCAGGCGGTCGTAGGCGAAGACCTCGGCCGCGGCCTGCGCTGCGTCGAGCGCGCATTCGTGGGTGAAGCGGAGGTCGCCCTTCTTGCGCTTCCCGGCCTTCGGGTCGTCGGCCCATTTGCGGATCTTCGCCGCACGCGCCTTCGCAGCCTTGAGGCGCTTCTCGTAGAACGCCTTGAACGCGCCGTCGCGATCGACGCCGACGACGTCGATGGTGAGCTTGCCCTCGCGCTTCACGTCGCACAGCGTCTCGGCGGGCGGCTGCGACTGGTGGATGAAGCCGGCGAGCTCGTAGGCGAAGATCGCCGTGGGGAACTCCTGCTTGCCGTCGCCGTCGACGTCGCGCGCGCGGGTGACGAACTCGGGCACTTCCTTGAGCCCCTCGACCTTGCCGGTGTTCATGTTCCACACCTTGCCGAGGCAATCGATCTGCGCGCCGTCGACGCGGCGAAGGAAATAAGTGAGGCGATCGTCGCCGGTGACGTCGATGAAATAGCCGCGCGGCGTGTTCCACAGATCGTAGAAGTTGTGGGTGTCGGGGAGCTCGAACTCGTTGGTCCACTCACCCTCCACCTCGAGCATCTTCCACTGCGCGGGGTCTTCGTTCTTCGCCGGCTTCTCGAACACGATGTACGTGGCGGGGATCCACGACGCGTTGAAGCGCTTCACCTGTTTGAAGCCGGCCCTCACGATCTCCTCGAACTTCGTCTGGATCGCGGCGGCGTGCGCGGTGATGGCCTCTTTGCCGGCCGGCGTGATCTTCGGCAGCGGCAGCGGCTTGCCCTCGGCGAGCACCAGATCTTCGTGCAGCGTGAAGTCGGACTCGATCGCGTCGTCGCCGGCGTCGGGCGTGGCGGAGGGGGCGGGTTGGCTCGCCGCCATCGAGGAGGTGCTGGCGGGGGGCGCTGGCGTCGACGCGACGGGGGGCGGCGTTACGGCCGGCGCCTCGGTTTTCTTCTTCGAGCAGGCGATGAGCGTGGCGATGAGCACGCATGCGAGGACCCGGTTCATGCGCGACATGAACGCACGATCCGCGAGCGGCATTCAATCTCGTTCACAGAGGGCGACCTCGCTCTGCACACAGTTCTGGTCCGCCCAGGCGTTGTCGGCGCGCAAGCGGGCGCACTCGCCGCTCCCATTCGGCTCGCCCGTCGCCCACTTCGTGTAGCTCGCGGCCTCGCCGGTGATCCACTCGAACATCGCGCCGGTGCGGCGGAACCCGATCCAGCGGTCGGCGCCGGGGCGCAGCGTCTCGACGAACGCTTCTTCGGCAGCGCTCGTGATCGTGACGAGGTGCGCGGAGCGTCCGGCGCAGATGGTACGCGCGTTGTTCCAGTTGGTCGGTCCGACCGGGAAGTAGCAGTGGCCGCCGAAGACCTTGCCCTCGGCGTCGGTGCATGCGCCGGCGTCGGGCGCGGCCACGTCGGGCGCGGCCACGTCGGGCACGGCCACGTCGGGCACGGTGGTGTCGGCCACGGCGCTGTCTCCGGGCGGCGCCGTGCCGGTGTCGAGCTCGCTCGAGTCCGCGGAGCCCGTGTCGACCGCCGCGCTGTCGACGTTGGCGGTGTCGGTCGCGGCGCTGTCGGGGACAGCGCTCTCATCGAGATAGGACTCGAAGTCGTAGCCGCAACCAGTGAGCATCAGCGCGGCGAGCAACCCTGCGATGCGCATCGTGGTCGAGCTTAGCGCGGTTGCCTCGAGCCGCTCGTGGGCGTGCACCAAGGGAACGGATTTCGTCTGCACGGTTCGTGCTCTGTCGGTGGCAGGGAACTCACCACCGGACGAGGTCGAAGCGCATGGACAACATCTCCACTACTACCCCCTCGTGGCGGCCCTCCGGCCCGATTCCGCGCGAGGTCGGCGTCTACAGCACGCCTCGCGAGCTCTCCTACCGCGCGATCGGCGCCATCGCGAGCTTCCTCGGGCTGCTCGCTCTCGCGATTTGTGTCTACCTCTGGCTCACGGGGGGGCAGTGATGCGCCGCAATACCGCGGCGGTGATGGGCGTGTTCGATCGCGGTCGCGAGGCCGAGCACGCGATCGCCGGGCTCAAGTCGCTCGGCGTCGCGCCGGAGGACATCCTCATCCTCGCGCACCCCGACACCATTCCGCCGAGCAGGCACCATCACGTGGTGGAGCCGATCAACGGGATCGGGATGACGACGGCGGGGCTCGCCGTGACCCTGGTCGGGATCGCGCTCTGCGCGGTCCCGTTGGCCGGACTATTTACGGCCCCGCCGCTGCTCATCGCGGGCGGGATCGCGTCGGTGACCGGACGGAGCCGGCCGATCGACGAGCTGCGAGACCTCGGGATGCCCCTCGAGGACGCCGAGATCGCCGTGGAGAGCGTGCGGCGCGGCGGCATCGCGGTGGTCGCGCGCGTCGAGCGCTCCTACGTGCGACGCGTTGCCGAGGTGCTCGCGCGCGCCGGCGCGGTCGACTTCCACGAGCGGGCCGCGCAGTGGGAGGCCGCGGGCTGGAACTTCGAGCCGAACGCGCCTCCGCTCGCGAGCGAGCAGCAGCTCGAGCACTCCCGAGCGGAGCAGCCGCTCGAGCACTCCCGAGCGGAGCAGCCGCTCGAGCACTCCCGAGCGGAGCAGCCGCTCGAGCACTCCCGAGCGGAGCAGCCGCTCGAGCCGCAGCCGAGCCCGTAACTATGGCGCCGCGGCCGCGATCACCTTGGGCGTGACCATGATCTGGTCGGGGTCGGCGAGGAACTCGAAGTGCATGGTGTCCATCAGCGCGTCGTGGCCGAGCCAGTAGAAGCCGTATTTCTCGAACGCGTCGACCCAGCACTTGGGCATCGACATGCGCTCCCAGATGGTCTTCGCCTTCTTCTTGCAGAGCGGCGAGGCCTGCCACTTCTTGACGCACCCGCAGCAGGAGTTGAGCAGCGGGTCGATGTCGAGCGCGATGCCGTAGAGGTGGTTGGTGACCTCGCCGGCGCGGTAGGTGTTCTTGTCGCGGATGCCGGACAGTACGTGCGGCGTGTACGGCGTGCTCCCGCAGGTGGCCTTGATCTCTGCCTCGGCGCACTTGATCGCCGGGACCACCTTCTTGTGGACGCTGACCGGGAGGCCGAAGACCGTGGTGGCCACGACCTCGTCCTTCGCGAGCTTGCTGTTCCACGACGCCTCGCCGAAGCCCTTCACGTAGCCGTACTGGGTGGTGCGCCACTTGAGCGCCTTTTCGTGCTCCTGCTTCTTGGTCTTCACCGGGATGTAGCTCGACCGGATCAGGTACTGGAAGGCCTTCTGCGGGTTGCACGCGGCGACGGGCGTGGGTGCCGCGCTCGGCGCCGGCGCGACCTCTTCTTCTTCCGGCTCGTCCTCCGGCGGCGCGGCCGACGCGGCCTCGACCGGCGCCGCGGACGCAGCGACCGGGGGCGGCAACGCGCGAGCACGGCGCTCGGGCACCTTGGCGGTGGTGGCGCACGCGCCGACGACGAGCGCGCCCGCGATCGCGAACGCCGCGCGCATCACTTCACCGGCACGACGGGCGCCGCCGTGGTGGAGCCCGCGCCCCAGAACGACAAGCCGCTCGGCTTCATCGGGATCGGGATCTCTTTGTTGGTGAGCTTGTCGGTGCCGAAGGTGAGCTCGTAGATGTGCCCGGCGTCGTTGAACGCGTAGACGGTGCCCGCCCAGTAGGCGATGCCGTAGACCGCGCCGGCGCCGACCGAGCCCCAGTTCTTCTTCATGGTGCCGGTCTTGGGGTCGATCTCGAGGAGGCAGTCGCCGCAGCCGTTGCCGACCACGGTGACGTAGGTGCCGCCGCCCTTCACCGAGACGATGTCGCCGCTCGACGAGAAGCCGCTCGGGAGCGAGCCGAGCGACGTGGTGGTGCCCTTGTCGAGATCGACGCGGAGGTACTGGCCGCCGTTGTAGCTGACGAGGACCTCGCGGTCGGGCTCGATGGTGCCGGCGGGCACGAACGAGAGCGAGTTGCCGGCGAAGGTGCCGCCGCCGACCTTGGTGCACTTGGCGTTGGTCTTGTCGACCAGGTAGATGCCGCTCGCGGACGCATAGAGGTTGGACTTGGCGTCGAGCGCGATGTCGACGACGCCGAAGCAGCCCGAGAAGTTGCCGACGACCGTGACGGCCTTGGTGTCCGGGTCGAGCTTGTAGAGCGTGGAGGCGCTGTGCGCGTAGACCGCGGCGGCCGGCGCCATGTCCGGGCCGGTGTCGGTGGAGAGCGCGGCGTCGGTGCCGAGGCCCGATTCGTCGCCGCCGCCGTCGCCGACCACGATGCCGCCGCCGTCGTCCCTGGAGCCGGAGTCGGTGAGGGTGCCGTTCGGTTCGCGACCGCCCGACTCCGCCGAGCAACCGAATAGGAGAACCGCGAGCAGGACCGACCGCTTCATCTCGACCTCTGCGCGGGAGCTTGAATGCCGCAGTACCCGCGGTCAACCGCCCGTGGCAGCATCCGCCGCGCCCGTGCGCCGAAATCGCGTCCTCGCTGCGCTCTCGCTGCTCTACGCGACGCAGGGCATCCCCTTCGGTCTCGCCGCCGAGTACCTGCCCGTGGTCCTCCGCCAGAGCGGCGCATCGCTCGCGACGATCGCGGCGGTCTCGTGGCTCCAGCTCCCGTGGCAGCTGAAGATCTTCTGGGCCGGCGCCGCCGACCGCCCCCTCGCGCGAAGGCACGCGCGGACGATCCTCCTCGCGCTGCAGCTCACGCTCGCGGTGGTGGTCGCGTCGTACGCGATCGTCCCGTTCAAGTCGGCGCGAGGCGTGTGGTTCGCGATCACCGCGCTCGCCGCGCTCTTCGCCGCGACGCAGGACGTGTTCGTCGACGCGACGGCCGTCCGCGTCCTTCGCCCCGGCGATCGCGGCGTCGGCAACGTCGCGCAGGTCGCGGGCTACCGCGTCGGGATCCTCATCGGCGGCGCCGGTCTCCTCGTCGCGATGTCGGATCTCGGCGACCGCCCGTCGCTGCTGCTCTGCGCGGCGCTGATCGCCGCCGCCGGCGGCGCCGCCTTCGCGCTCCGCGACACGTCGGACGCGGACTCGCCCGAGCCCTCCCGAGCGCAGCCCCTCGAGGCGCGCGCGATGGTCGCCCACGTCTTCGGGCGGCACACCTGGCCGATCGTCGGCCTCGCGATGACCTACAAGCTCGGGCTCCACGTCGCCTCGGTGCTGATCAAGCCGATGGTCGTCGACGCGCGTTGGTCGACGCGGGAGATCGGCATGGCGGTGGTCACCGCCGGCACGGTGTCGGCCCTCCTCGGCGCGGGCGCGGGCGGGCTCCTCCACAAGAAGATGGGCGACCAGCGCGGGCTCCTCATCGCCGGCCTCGTCCAGGCGGCCGCCTGCCTCCCCCTCGTCGCCGCCGCGACGCTCGCCGTCCCGCGCCCGCTCACCATCGCGTCGATCGCCGTCGAGCATTTCGCGAGCGGCATGGGCACCACGGTCCTGTTCGCGGCGCTGATGGCCGCCACCAGGCCGGCCAATGCTGGGCTTCACTACACCGTGCTCACCAGCGCGAACGCCCTCTCGATCGGGCTCGGCGGGGTCATCGGGGGCAAGCTCGGGGACCGTCTCGGTTATCCGGTTACCTATTCCGTCGCCGCATTGGCCTGCCTGGCGCCGCTCTGGCTCCTCGCCCGATGGCGTACAGCGTCATTGGCTTCTTCGTCGTAGCTCCGTGAGTTGGCGTATCCTCCGAGCATGAGCGCGCCGGCTGATAAAGACCGTCGTCGGGGGACCCGACATCTCGCGTGCTTTCCCATCCAGGAGCGCGCGGAGGACGCCAAGCCGCCGCGCACGGCGATGATCCGCGAGCTGAGCGTCGTCGGCGCGCAGATCCTCACCCAGACCCGCCGCGAGCCCGGCGACGAGCTGCACCTGAGCCTCTACATCGAAGAGGGCCGCGAGCCGCGCGACGTGACCGCGAAGGTCGTGCGCTGTGAGCGAAGGACCGACGGCGGCGTGTGGCCCTACCTCACCGTCGTCGAGTTCGTCGAGAAGCTCTCCGACCTCGAGGCCGAGATCAAGGCGATGGCCGAGCAGCAGGAGAAGATCTTCGGTCCTCCGAGCAGCAGAGTGCCGAAGGGCTGATCTCGCAGCGTGTCGCACCTATTTGTGGGTGCCCACGATCCGAACCGAAACCAACCCCGTAGTGCTCTGTGATGAGCGCGGGGGAGAACGACAACGCCAGCCCATTCGACGCGGGCTCGGTGATCGCGGGGAAGTATCGGGTCGAGCGGGTGATCGGACGCGGTGGGATGGGGGTGGTCCTCGAAGCGAGCCACCTGCAGCTCGAGCAGCCGGTCGCGATCAAGTTCCTCCTCGCCGAGGCGTCCGAGGTCGAGGGCGCCGGCGCGCGCTTCCTCCGTGAGGCGAGGGCGGCGGCGCGGATCAAGAGCGAGCACGTCGCGCGCGTGCTCGACGTCGACACCACGGCAGAGGGCGTCCCGTTCCTGGTGATGGAGCTCCTCGTCGGCACCGACCTGCACCGCCACGTGCGGGGACGAGGCGCGCTGCCGATCGCCGAAGCGATCGACTACGTGCTGCAGGCCTGCGAGGCGCTGGCCGAGGCGCACGCGCTCGGCATCGTGCACCGCGACCTCAAGCCGGGGAACCTCTTCCTCACGCGTCGGCTCGATGGCACGCCGCTCGTGAAGCTGCTCGACTTCGGCATCGCCAAGGCGCCCGACACCCAGGGCTGGTCGGAGAGCGGGCTCACCGCGGCGCGGGGCACGCTCGGCTCGCCGCTCTACATGTCGCCCGAGCAGCTCCGCGATTCGTCGACCGTCGATCTGCGGACCGACATCTGGGCGCTCGGCGTGATCCTGTTCGAGCTGATGACCGGACATCACCCGTTCGAGGCCGGGTCGCAGGCGGCGCTCGGCGCGCAGATCGCGGCCGGCGCCCCCTCGTCGCTGCGGCGCTACTTCGACGACGTCCCGAGCGGCCTCGACCTGGTCATCGCGCGCTGTCTCGAGAAAGACGCCGCTGCGCGCTACGGCGGCGTGGGCGCGCTCGCGGCGGCGCTGCGGCCGTTCGCGGGCGATCAGTCGCGCGCGTCGTTCGATCGCATCGCGTCGGTGTCGCTGCTTGCGTCGTCGAGCAAGACGGTGCTCGCGCTCCGCGGCTCGGACCATCCCCCGCCGCTGTCTCGTCCCACGTCGTCCTCGCGCACCCCGACGGACAACTTTCGGCGTCAGCACGAGGAGCTGGCGACGCTCGGCGGCGCGCTCCTGCAGCAGCTCGCGGAGCCGCCCGAGCAGATCGCGGCGCGCGCCGCGGAGCTCCGTCGCTCGGTCGCGCGCTTCGCGGGCAAGCTCAACATGCACGCGTCGATGGAGAACGAGGCGCTCTACCCGCGCCTGCTCGAGCACTCCGACACGGCGGTGCGGGCGAAGGCTCGGGACATGTTCGACGAGGTGAAGGGCATCTACTCGGCGTTCGCGGTCTACTCCAAGCGGTGGCCGACGACCGAGTCGATCACCGCCGATCCCGCCGGGTTCGCGCGGGATACCAAGCGGGTGCTCAAGACGTTGTGGATGCGGATGTGCCGGGAGAACGACGAGCTGTATCCGCTCGTGGATGCTGCGGGTTGAGTGGGCAACCGCCGGCTCATGCCGGCGGCCCCGTCGTGACTACGACAGCGAGAGGGCCTGACCGCCGTTGGTCTTGAGGGTTCGGCGGATCAGGTCGAGGTGGCGGGACGTGGCGTGCACCGCGAGGACGACGCCGCCCTGGCGGAGCGAGTCCTCGACCACGCGCGCTTCGTGCTCCGGCATTCCGGCGCCCACGAGCGCGCCGACGATGCCACCGGTCACCGTGCCCGCGCCCGCGCCGACCAGCGCGCCGACGAGGGGACCGGCGATCCAGCCGATGCCCGGAATGAGCAGCGAGCCGGCAACGGTCAGCGCGCCCGCGAGCGCTCCGACGCCTGCGCCGAGGGCCGCTCCACCCGCGGCACCCTCGGGCGCCTTGGTGTGCTCGGTGATCGCGAGATCCTTCCGTGCGAGGTTCTGGTTCGCGAGCACGGTGATCTTCGCCGGATCGATGCCTGCGGCTTTGAGCTCGATGTACGCGCGATTGGCGGTGTCGGCGCGGTCGAAGAAGGCGGTGACAATCTTCTCCTCGCTGCGCGCTGCGCGCACGGCGGGATCAGTGGGTCGGTCAAACATAGTGAATCCTCCGCTCGAGGATGACTGCATTGCGCGCGCCAACCGCGGAGCCGGGCGCTATACTGCGCACCCCTCCCAGTGTCCCCACCATCCAGACGTGAACCGAAGACGATGCTCTTCGCCGCGGCGCTGCGGCGGACGCTCCGCGAGGGTTACAGCCGAGAAGCGCTCCGCTCCGATCTGCTCGCGGGGCTCGTCGTTGGCATCGTGGCTCTGCCGTTGTCGATGGCACTGGGGATCGCAGTCGGTGTTGCTCCTCAATACGGCCTGTACACAGCCATCGTCGCCGGCGCCGTGGTCGCGCTGTTGGGCGGCTCGCGGCTGCAGGTCACCGGCCCGACCGCGGCGTTCGTCGTCATCCTCGCGCCGATCGTCAACAAATATGGCCTGCACGGCCTGTTGACCGCGGGGTTCATGGCGGGCGCGATCCTGCTCGCGATGGGCCTCGCGCGGCTCGGGCGCCTGATCCAGTTCATTCCGCACCCGGTCACCACCGGGTTCACCGCCGGCATCGCCACCGTCATCGCCACCCTCCAGCTGCGCGACGCGTTCGGGCTCACCGTGCACGAGATGCCCGAGACCTACTTCGGCAAGGTCAGCGCGCTCTTTCACGCGCGGCACACGGCGCACCTCTCCGAGGCGGTCGTCGCGGCGAGCACGCTGGTCATCCTGCTCACCTTCCCGCGGCTCACCAAGCGGGTGCCCTCGCCCCTCGTCGCGCTCGTCATCGTCACCGTCGCGGTCACGTTGCTCCATCGCCTCGTTCCGGGGTTCCACGTCGCGACGATCGGTAGCAAGTTCAAGACGACGATCGGAAACGTCACCTACGCCGGCATTCCTCCGCTGCCGCCACGCCCGATGATCCCGTGGGGCGCAGGCACGCTGTCGTTCGCGATGGTGCGCGAGCTGCTCGGGCCGGCGTTCGCGATCGCCATCCTCGGCGCGATCGAGTCGCTGCTGTCGGCGGTCATCGCCGACGGCATGGCTGGCACCAAGCACGATCCGGACGCGGAGCTGGTCGGCCTCGGAATCGGCAACCTCGTCGCGCCGTTCTTCGGCGGCATCGCGGCGACCGGCGCCCTCGCGCGCACGGCGACCAACGTGCGGAGCGGCGCCAAGAGCCCCTTCGCCTCGCTGACCCACGCGGTGATCGTGCTGCTCGCGGTGCTGCTGCTCGCGCCGCTCGTCGCCTACGTGCCGATGGCCTCGCTCGCGGGGCTCTTGCTCCTGGTCGCGTGGAACATGTCCGAGGTGAAGCACTTCATCCACATCGTGAAGGTCGCGCCGAAGAGCGACGTCTCGGTGCTCCTTACGTGCTTCGTGCTCACCGTCGTGTTCGACATGGTCATCGCCGTTTCGGTCGGCGTGGTGCTGGCCGCGCTGCTGTTCATGCGGCGCATGGCCGAGCTCACCCACGCGCGGCTCGTCGACGACGAGACGGCCGAGCGCTCCGAGCTTCCGGAGGGCGTCACGGTGTACGAGATCGCCGGCCCGCTGTTCTTCGGCGCTGCGCAGAACGCGATGGCGCAGATCGCCACGGTCGGCATCAAGGCGCAGGTCGTGGTGCTGGCGCTCGGGCGCGTGCCCGCCATCGACGCGACCGGCCTCGTGGCCCTCGAGAGCGCGCTCGACCAGCTCCGCATCGCCAAGAAGAAGGTGATCATCGCCGGTCCGCTGCCCGAGCCGCGCCGCGTCTTCGCCAAGGCGAACCTCTCGGTGAAGCACGACCACGTGTTCTTCTGCGACACGCTCGACGAGGCGCTGTCGATGGGGCGCGGGTTGGCGGAGGCGTCGGCCTGATCACTCGGTCGCCAGCAGGCTCGCCGTCGAGCGACGCTGTCGTGCGCGTTCGTGGAGCGAGAATGCGCCGGCGAGAAGCAGCGACCAGCCGACGCCGATCAGAATGCCCGCGAGCACGTCGCTGAAGTAGTGCACGCCTACGTAGACACGGGACAGGCCCACGAGCACGATCGTGAGCAGCGTGAACCCGATCAACACCTCGCGGCTGACGTGCCGAGGTAGGTGGCGGCGCGCGATCAGCGCGAAGCTGAAGTAACACGCAGCGGTGCCGACGGCGTGCCCGCTCGGGTACGAGTAGCTCGCGACCTGGATGAGTCGCTCGACGACCTCGGGGCGAGGCCGCGCAAAGTAGTGCTTGAAGAAGCTCGTGAGCAGGCCGGCACCCACGCTGGCGCAGGCGAGGTGCAGCGCGCCGTATGCGTCGCGGGTCGTCACGAGCATGAGGAACACGACTGCGGTGGCGATCGCGAGCAGCGTGCCGGAGCCGAGGGCCGTGACGTCGACCGCGGCCCCGTTCAGCCAGCCGGACCTCATCGAGGCGAATCGGCGGAGGATGCTGTCGTCGATCTCGGCCAGCCGCGGCCCGAGAGCCAGCTCGCCCAGCGTTTTCATCGAGACACCGAGCAGGACCGAGCCGGCTCCGAGCGTGAGTGCGATCCGAGCAAACCGCGAGATCATCGAGCGTGGGATTCTCCAACCCGCAGCCAATGCACGACGCGACGACCAAAGTTATGCGAGGCGTTCCCGGTTGCGGCGCAGGAACGCCGCTTGCGTCGGCGTGCGCGAGGGAGCGGCGTAGAACTCGTCGTCGAGGGCGGCGAGCGCCTCGGCCTGCGCGGCGCCGCCCCGCGCGAGTTGTTCGCGGCGGGC
>JALHOE010000059.1 GCA_022843175.1 Deltaproteobacteria bacterium
CGCCCGCTCCCGAGCCCGCGCCCAAGAAGAACCCGCTGTCGCAGACGATGGTCGGCGTGGGCACGCTGCCGGGCGCCGACCGCGCCAATGAGCCGGTCGCGCCGGTCGCTCCCCAGCCGCGCGCGCCGAAGAACGATCCGAAGGGCACGCTGATGGGGGTCGCGCTGCCGGGCATCGCGCCGAGCCACGACCGACCGCCGGTGTACCAGCCGCCGCCGCCGGTGTTTCAGCCGCCGCCGCCGCCGCCGCCGCGCGTGTCGGAGCCGCTCGTCGCCGCCGGGGTGCCGCGTCCCTCGCGTGCCCCTGCGATCCTCCTCGCGCTGGTCGCGCTCGCGTCGATCGCCGGGGCGGTGCTCTATCTGGTGCTCCGCTCGAGCGGTCCGCCGGCGCTCACCTCGGCGATCGAGGGCGACGCCAACGCGCCGAAGCTCGTCGTGAAGTGCGCTACCTGCGCCGACGGCAGCTCGATCGATCTCGGCGGCAAGAGCGCGTCGTTCACCGGCGGCGCCGCCACGATCGCGCTCGCCCCCAAGGACCTCAAGGTCGGACGCAACGTCTTCCGCGGTAAGGTCGTGCCGAAGGGCAAGTCGCCGGAGGACGTCGAGCTCGCCGTCGCGGTCCCCTATCGCGTGCACCCCTCGCTCGCGCCGCTCGAGAAGGGCGAGTCGCGGATCGACGTCGTGTTCGAGCTCGCCGACGACCAGAAGGCCGTGCTCGTCGACGGTCACAAGCTCACGGGCAAGACGCACTCGGTCGAGATCCCGGCGCCGACCGAGGAGGCGCGCGTCTTCGACAAGACAGTGAGCTACGAGGTGCAGCCCGCGAGCGGCGCGCCGATCAAGGGCTCGCTCAAGCTGTCGATTCCCTACTCCTCGCTGCGCATCGGTCTGCCCGGGCGCCGCGCGTTCGCCATCGGCGAGGAGCTCGAGGTGTCCGGTCACACCGCCGCCGGTGGCACCGTCGACGTCGAGGACACCACCCTGACCGCCGACGACACGGGCCTCTTCAAGGGCACTGTGAAGATCGGCAAGGACGACAAGGAGCTCCGGCTCCGCGCCTATTCGAGCAAGCTCGCTCCACGAGAGCTCACGTTGCCGATCGCGCACGCGAAGGACGCAGCCGAGGTCGTCACCATCCTCCGCGCCGAGGCGAAGACTCCCTTCGCGAAGGTGGCCGAGAAGCCCGAGGACCACGTCGGGGCCGTCGTCGCGGTCAAGCTCGAGGTCGCGCAGACCAAAGAGGAGGACGGCCGAGCCATCGGCGTCGGCGAGGTCAAGTGCGGTGAGCCGAAGTGCCCGGCCGTGCGCGTGTTGATGCCGCCCGGCGCGACCGCGACCAAGGGCGACGTCTTCGAGGTGCTCGGGGTGGTCACCCGCGCGCTCCCCGTCGAGCAGGGCAAATCCACGGCCGTCGAGATCGACGCGTCGATCCTGATCCGGGCGAAATAGCCGCGCGAGAAATAACGCGACGGAGCCACGCGATGCGATCGGGCAGGTCAGCATCGAACCCGGTGTGGCGCAGGCAATGCGGTCGCAGAACGAAGAACTCTACTCGGAGCCATCCGCCCCGCGCGAAGAGGGAAACGGTCGCCCGCGCCCCGCGGAGCGCGCCCCCGATCCGCTGATCGGCCGCGTGATCGCCGACCGCTACCGCATCGTCGGCCACCTCGGTCGCGGCGGGATGGGCGTCGTCTACAAGGTCGAGCACCTCCGTATCGGCAAGCTCATGGCGATGAAGCTCCTCACTGGGGAGCTCTCGCGCAACCGCGAGGTCGTCCGTCGGTTCAAGCGCGAGGCCCTGGCCGCGTCGCGCCTCACCAGCGTCAACACGGTGCAGGTCTGGGACTTCGGCCACAGCGACGGGCTCACCTACCTGGTGATGGAGCTCGTCGCCGGCGAGGACCTCGGCAAGGTCCTCAAGCGCGAGGGCCCGCTGCCCTTCCCGCGTATCGCGCAGATCGCGGTTCAGGTCTGCAACTCCATGCGCGAGGCGCACCAGCGGGGGATCGTTCACCGCGACATCAAGCCGGAGAACATCCTCGTCCTCCACCCGAGCGGCAGCGCCGACGCCGAGGACAATCGCGCCCGCGCCGAGGCCCGTCAGCTCACCGACCTCGTCAAGGTGCTCGACTTCGGCCTCGCCAAGCTCCACGACGACGAGCGCCCGCACACCAACGACGTCACCACCACCGGCGCCATCGTCGGCACGCCCTTCTACATGTCGCCGGAGCAGATCCGCGGCGAGGTGGTCGACGGCCGCGCCGACATCTACGCGCTCGGCGCTGTGATGTACCGCGCGCTCTGCGGCGTGCCTCCGTTCATCGGGGCCACGCCGATGGCCGTGATCACCCAGCACCTCACCGAGCCGCTCATCCCGCCGCACGAGCGCCGCCCCGATCTGAAGATCTCGCGCGAGGTCAGCGACATCATCGTCAAGGCGATGGCCAAGGACCGCGACCAGCGCTACGCCGACGCCAGCGAGCTGCGCGAAGCGCTCATCGCGCACCTCGCGAGCCTCGGTGTCTCCGGCGGGTTCCTCCGCTCCGGCGCGATCGAGTCGCTGGCGGTGGCCGGCGTCCCCGACAGCATCCGCCCGTCGCGCGTCGACGCAGACGTCTCGGTCCCCGTCGCGACGCGCGACGAGGTCGACGCGTACAGCAAGCGGCGACGTCGCGCGGGTTTGATCGCGGCCGCGGTCGCGCTCGCGGCCGTCGCCACCGTCCTCCTCGGCGTGCGCACGATACGGAACAACCACTCGGGCGCCAACGCGCCCGACGAGGAGATCGAGCCCAACGACACCACCGCTTCGGCCAGCAAGCTGAGCCTCGGCACGCCGTCGCGCGGCTACCTCGGCAAGCGCCTCGGCGTCGACCGAGGCGACGTCGATCACTGGGCGATCGAGGTGCCGAGCGGCACCCCCGATCCGCTCCTCGAGATCGCGCTCACCCCGCTGCCGAACATGCCTCTCTGCGTGGACCTCTTCGACGAGGCGGGCAACGCCAAGGGCGCGCCGATCGCCACGTTCTGTCGCCCCCGCGGCGTCGCGCTCCACGTCGCTGCGTTCCGCGTGCAGCCCGGCCGCCACTGGCTGCGCGTCTCGCAGGACCGCAGCGTGCTCGAGGAGGGCGGTAAGCCGCCGGTCCACGAGAACGTCTCCGACGCGTACTCGCTCCGCGTCGCCATCGCGTCGAAGACCGCGGATCTCGAGCTCGAGCCGAACGATGGGCTCGCGACCGCGCAGGCGCTCGCCCCCGGCGACGTCGCCCGGGCCACGCTCGGATGGCGCGGCGATCGCGACTTCTTCTGCGCCACCGGCGCCGACGGCGAGGTCCGGTTCGTCGTTGTCGATCGCGACGGCTCGGGCCGCCTCGAGGTCGCGATGTTCGTCGACGGGAAGGCCGAGGCCAAGGGCTCGCCGGGCGCGAACGGCACCTGGCAGAGCGCCCCGTTCTCGTTCGCCGGGCGCACCTGCATCGCCGTGTCGTCCCGCGACGGCAGCGGCCGGACCGACAATTCCTTCCGGGTCTCGCTCGAACGACCGTAAGCTCGCAGTCCTTGCGCGTCGTCGCCCTGGCCGTCTCCCTCGCGTGCGTGGTGGCCTCGACGCCGGCGCGGGCGGTACGTCCCTTCATCACCGACGACGCGCGCGTCGTCGGGAAGCACCAGGCGCAGCTCGAGAGCTGGGTGCGCTACGACCGCACGGCGCTGCAGCACTGGGCGGTGCCGGCGATCGGGCCCATCGCGCCGCTCGAGGTCACGCTCGGCGCGGTCCACGGGTTCTCGCTCGAGCCCAACGACCACAACTACTCGTTCGCCGCGCCGCTGCTCCAAGCGAAGCTGCTCCTCCACCACGCGCACCCGAACCAGCTCCCCGGGGTGGCGATCATCGCGGGCACGTTCTTCCCCTTCGGCTTCGGTCACTTCCGCTCGCCGGTCAACGGGTTCACCTATCTGGCGGTCACCGAGGTGATCGGCGACGACGACCTTCTCCTTCACGCGAACCTCGGCTTCGCGGGCGCGCAGCTCGAACGCCCCGCGAGCAACGCGCCCGCCGAGCTCGAGAAGCACGCCCGCTACCGCGCGACGTGGGGCGTCGCCACGCAGCTTCACCTGTACCGCGCCGCGAACCTCGCGGCGGAGATCTTCTCGGGCGATCCCTACGCCGAGGTCGGCGGCGGCGCGGGCCAGCTCGGCTTGCGGTTCGTGCTGAGCAGCTTCGTGCAGCTCGACGTCGCGGGCGGGAGCGGGCTGTACGGCCAGCCGCGCATGCCGGCGTGGGGCTCGGTCGGCTTTCGCTTCGTTTCGGCGAAGCTATGGTGATTTGAGGATCGCGACCTGCACCACGCGGCGCGGCGTCGCCTCGATGACCTCGATCGTCGCGCCCTTCACGTCGAGCTTGGTGCCGACCGCGGGGATGCGCCCGGTCTGTGCCACGACGTAGCCCGCGACCGTCGTCCACCGGGAGCTCTCCGGCAGCTCGAGGTCGAGCAGGCGATTGATCTCGTGGATCGGCGCGCGCGCGCGGACGACGGCGCGCTGGCCGTCGGTGGTCTCGACCCAGCCGTCGACCTTCTTGCTCTCGCCGCGGATCGGGCCGATGACCTCTTCGAGGAGATCTTCGAGCGTGACGAGGCCGGTGACGACGCCCTGTTCGTCGACCACCATCGCCATGCGATTGCCGGAGCGCTGCATCTCCGACAGCACCTCGACCGCGCGGCGGCTCTCGGGCACGAAGGGGAGGGGGTGGAGCTTCACGTCGGCGGCGTTGCCGGTCTTGAGCGCGACGACCGCCTCGCGCGACACGAGGTACGCGTTGGCGCCGTCGATGTCGCCCTCGACGACCGGATACCGGTCGTGCGGGGAGCGCTGCAGACATTGCGCGAGGTCGTCGATGAGGTGCTCGCGGCGGACCATCAGCACGTCGGAGCGCGGGACCTTCACCGCGTCGACCGTGAGCGACACCAGGCCGAACGCGCGCGAGGCGATCTCGCCGGCGCGCGCGTCGAGCGTCTTGGCGATGACGGCCTCTTCGATCAGCTGCTCGAGCTCATCGGGGGAGAGGCGGCCCTCGGCGAAGTTGGTGTGATCGCCGAACAGCTTGAGCACCACGTTGGAGCTCGCGGTGAGGAACCACACCATCGGACGCGTCACGCTCGCGAGCAGCCGAAGGGGACGGGCGGCCAGCAGGGTGAAGCGGTCGGCGTAGCGCAGGCCGATCGATTTGGGCACGAGCTCGCCGAGCACCAGCGAGAGGTACGACACGAGCACGATGACGAGCGTGAGGCCGAGGTTCGCCGCGCGCTCCGCCCCCATGCCCATCGCGACGAACCGCTCGGCGAGCCGCTTGGCGAGGCTCGCGCCGCCGAAGGCCGCCGCCGTGGCGCCGATGACGGTGATGCCGATCTGCACCGTCGCGAGGAAGCGCTCGGGGTTGGCGCGCAGCTCGAGGGCGACGCGCGCGGCCCCGCTGCCCGCGTCGGCGCGCTCGAGGAGCTGCCCGCGCCGCACCGAGAGCATCGCGATCTCGGCGCCGGCGAAGAGGCCGTTACCGACCGCGAGCAGCACGATGGCGGTGACTTCGGTGGCGACGTTCACCCCGAGAGAATTACTCTGCCGGCATCGGCGCGGACAGCGGCTCGTGTCCGGCGCCGTGGGGTACGTCGAGCTCGGCGTGGGGGTGCGCGCGGTCGACGTGCGGGAGCTTGAAGCGGCGGGCGACGAGCAGGAGCATCGCCGGCATCGCGAGGATCGAGACGACGACACCCACGAGGAGACCGCCGATGACCACGGTCGCGAGCGGCCGCTGGACCTCGGCACCGGCGCTGGTGGCGATCGCCATGGGGATGAACCCGAGCGCCGCGACGAGCGCGGTGGAGATGGTGGGCCGGAAGGCGGAGACCGCGGCTTCGGTCACCCGTTCGTCGACGGGAAGCGCGGGATCGGTCTCGAGCAGGCGGGTGGTCATGACCACGCCGCTCATCACCGACACGCCCGCGAGCGCGATGAACCCGACCATGGCCGGGATGCTGAACGGCATGCCGCGCAGCACCAGCGAGAGGATGCCGCCGCCGAGCGCGAACGGAAGGCCGAGGAGCGTGACCAGGGTGAGCGGCGCCGAGCGATACGCGCCGAAGAGCATCACCGCGATGATGCCGAGCGCCACCGGGACGAGCATGCTCAGGCGCTGATTGGCGCGGGTGAAGTTCTCGAACTGCCCGCCCCACTGCAGCTCGATGCCGGGCGGGATCTTGATCTTCGCGACGCGCAACTTCGCGTCGGCCACGAAGCCGACCAGGTCGCGGCCGCGCACGTTGGACTCGACCACCAGGCGGCGCCGGAGCTTCTCGCGGCTGATTTGGAACAGGCCGCGCTCCTCGATGATATCGGCCACTGCCGAGAGCGGGACGAGCTCGCCCTTGGCGGTGGGGATCGGGAAGCGACTCAGCTCGCGTTGGCCGGTGAGCGTGTCGCCGGAGACCTTGACCACGAGATCGAACGTGCGCTCACCCTCGTAGACGCGGCCGACCACCTGGCCGGCGCGCGCGACCTCGATCGCGTCGAGCACCGAGCGCGGGACGACGCCGAGCCGAGCGGCGCGGTCGCGGTTGATGATGACTCGGAGCGTGGGGAGTCCCGTGGGCATCTCGCGCTTCACGTCGGCGGAGCCGGGCGTGTCGGCGATGGCCTTTTGCAGCTGCTCGGAGAGCGCCGACATGACCTCGAGGTCGTCGCCGAAGATCTTGAGCGCGACGTCGGATTTGACGCCGGCGATGAGGTCGTTGACGCGCATCTCGATCGGCTGGGAGAAGGCGATCATCTGCGACGGCGTCTTGCCCTCGAGGACCTTCTCCATCTCTTCGACGAGCTTCTCGGGCGTCATCCCCTTGCGCCACTCGGAGCGGGGTTTGAGGATGACGAACACGTCGCTCTGCTCCGGGCCCTGCGGGTCGATCGAGCCCTCGGTGCGGCCGGTGCGCGAGACGATCTTCGTGACCTCGGGCACCTTCTCGAGGAGGATCCGCTCCGTCTCGAGCGAGAGCGCGACGGCCTGGGTGACCGAGACGCTGACCGGACGGCGGATGTCGAGCGCGAAGTCGCCCTCGAAGATGCGGGGGAGGAACTCGGCGCCGAGCGTGACGCCGGGCACGATGGTGGCGACGGCGATGAGCCCGGCGATCGCGGTGGTGAGGATGGGCCGCTTGACGGCCTTCTTGAGGAGCGGGTCGTAGGCGTTGCGGAGCGTGCGGATCAGCCACGGCTCGCGGTCCGCCGAGAACTTGGAGAGCAGCGCGGGCGCCATCGCGGGCACGAACACGAGCGCGTAGAAGAGCGCGCCCGCGAGCATGAACACGAGCGAGATGACGACCGGGCGGAACATCTTGCCCTCGACGTCCTCGAGCGTGGCGAGCGGGAGGAACACCAAGAGCACGATGATGACCGCGAACATGACCGGACGGCCGGCCGTGGCGCAGGCAGCGACGATGGATCTCTTCTTGGCGCGCTCGCCCTGTGCGTGCTGCGCGGCGTGCAGCGCGGCCTCGGCGACCACGACCGCGCCCTCGACGACGATGCCGAAGTCGACCGCGCCGAGCGACATGACGTTGGCGCTCATGCCGGTGGACACGAGGCCGAAGAACGCGATGAGCATCGCGAACGGGATCGCGCCGGCCACGAGCAAGCCGGCTCGCAGCGAGCCGAGCGTGAGGAGCAGGACGAGGATGACGATTCCCGCGCCCTCGAGCAGGTTCTTGATGACCGTCTGCACCGTGCGCTCGATGAACGATGCGCGGTCGATGAACGCGACGATCTTCACCCCGCTCGGGAGGATCTTGTTGATGTTCTCGACCTCGTGCTTCACCCGGTGCACGACGTCGCGGCTGTTCTCGCCCTTGAGCATCAGCACGAAGCCGCAGACGACCTCGCCCTTGCCGTCCTGGCTCATGGCGCCCATGCGCAGCGCGGGGCCGGTGTCGACCTCGGCGAGCATGCCCACCGTGAGGGGGGTGCCCTCGTCGCTCGTTTTGACGACGACGTCGCTGATCTCGTCGATCGTCTTGAAGCGGGCCTCGGCGCGGAGGACCAGCTGCTCGCCGGCCTTCTCGATCGAGCCGCCGCCCGCGTTCATGTTGTCCTTCTCGAGCGCGGTGCGGACCTCGTCGAGGCTGACCTTGAACGCGGCGAGGCGATTCGGGTCGATGGTGACGCGGTACTGCTTGAGCGCGCCGCCGAAATTGACGACCTCGATCACGCCGCGGACCTGGCGGAGCTTGGGCCCGACCGTCCAGTCCATCAACGTGCGGAGCTCTTCGGGCGTGCGGCCCGGGCCCTCGAGCACGAAGTTGTAGATCTCGCCGAGACCGGTGGCGATCGGTCCGAGCTCGGGGCGACCCATGCTCGCCGGGATCAGCTCGCGGACCCCGACCAGGCGCTCGCCGACCTGCTGGCGCGCGAAGTAGATGTCGATGTCGTCGCGGAAGATGAGCGTGACGACCGAGATGCCGAGCTTGCTGACGCTGCGCATCTCCTTGAGGCCGGGGACGCCGGCCATGGAGCGCTCGACGGGGAGCGTGATCGCCTTCTCGACCTCGCCCGCGGCCAGCGCGGGCGCGGCGGTGACGACCTGCACCTGGTTGTTGGTGACGTCGGGGACGGCGTCGACCGGCAGGTTCATCAAGCCGATGAAGCCGATCAGCGCGAGGATGAACGTGGCGCCGATCGCGAGGCCGATGCGCGCGGCGATCCAGCGGATGAAACTGCTCACGGCGTGTCTCCCACCAGTCCGGCGAGATCCCCGTAGGCGCGCCACCCGATGGCGGTGATTTCGAGGCGGCGCTCGCGCGCCGTGGCGAGGTCTCGGCGGGCGAGGAACACCCGCGTCTGCTCGGTCTTGCCGGCCTTCCACGAGGCGACCGAGGCGTCGACCACGGCCTGCGCGGCGGGGACCGCGATGGTGTCGATCGTGCTGATCGCTTTGCGGGCGACGTCGTAGGCGACGTAGAAGCCCTTGGCGCGCGCGGTGATCGAGGCCTTGGCGATCTCGAAGTTGCCCTTGGCGCGGTCGGCGTCGGCCTCGGCGCGCGCGATCTCCGATTGGTTCTTGCGCAGCACCGGGAACGTCCACGACAAGCCGCCGCCGAGGCGCAGATCGCCCATGTCGGTGCGACCGGCGCTGAGGATGAAGTTGACCGGCACGTATTTGTCGGCCTCCCACTTGTCCTTCGAGGCGCCGAAGTAGGTGGCCTCGAGCGAGTGCTGCTTGAGCGTGGGGGAGTTCTCGACGAGGTATTTGGTGAGCGCGTCGCCGTCCTTGAAGCGGAGCGCGGGGAGCTCGACCGACAGGTTGCCCTTCGGGTCCTCGAGGTTCGGCTCGCCGATCGCGATCGAGAGGCGCGCCTTGGCGAGCGCGAACGCGAGGTCGGCCTCGGCCTTCATTTGCAGCCAGCGACCGACCTCGCCGTCGGCCTGCGCCTTGTCGACGATGGTTGCGTCCTTCGCGTCGAAGCGGCCGTTCACGTAGGCGGCCTCGTCGCGCGCGATCTTGATGCCCTCGTCGGCGTGGAGCTTGCGCGCGGCGGCGACGAGCAGCTCGCCGTACGCCGCGACGGCCTCGCCCACCGCGTTCGATTGCGCGGCGAGCTTCGCGGTCTGCTTCCACGCGACCATCGCGTCGACCTCGGCGAGGCGCTTGCCGCGCTGGCCCGAGAGCTCGACCGGGAGCCAGAGGTTCGCCTGCACCGCGGCGAGACCGTTCGTCTCCTTGGTGCGATCGACGAAGACCTCGAGATACGGGTTGGTGAGCGGGGGGAGACCGGCGCCGTAGCGGGTGGCGCCCGCGATGCGCACGTCGGCTGCGGCCATCACCGAGGCCGGGCCCCGGGTGCGCGCGCGGTCGATCGCGTCCTTGAGGCTCGGGAACTCGGCGCGGGCGGTTGCGGATACTGCGAGGGTAGCGACGACGAGCGCGACGCTCGTGATGCGCGCGTTCATTGCTTCGCAGCCTCTCCTCGGAGCAGGAACGCTCCCTCGACGACGATCGTCTCGTTTTTGCTCAGGCCCTCTTTGATCTCGACGACCTCGGAGGTGCGGCGGGCGATGGTGACCTTGCGGACCTCGAAGTGCTCGGGCGAGCGCTCGACGAACACGACGTCGTCGTTGCCGAGCGGCTGCACGGCCTGCGGGGGCACCGCGATCGTCGTCGCGTCGGCCTTGCTCGGCAGGGTGATCGCCGCGCGGATGAACAAGCCGGGACGCAGCGTGCCGTCGTCGTTGGCGACCTGCACGCGCGCGCGCACCAGGCGCGTGGCCTTGTTGACCGTGGGATCGATGTACGTGAGCTTGCCCTTGAACGTGCGGTTGGGGAGGCCGTCTGCGGTGAAGCTGACCTCGTTGCCGAGGTTCAGATAGGGGAGGTCGGCCTCGTGCACGTCGAGCGTCGCCACGAGCTTGCTCGTGTCGGCGATGATGAACGCGTTCGACGAGCTCGACACGAAGCCGCCGAGGATCGCGTGGCGCGCGACGATCGTGCCCTCGATCGGCGCGACGAGCTTGATCTGCCCGCCCACTCCGCCGCCCGAGACGCCGAGCGCTTCGAGCCGGGCGCGCGCTGCGGCCGACTCGGCCTTGGCCTTGTTGAGCTCGGCGTCGGCGAGCTCGGCCTCGCGCGCGGTGGTGAGGTTCTTCTCGAGGAGAGCTTTCTCGCGCTCGGCGTTCTTCTTGGCGGCCGAGAGCGCCGCGTTGGCCGTGAGGTAGGCCGACTGCGCCTCGGACAGCGAGGGCACCGCCATTTCGGCGAGGAGATCGCCCTTCTTCACGCGGTCGCCGAGCTTCACCTTGACGTCGGTGATGCGGCCGTCGAGCCGGGGGCCGACCTCGGCGTAGTGGAGGAGGTCGTATTCGATCGAGCCGGGGACGGTGATCGTCGCCTGCGCGCCCTCGCCGCCGACCTTGGCGGTCTTGATGCCGAGGCGCTTCGCCGTGTCCTGGTCGACGATGACCTGACGGGCGACCGGCGCGTCCTTCGGGGCCTCTTGGGTGGTGGCGCTCGCCTTATTGCCACACGCTGCGACAAGCAGGGACACAGCGAGGACTGCGCCTCTTACGATCGGGGGAATTATTCGGGCAATCATGGTGGTGGCAGCGGGCGAGGCTCGGCCCCTCACGCACGGTCCATGCCGATGCTCGCTAGCATGGCAATTGAGGGACCCCACGTCTGTTAAGGATGCCCTGTCGGCCGTCCAAGCGACATGCTGCCCGGGCGTGGACAAAAAGTCGCAGCAGGCCTCGAGCGTTCTCCACGCCGTGCCCCACCTTGTTCGACTTCGAGCCTTGGTCGTTGGTGGTTGTTGCGCGTTTCGTTCCAGCCTCGCGCGCGCCCGCTCCGGAGCAGGCACCAGCGTTGCAGTGGAGTCGCTCCGCTCTGACCTCCACCGCTCTCCATACCCGCGTGCTCCTTGTCGAGGACGACCCCGCGCTCGGCGAGATGTTCGCCGACGTGCTGCGCGAGCGCGGGCACGAGGTCACCCTCGCGGCGGACGTCGAGGCCGCGATCGAGTCGCTGCGGTCGGTCGCGTTCGACGTCCTCGTCACCGACCTGCGCCTGCCCGGCGCGTCCGGGCTCGAGCTGCTCGCCTGGGTCAAAAGCGAGGGGCTCGCGCTCCGTGTCGTGGTCGCGAGCGCGTTCGCCACCGTGGAGCTCGCCCTCCACGCTCGCCGCCTCGGCGCGCGCGAGGTGCTGAGCAAGCCGGTCGAGCCCGAGGCGCTCGTCGCCGCCGTCGAAGCCGCTTAGGACTATCCGGGTGTCGCTCACCCAGAAGATCTGGCTGCTCATCACGATTCCGTTCGTGGTCGCGATCGCCGCGTACCTGATCTTCACCCGCCCCTTCCGGCGCGAGCTGCTCCTCGCCGAGGCGTCGCGCGACGCCAAGGACGACATGGTCGTCCTCCAGTCGGCGATTCATAAGGGGCTGGTCGACGACAAAGAGAACAGGGCAGACCTCGTCGCGCTGTGCGAGTCGCTCGCGCAGGCCGAGCGCGTCGTCGGCGTCGCTGTGTTCGCCACCGATGGCCGCGCGCTGGCCGAGTCCCACGGCGTGCGCGGCAACCCCAGGCTGCGCGAGCTCGCCATGCGCGCGATCGCGGCGCACGGCGAGATCCGCGAGCTGCGCGGCGACCCGACGAACCTCGAGCACGCGTTCATCCTGGAGCGCGCCGGTCCGGTCGCGGTCGCCGTGGTGATCCGCGACATCGGCTACGTCGACGTCCTGGTCGGGAGCTGGACGCGCAGCCTGCTCCTGGTCGGCTGCGGCTTCGCGTTCGTGATGCTGGTCCTATCCGGGCCGCTGGTCCGTCGGATCGTCGGGGCACCGCTCGAGCAGGTCGTGTCCGCCGTCGAGAAGGTCGCAGCCGGAAAGCTCGACGTCGCGGTCCCGAGCGCCCGTCGCGACGAGCTCGGGCGGCTCGCGAACTCGTTCAACGAGATGACCGAGAGCCTCCGCGCGGCGCGGGCGCAGGTCGAAGAAGAGGCTGCCCGGCGCGCCGAGCTCGAGGCGCGCATGCGACGCCTGCAGACCCTCGCTGCGGCGGGCGAGGTCGCTGCGTCGCTCGCCCACGAGATCGGCTCGCCGCTCAACGTCATCCTCGGCCGCACGCGGATGATGGCCGGCCGCGCCGACACCTCGGAGAACACCAAGCGAGACCTCGAGATCGTCGCCGCCCAGACCGAGCGGATCACCCGGGTCGTGCGCAAGCTCCTCGACATCAGCCGCCCGTCGAAGGGGAAGATCGAGGAGGTCAACGTGCGCGAGGTCGTCGAGGAGACGCTCGCGTTCATCGCGCCCGAGTGCAAGAAGCGGAACATCAAGACCTCCTCCCGCGTCGAGGAGGGCACCCCCGAGCGCGTGCTCGGCGACCGCGATCAGCTCGTGCAGATCATCTTCAACCTCACCCACAACGCGATGCAGGCGCAGCCAACCGGCGGGCGGATCGACGTCGTGCTCCATCGCTCCGAGCAGGCGCTCTCCGGCGTCCCGGCCCTCGCGATCGACGTGCGCGACTCGGGCCCCGGCATCGACCCCGAGGTCCGCGGCCGGCTGTTCGACCCATTTGTCACGACCAAACGCGGCGAGGGGGGCACCGGCCTCGGCCTCGCGATCGTCGACGGCATGGTCCGTGAGCTCGGCGGGCGAGTCACGGTCGACGACGCCCCCGATGGTGGAGCATGCTTCCGGGTAGAGATCCCGGCGAGCCTACTGAAAGACAGGAGCAGCATCTCGTGAGCACACGCCACAACCGCGGCCGTATCGTCGTCGTCGACGACGACGTCGAGCTCGGCTCGATGATCGCCGACATCCTCCGCGAGCGCGGGCACCACGTGACCGTCCACGACCGCGCGAAGGACGCGATGGGCTCCATCGAGCTCGGCGAGATCGACGCGCTGATCACCGATCTCCGCATGCCCGAGATGGGCGGCCTCGAGCTGATTGAGTGGGCAGCCAAGCACGACCCGCGCTTGGTGATGATCGCGATCACCGGCTTCGGAAACCTGGAGACGGCGATCAAAGCGATCCGCGCCGGCGCGTTCGACTACCTGTCGAAGCCGTTCGAGCCCGAGGCCCTGGTGCTCGCGGTCGACAAGGCGCTCGGCGAGAAGGTCCTCCGCCACGAGCTGCAAGCGCTCCGTACCGCGCTGGTCCCCGAGAAGGACGGCATCATCGCCAAGAGCGCGTCGATGCAGGAGATCCTCGGCGTCGTCGGCCGCGTCGCCACCACCCCGGTGTCGGTGCTCATCACCGGCCCGAGCGGCTCGGGCAAGGAGCTCATCGCGCGCGCATTGCACTCGCGGAGCGACCGGGCGTCGGGGCCGTTCGTCGCGGTCAACTGCGCGGCGATCCCCGCCGAGCTGCTCGAGGCCGAGCTGTTCGGCGTGAAGAAGGGCGCCTACACCGACGCGCGCGCCGATCGCCTCGGCATGTTTCGCGAGGCGCACACCGGCACGATCTTCCTCGACGAGATCGGCGATCTGCCGCTCGCGATGCAACCCAAGCTGCTCCGCGTGCTGCAGGAGAAGGAGATTCGCCCGCTCGGCGGCACCGCATCGATCTCCATCGACACCCGCGTCGTCGCCGCGACCAAGCACGACCTGCGGCAGTCGGTGAAGGAGGGCACGTTCCGTGAGGACTTGTTCTATCGCCTGGCCGTCGTCGAGATCGGCATTCCCGCGCTCCGCGAGCGCCCCGACGACATCGTCCCGATCGCCGAGCTCGCCCTCGAACGGGCGTGCGCGCGGGCGAAGCGGCCGCGCAAGTCGTTCTCCGGCGCAGCGGTGCGGCGGATCATGGAGCACTCCTGGCCGGGCAACGTGCGCGAGCTCGAGAACGCGATCGAGCGCGCCGTCGCGCTGTCGCAGACCGACGTGATCATGCCCGAGGATCTGCCGCCCTCTCTCGCCGCTCCGGCCACGCAGGACTTCCTCCGCCACGCGCTCGACCGCGGCTGGACGCTCGACGAGCTCAGCCGCGCCTACCTGGCGCGCACGCTGGAGCGCACCGGCGGCAACAAGAAACAGGCGGCGTCGATCCTCGGGATCGATCGCCGCACGATCCAGCGCTGGCTCGGCGAGAAAGAGGACTGACGCGGGACTAGTGCTTCTTCTTCGCGGCGGCAGCGGGCTCTTCTTCTTCGAGCGCGTCGACGCCGTCGCTCGCGATCCGGGTCTTGTCGCCCGCGATGCGCGCCTTGGGTGCCTCTTCTTCGTCGCCGCCGGTGTTGTCGAGCTCGTAGAAGACCGAGAGGATGAGCGCGATCGCGCCGAGGGACGTGAGCGGGTGGCGCCCGAGCTCCGCGGCGGGGAACTCGGCCACCGCGGGGATGGTGACGCCGATGAAGCGGATGCCGAAGAGGATGCCCATGGCGAGCAGGGCGCCGACGAACGCCTTGAGACCGGCCTCGACGGCGGCGCCCTTGGCCCAAATAGGCTTGCCCGCGACGAGGCCCACGAGCACGCCGGTGGCGGCTGCGAACGCGTAGCCGAGGATGCCCGCCATCGCCGTGGGGATGACCTGAAACAGCCCGTATCCGAGGAGCCCCCCGAGGACGACGCCGATCAAGAGGCCGACGAGCAGGCGCTTCAACATTCGGATGCGACCGTGCGAACGGGGGGAGGAGACGTCAAGTCACACCATGTTATGCGAACGGAACCACTGCACCGCCCGTGCGATCGACGTCCGGAGCGGCGTCGAGGGCAGCCCCAGCTCGTTACGAGCCTTCGTCGGGTCGAACCAAGCGTAGCGCTGCGCGTACCGGATGGAGCGAAAGGTGGCCTTGGGCTCCTCGTGCGACACGTGATCGGACCATAGCTCCAACCCGAGAGCGATCGCCGCGCCGAGCCCGCTGGGGATCGGGAGCTTCGGGGCCTTCACGCCGCCGACGTCGCACACGAGCTCGAAGAACTCCTTCATGGTGACGTTGTTGTCGCCGAGGATGTAACGCTCGCCGACGCGACCCTTTTCCTCGGCCGCGACGTGTCCCGCCGCGACGTCGTCGACGTCGATGCAGTTGAAGCCGCCCTCGCCCACGCCGGGCACCTCGCCCTTGAGCAGTGAGATGACGATTTTGCCCGTCGGGGTCGGGGCGGCGTCGCGCGGGCCGAAGGGGAACGCCGGGTTGACGATCACGACCGGCAAGCCCGACTCGGCGAAGCGCACCGCGATGCGCTCCGACATCCACTTGGTGAGGATGTACTCGTTGGCGATGTCGAACAGGTTGAACCGGGTGCGCTCGTCGGCGAGCTGCTTGCCCTCGCCGAGGCCGATCGCCGCGATCGACGACGTGTAGACGATGCGGCGGAGACGAGCCTTCTGCGCGGCGAGGAGCGTCGAGGTGGTGCCCTCGATGTTGACTCGGTAGATCGACGTCGGATCCGGGGTCCACGTCTTGTACACGGCCGCGAGGTGGTGGAGCGACTCGCAGCCCTCGAGCGCCGCGGTCATCTTCGCGACGTCGCACACGTCGGCCTCGACGCGGTCGACGCGCTTGCCGGTGTCCCGCTCGACCTCCTCGAGGGGGGCGGCGTTCGCTCCCGGCTCGATGATCGCGCGGACGTCGCGACCGTCGGTGAGGAGCTTGCGGACGACGGCGGAGCCGATGAAGCCGGTGGAGCCGGTGACGGCGACGGGGCGGGCCATGCGCCGGATAGTACGGCTCTGTCCCGCTTGACGGAAACGAGGCCCGTCCCCACCTATGTTACCGGGGGTTACTTGGAGCCGATCATGACCGACACATTGCGCCTCGCTCGAATCCTCGCCGCGTCCGCCGCGGCCCCGCGCGTCGATCTCTTCGACCCCGTCACGCTGCACTTCCGCGCGTTGCCGTCGGACTGCGACGCGAATCTCCACATCAACAACGGCCGCTATGTGCAGCTGATGGACCTCGGTCGCTTCGCGCTCGTCGCGCGGCTCGGGCTCGGTCGGGTCATGCTCAAGCAGAGCTGGGGCGCCGTCGTCGGCGCGGTCGAGATGGAGTTCCTCAAGGAGATCCGGCTCCTCTCCGCGTTTCGGCTGACGACACGCATCGTCGGGTGGGACGAGAAGTGGGTCTTCATGGAGCAGCGCTTCGAGCGCGATGGGAAGCTCGCGGCGATCGGCCGCGTGCAGGGCGTGTTCCGCGCGAACAACCGCACCGTCCGCACCGCGGAGGTGCTCGCCGAGCTCGGGCCGTGGACGGTGTCGCCCGAGCTGCCGGCGGCGTTCGAGCGCATCGCGGCGCCGTCGCCGCTGCGCAGGAGGATCTGGTCGCTGTCGGAGGACGATCTGCCGGGGCTCGGCTGGGCGGCGTAGGGACCGGAGCCGCGACCGTGAGGGAGCGGGTTGCCTTGGCCTCACAGCCCGCTCGCTGATGCTCGCGGCTCCCCTGGCTCGGCGTTTTTGGGGGCGTGTCTTGCGTACACGAGTATTTCGTGTACGAATCAATTCATGGCGCTGGAAACCCCCTTCACCGAGCAGCACGAGCAATTCCGTAAGACCGTCCGCGGCTTCGCCGAGAAGGAGCTCGCTCCCCACCTCGAGGAGTGGGAGGAGAAGGAGATCTTTCCCGCCAAGGAGGTCTTCAAGCGGGCCGGTGAGCTCGGGATCTTCGCCGCGCACTACCCCGAGGAGAAGGGCGGCCTCGGCGGCGACTACTGGTTCTCGGTCGCCAAGAGCGAGGAGCTCCCGCGCTCCGGCCTCGCCGGTGTGACGATGGCGATGCTCGTCCAGTCGGACATGGCGACGCCGGTCATCGGCGACCTCGGCTCCAAGGAGCAGATCGAGGAGTTCCTCAAGCCGGCCCTCCGCGGCGACATCGTCGCGGCGCTCGGCGTCAGCGAGCCGGCCGCCGGCAGCGACGTCGCGGGCATCAAGACCATCGCCAAGCGCGACGGCGACGACTACGTCATCACCGGCCAGAAGACGTACATCACCAACGGCACCCAGTGCGACTTCGTCACCCTGCTCGCCAAGACCAACCCCGAGGCGGGCGCGCACGGCTGCTCGTTCTTCCTGTTGCCGGCCAAGAGCAAGGGCTTCGGCGTCAGCAAGAAGCTGAAGAAGATCGGCAACCACTCCTCGGACACCGCGGAGCTGTTCCTCGACGAGGTGCGCGTGCCCAAGCGCTACCTGCTCGGCGAGGAGAACATGGGGTTCATGTACCTCATGCAGAACTTCCAGACCGAGCGGCTCATCGCCTGCACCTCGGCGTGCGCCAGCATGTTCGGCGCGCTCGAGCGCACCGTGCAGTTCGGTCGCGACCGCGTGGTGATGGGCAAGCCGATCATCAAGCGCGAGGTCTGGCAGCACAAGTTCGTCGAGCACTACACCGCGCTCGAGGCGGCCAAGGCGCTCACCTACAAGGCAGTCGCGGCCTACAACCACGACAAGTACGAGCAGAAGTCCACCTTGAGCATGGACACCGTGAAGCTCATCTCGATGTGCAAGATCTTCGTCGGCGATCTCACCTCGCAGATCATCGACGACTGCCTCCAGTTCCACGGCGGCATGGGCTACATCGAAGAGGGCTGGATCGCCCGAGCCTGGCGCGATCAGCGGCTGCTCCGGATCGGCGGCGGCACGAGCGAGGTCATGAAGTACTACGTCGCCAAGCTGATGGGCTTCTAGCCCTAAGATGGGCTGAATGCCCGTTGGCGAGACCGAGACCGTCATCGTCCCGTTCGCGGCGCCACGCGACCAGCTGCCGCCCGCCGACGGCTACCGCAGCACGTGGTTGATGTCGTCGCTGCAGGCGCTGCGCGATCGCGGTCACCTCGACGCCTACTTCAAGGCGCTGCCGCCCGACCTGCACGACACGATGCGATCGCTGGTGGTCGGCGTGTGGGTGCCGCTCTCGCTCGCGCGCGCGCACTACGAGGCGTGCGATCGGCTGCAGCTCGGCACCGCCGAGCAGATCGCCCTCGGGCGCGCCGTGTCCGATCGCGCGCAGGGCGCGATGCTCGGCACGGTCGTGCGCATGGCGCGGAGCGCGGGGGTCACGCCGTGGACGGTGCTCCCGCAGTATCGTCGCTTGTTCGAGCGAGGCGTGCGCGGCGGCGGGATCTCGGTGGTGAAGCTCGGCCCCAAGGAGGCGCGCATCGACATCGTGGGGTGCGAGCTCTTCGAGATTCACTACTTCCGCGTCGCGTTCCGCGGCGTCCTCCAGGGCATCGCCGGGCTGTTCTGCCGAGTGAGCTTCATTCACGACGTGCCGACGGCCGCGCCCTCCGACGCCTCGTATCGGTTTCAGTGGGCGTGAGCAGGCGTTCACTCGGAACGCGACGATTTGCCGCGCCAGCGGGGCGAGGCGCGAGCGGGGCTCGGCGGTTTTGTGCCCCCCCGAGCATGCCGGGCTAGATCTTTGCTGGGGAAGTCCCAGCCGTGCTCCGCAAACGTCACATTTCGGCGAGCAGCGTGCCCGAGGTCGGGCGCGTCGTGGCGTGGCTTGTCCTGATTGTGCTGACGCTCGTCGGCAGCGCTGCGGTTGCGCTGCCCTTCCTGTTCCAGTCTCGCGCGATCCGCGGACGGATCGAGACCGCCGTCGCCAGCCTGGTGAAAGAGGAGACGGGGCTCGACGTCACCCTGAAGATCGACCGCGCGCTCTGGCCCCCCGGCGTGCTCGTGCGCGATATCGAGGTCGCCTCGAAGACCCCCGGCAAACCGTTCGCGAAGGCGGCGGAGGGGCGGATCACGCTGCGTCCGTTCGCGCTGCTCTCGGGGCGGGTGGTCCTCGACACGATCGAGATCGTCGCGCCCGACGTCGACCTCGAGCTCCTCGACGGGAAGCCGGTCAACCTCCCGCTCAAGCTCAAGGAGCGCCCGCCCACCGCCAAGGACAAGCAGGTCGAGCCTCCGTTCCGCGTGGTCGCGATCACCGGCGGCAAGGTGCGGCTGCTGAATCGCACCACCGGCAAGGACCCGCTGTCGGCGGAGCTCGTCGGCATCGACTTCGACGTCGACGTCGGCGGCGAGGGCACGCCGGTCTACGACATTCGGCTGCACAAGGCGCACGGCACGGTCCGCACCAAGCACCTCCAGGTGAACGCGTGGCCGCTGCCCGATCGTTTCGGTCCCGACCTGCCGCCCGGCGTCGAGCCGCCGAAGAAGAAGAAGGAGATCTTCCCGGCGTTCGCGATGTCCGACGACGACTCCATCTGCAACATCTCCGCCTCGGTCCGCGTCACCGATGCGTCCACGTCACTCGACGTCGACCTCAAGCATTTCGAGTTCGACGCGCGCATCGACGACGACGCGCAGCCCGGCCCGGCGCCGTCGTGCGCGCCCGGCGCCGTCCGCGACGACCGCGTCGTATCGCTTCGCCTCGACGACTTCGATCTCGAGCTCCCCAAGGCCGAGAAGGCTTCACCGAAGCTGCGGCTCGGCGCGGCGGGCGGGCGGCTCCGCGCGCGGGCGCCCGCGTTCCTCGCCTACCGCTACGTCCCGTTCGATCCCATCGACGGGTGGGTCGCGGTCGATCTCGACGGTCTCGCGGGCATCGACTTCGACGATCCGATCGCCGGCATCATGAAGGCGCAGGTGAAGGGCACCTTCGAGGGGCACGACCTCCGGCTCTCGCAGTTCCACTTCGGCACCACCGCGCGCGGCGACCTCAACCTCAAGCCCGGGCTGACGGTCACGTCGCAGAAGATCGAGGTCGACTACGGCGGCGGCGCGGTGACGGTCACCGACGTCGAGGCCAAGCTCGCCCCCACGCCGCTCGCCAAGAAGAAGCTCCCCTTCCGCGCCAACGTCCTCATCAAGGAGCTGCCGTTCCCCGGGCTGATGCGCGAGCTCGCGATCTCCCGCGCCGCGCACGTGCGGTGGGACTTCAAAGAGGCGCGCGCGGGCGTGAGCGGCTTCCTCGACCCGCTCCAGCTCGACGGCGACATCCGGGCAGCGACCCGCAATTTCCTCCTCGCCGAGCGCGCGGTCGAGAAGGCGAACCCGGGCCACGTGATCGGGCTCTCGCCGAAGACGGGCGGCATCGCCGACATCACGGCGAAGGTCGTGATTCGCCCCGACCACCTCGGCTTCGAGCAGATCAACGCGGGGTTCGGCGGCAGCCGCGCGGGCGGGCGGGTGCACCTCGGATTCGACAGCCGATTCGAGCTCGACGTGAAGAGCGAGCAGCTCGACCTCGCCGACGGCACGCCGCTCGCCAAGTTCGCGATCGGCGGCCAGGGCAAGTTCGAGCTGAAGATCCGCGGCACGTTCGACGACTTCAAGGGTGAGGGGCAGGCCTCGTTCGGCGGCTTCGTCTTCGATCAGTTCGGTCTCGGCGATCTCGAGAGCGCTTCGTATCGGTTCACCGACAAGGCGCTGATCGAGGTCGAGAACGCGAAGCTGCGCTTCGGCGAGTCGAAGTACGAGGTCCCGAGCATGCGGATCGACCTCGGGGTCCCCGAGGGTGTCGTCGTCGACGCGCTCGCCAAGAGCTCCAACTTCGCGCTCGAAGACCTGTACGCGATCCTCAAGATGACCGGCGATCCGCGGTGGGCCGAGATTCAGGGGCACGTCGCGGCCAACGCGCGCGCCCACTTCGTCGTCGGCGGCAAGGGCGATCCGTGCGGCGACGGCAGGCTCGACCTCGACATCTCCGGCAGCGTGCTCGCGCTCGACCTGTTCGGCGAGCGCTACGACGGCGGCCACGTCGATGCGTCGATCCAGTGGTTCGACATGGACGGCGGCGGCCTCGGCATGGACATGGATCTCCACGCCGCCACGCTTCGAAAAAAGGGCGGCGGCACCGTGGTCGCCTCGGGCACGGTCAAGCGCGGCGGCAACCTCAACATGAAGGTCACGGCTACGGGCGTGACCATCAAGGGCCTCGCGTCGATGCCGGCCACCTCGATCCCGATCGACGGCTCGATCGACGCGGTCGCCGAGGTGGGCGGCACCTTCAACACGATGAAGGTCGTCGCCGACGTCAACGTCTCGCCGCTGCGGATCGAGACGCACACCCTCGAGAAGTCGCGCATCCGCGTGGTCCGCGAGCCGCTGGCCTCGATCGCGCCGTCGCTGCAGCCGGACCATAAGGGCTGCTACCAGGCGGCCAAGCCGCCTCTGTTCGACGTGGCCCGCTACCTCTCCGACCCGGTCGAGGGCGAATACGCGATCAGCGGCGACGTGTTCGGCGGCACGGTGAAGCTCGACGACTTCCGGGTGACCGACGCGCGCAAGAAGGTCGCACGCGGCAAGATCGCCATCCGCAACCTCGACCTCTCGGCGGTGTCGCTGGTCCGCCCCGAGGACGCGATGAAGTCGCTCGAGGGCGAGGTCGAGCAGGCGCCGGTCACCGCGGTGAGCGGCTTCGCCAGCGCAGACATCACCCTCGACGCCTACCCGACCAGCGCGTGGTGGGACTCGGCGGGCAAGGTCGAGCACCTCACGATCGACATCACCCGGAGCGACGTCTCGCTCGCGACCGTGGCGCCGACGCCGACGATCACCTTCGGCAAGGACGGCCTGTCGCTCCCGCAGATGACGCTGTCGATGAAGTTCGGCGAGCTGCCGACCAAGCTGCTCGTCGCCGCGCAGATCAAGCGTCACCCCGGCGACACCAAGTCCCCCGACCTCGCGATCTCGCTCGACATCCCCACCGTGCCGCTGGCGCGCCTCGAGGAGTTCTTCCCCAAGTGGATCGACCGCGCCGAGGGCACGGCGCACGGCAAGCTCGCCGTCGGCGGCACGCTCGCCGCGCCGAGCTGGGATGGCGAGCTCAAGATCGAGAATGGCGCGTTCTCGTTCAAGCAGTTCTCGATGCCGCTCGTCGCCGTGAACGGGGCGATCAAGGTCGACCCCAAAAAGGGCATCTCGATCGAGAAGCTGCACGGCGAGCTCGGCGGCGGCACCTTCGACGTCACCGGCGGCGCGGCGCTCAAGCAGGGCAAGCTCGCCGACGTCGACGTGAAGTTCGCGTCACGCGACGTCCACTTCCGCTACGGCGACGGCATGTCGACGACGTTCGACGCCGATCTGCGCCTCACGTGGGCGCCGCCCGATGCGGGGCACGCCGCCGACCCCGCGCGCGTCGAGGGCATCGTCGACGTCGAGTCGTTCCTCTACGAGAAGCAGATCAAGCTGTTCGACGTCGGCGCGATCCAGGCGGCCAAGCGCACCGAGGTCGAGAGCTACGACGCGGCGCGCGACCTCGCCAAGTTCGATATCGAGATCCGCAGCAAGCGCGGGTTCAAGGTGCGCAACAACCTCGTCGACGCGGCGCTCGGCGTCGGTCAGGGCGGCCTCCGGGTGGTCGGCACCAACCAGCGTTGGGGCGTGCTCGGGGAGCTCGCGGTGGTGCAGGGCGGCCAGTTCAAGCTCCGCCGCCACAACTTCGAGATCCGCGAGGGCAGCCTCAAGTTCGAGGACGAGACCAAGATCGATCCCAACATCGACGTCACGGCCGTCACCGAATACCGCCGCGCCGGCGCCACGGGCTCCAACGCCGAGTGGCGCATCAAGATGCACGTCTACGGCACGCGCGACGAGCTCAAGATGGAGCTCACCAGCGAGCCGCCGCTGTCGCAGGAAGATCTGGTGTGGCTCCTCACCATCGGCATGACCAAGGCCGAGTCGGCGCAGATCGGCGGCAACGTCGCCAGCGGCGCGGGCCTCGACCTCCTCGCCAACGTCACCGGCGTCAACGAGACGCTCCAACAGGCCATCCCGGTGATCGACGAGTTCCGCTTCGGCACCGCCTACAGCTTGCGAACGGGCCGCACCGAGCCCCAGGTCACCCTCGGCAAAAAGCTGTCCGACGCGCTGCGCGCGAGCGTGACGAGCGGCTTCGGCGAGCGGCGAGAGGTTCAGGCCAACATCGAGTGGCGCCTGTCGAAGCAGTTCTCGCTGCAGGGCTCCTACGACAATGTGAATGCGGTGTCGTCCCAGGGCGTCGGAAACGTGGGTGTCGACCTTCGCTATCGACTCGAGTTCGAGTGAGCTTGATGCCCGGTCATTCCGGCGACACGGTGGCGGCCGCGTGCCGCGCGCTCTCCTGCATCTGAGGTGGCTCTTCGCCCTGATCGCGGTGCTGTTCGCGAACGGCGCGGTGGCGCAGACGTCCGAGCCGGTGCAGACGCCGGTCGCCGGCGAGCTGCCGGTGATCCCGGAGACGGTGCCCGACCTCGCGGCCCACGAGGGCAAGAGCGTGGTCGCGGTTCGCGCGAAGGTCGAGGGCCTGATCTGGACCAAGGTCCCCGAGCTCAAGGCGCCGAAGGTCGGCGCGCCGTTCGTTCTTCAGGCGGTACGCGCCGAGCTCCTTCGCCTGCTCGAGGGCGGCGGGTTCGCGAGCGGCACCCTCGAGGTCTCGCCGGTCAACGGAGGGGTCGAGGTGGTCTTCCGCCTCGTGCCGGCGCGCTTCGTGCGCAGGGTGACCATCAAGGGCAGCGAGCTCCCCGACGACGAGGTGCGCCGCGCGGGAGGCCTCAACGATCTGCGGGACGTCACCGAGAAGAGCCTCGACGTCGCGACGACGAAGATCCGCGCCTACCACGTCACCCGCGGCTTTCCGAAGGCGCGCGTCGAGATCTCGACGGTCGAGACCGATGTGCCCCTGGTGGTCGTCGTGCAGATCGCGATCGACTCGGGCGCGGCGCTCGAGATCGAGCGGCGGGTCTTCACCGGGCTACCGACCTGGGACGCGACGGCGCTCGCGTCGGCCCAGAGCTACGCGGTCCTCGCCGGCGACCGCGCCGACGAAGAGGCGCTCGATCTCGCCGACCGCGCGTTGACCAACGCCCTCCGCGCCAGCGGCTTCCCGAGCGCGGCCGTCTCTCACAGCGCCTCGCCCGCGCCGGACACCACGGGGATCGTCCTCACGGTCAACGTCGTCGCCGGCCCCAAGGTCATCCCGTCGTTCGAGGGGAACACCATCTTCGACAAGGAGGGGTTGCTCGAGATCCTCGACCTCAAGGGCGAAGCCGATCGCTCGCCGCTGCGTCTCGCGGCGAAGATCGAGGCGGCCTATCGCCGTCGCGGCTACTACGACGCGTGGGTCGAGACCGAGATGCTCGGCAAGCCCAACGACGCGCAGCGCACGCTGCTCTTTCGCATCCGCGAGGGCGAGCTCGTCACGGTCGAGAAGCGGCTCTACCCGTGCCTCACCGGCGCGTTGTCCGCCGCGCGCATCGACGAGGAGATCGACTCCTTCCTCGACGAGGACGTCGGCGGCGAGGGCTTCGGCGACGGCAGCCACAAGGTGATCGACGCGACGCTCAAGGGCACCGACGTGGCGACGGGCGCGCGCCCGCTGCCCGAGGTGCCGCCGGCGCGTTCGATCTTCGTCGCCGAGACCTACGAGAAGGCGCGCGAGCACCTCATCGAGCTCTTCCGCTCCGAGGGGTACATGTTCGTCGAGATCGGCGACGTGGGGGTGCTGCGCGGCAAGTGCGCCAAGGGCTCGATGCCCGGACCGGCGGGCTGCAAGGTGGTCGCGCCCCCGCCGCTCGACGAGAAGAAGCTCTGTCTCTTCGACGCAAACCGGCTCCCGCTCCCGCCGCCCCTGCTCGAGAAGAAGAGCGCCTGCATCGCGGATCCGAGCAAGGGGCAGGAGTGCGCGCCCGGGCTGTCGGTGGTGCTGCCGATCAATCCCGGGCCCCGCTCGTATCTGTGGGACATCGTGTTCGACGGCACCAAGGGCATCGCGCCCGCGGCGCTGCTCGCGCCGAAGGTCGCCGGCTCGCTCCTCCGCATGGGCGGCGCGCTCTCGCTCAAGGACACCGAGGCCGCGCGCAAGGCGATCGTCGAGTTCTACCGCGACGAGGGCTACGCGTTCGTGAACGTGCGCGTCACGTTCGAGTACTCGGCCGACAAGTCCCGCGCCCGAATCCGCTTCCTCATCAGCGAGGGCGAGCAGGTCGTCATCGACAAGATCTACATCGAGGGCGAGAAGCGCACCCTCGAGAGCCTGATCCGCGATCGGCTCCTCATCCGCGAGGGCGGGATCTATCGCGCGAAGTTGGTGCGGGAGTCGAACGACCGGTTGGTGAAGCTCGGGGTGTTCCAGAGCGTTGCCATCGCGATGGTGAACCCCACCATCCCCGCGAAGAAGAAGAGCGTCATCGTCACGGTGCGGGAGAGACCGCGGCAGCACTTCGATTACCGGATCGGCGCGTCCACCGGCGAGGGTGGGCGCTTCTTCGGCGAGTACGGGTTCGCGAACATCGCTGGTTACGCGGTCTCGCTCGACCTCCGGCTGCGCTTCTCCTACCAGCCGTTCTTCCTCTCCAGCTGTCCCGACGACAACCCCGCCACGTGCTCCGGCGGCGGGCTCTACGAGTCCGTCGTCGTGCGGCGTTGGTCGCACCAGACCTCGAGCTTCGAGCGAATCCCTCGACGCGCCAGCATCGGAGTCTCGTTCCCGCACACACCGGTGCTTGGAGCCGACGTGCGGACCACCGTCGAGGCGATCAACGTCAACGACCTGCGGCGCGACTTCGTGCTCAACAAGATCATCCCGCTCGCGATCACGTCTTCGTATACGCCGTGGCAGCCGCTGACGATGATCTTCGGCGCCGACGTCGAGATCAACAGCTTCAAGGCCTTCGACCAGCAGGACCAGTCGAAGATCCTTGAAGATCCGACCACTGCGCTCCTGTTCGGTCCCCTCCTGCGCGTGCCCGCCGGTCGCACCGGAGTGGTCGCGTTCAGCGTGACGAGCACCTTCGACTTCCGCGACAACCGACTGGGCGCCACCCGCAACGGCTATGTGTCGCTCACGACCGAGTTCGTGCGGTCGATCATCCGCGCGACCGACGACAAGGGCATCGACGGCAGGGGGCCGCGGCAAGACTTCATCCACCTCACAGCGGGCGCTGGCGCCTACTTCCGGCTGCCGCTCCCGAAGCGCCCGGTGTTCGCGCTCGAGCTTCGCGGCGGGTGGAACCAGAACTGGTTGTCCTGCTTCGGCGTCAGCGACACGCGCGCCTGCGACACCTACCCCGATCGGCTGTTCTACCTCGGCGGCGTCGAGACCAACCGCGGGTTCTTCCCCGGGCAGATGCTGCCGCAGGACTCGATCGACCAGCTGTCCAACCAGGCCGCGGTCGAGGATGCTTGCAAGGATCTAGATGCCACGGCCTGCGCGGCGAAGCTCGCCGCGATCGCGCCCCGCGGCGGCAACGTCTTCATCAACCCGCGCGCCGAGCTCCGGGTCGCGGCGTTCAAGTGGGGCGGCTTCGTGATGTTCGTCGACGCCTCCAACACCTGGCGCGACAAGTCCAAGTTCCAGCCCTGGCGCCTCCGCTACTCCGTCGGCCCCGGCATCTCGATCGACACCCCGGTCGGCCCGGTGGCCCTCGACTTCGGTTTCAATTTGAGCCGCTACGCGCAGTTCGGCGAGCCGGTCGCGGTGTTCAACTTCTCGATCGGGCGGTTCTAGAGCAGGTCTGGTTTGGATACTCTCCCCGCATGGGGAAGCTCGAGCTCGCGTTCATCGCGCTGTGTGTCGCCGCCTGTGACAAGACCTCCGGCGAGGGGGCGAAGGCCGAGAAGGCCGAGAAGGCCGAGAAGAAGGCCGAGCCCGAGGAGAAGGGCGACAAGAAGAAGAAGTCCGACGACTCCGACAAGGACGACAAGGACGACAAGAAGGTCGCCAAGAAGAAGTCCGACGACGACGAGCCGCCGCCCAAGCCCACGGAGCCGCCGGCGTGCACGGTCAACGCGCAGAAGGTATGGGCCAAGGGGATCAACACCCTCACCGGCCTCACCGCGATCGCGATGACCGACGGCCGCACCGCGATCGGCTATGCGACCGGCAACACCCCGCAGGTGCTCGTGGTCGGCTCCAAGGGCGAGGGCAAGCTCCTCAAGGTCGCGGTGGATCCCGCGTCGACCTTCGCCGCCAGGGCGCCCAAGGCGGGCCAGGGCTCGCGCGCGATCTGGCGCGTCACGCCAGTGAAGCTCGAGGACAAGGGCGCCAACGCGTTCGTCGACTTCAGGGACGAATACAAGCTCACCGAGCCCAAGGGCGTCGCCGAGAAGGGCAAGCGCGTCGTGTGCGGCCCCACCGACTCGCAGGAGAAGTGGGTGAAGGACGAGGGGGACGCGCACTTCGAGGATCCGAAGTCGAACAAGGATCCGGTCGCGGCGATCGTGAAGTTCAACCAGGCCGTCACCGGCGCGAGCAGCGTGAGCGGCACCTACAGCGAGGTCCGCGACTGCCGCACGTTCTACGATCCGAAGAAGGACGAGACCTGGATCGTCGGCTCCCGGCTCGAGATCAAGCTCGAGAAGGACGGCACCGCGTCCGAGGCGTTCAGCGAGCTGTTCGTCGAGAGCGGCGCCAACGGCGCGATGAAGCAGCTCCACAAGACTGTGATCAAGCTCGATCCCAAGAAGCTCAACTGGCGGCCGACCGACTACGAGGTACCCGTCTCGCACGAGCTCGCCGACGGGTCGTTCCTGGTGGCGGCGCGCGTCGGCGGGAGCGCGCTCGTGGCCGCCCAACTGGAGCACGACAAGAAGGTGCGTGGCTCGTTCAAGAGCTACCCCGGCTACTACAACATGCCCGATGCGTCGGAGGACGGTCCCGATGACGTGCTGATCGCGTCGCTCAAGGAGAAGGATGGCTACGTGCTCCGCGCGATGCGCATCCCCGGCACCAAGTCCGAGCTGCCGGCCGCATTCTCCAAGGTGACCACCGACGAGGACGACAGCCACTCCGAGTCGCGCCCCGAGTTCCTCCGCGACAGCAAGGGCCAGCGGTGGGTCGCGTACATCGAGAACGCCGAGAAGGGGAAGGGCCACCTCGAGATCATCCCGGTCAACGCCGGCTTCCGGGCGACCGGCAAGCCGTACGGCGTGACGAAGGAGGACGAGAAGGCCACCGAGGCGCGGCTCGTCGCGCAGAAGGACGGGGGCTTCGTCGTGGCGTACGTCCGCGACGCGGGCAACGGCACCGGGGAGCTGGTGACCGAGGACCTCGACTGTAAGGTCATGCAGAAGTAGCGCGACCCGGCCACGCACCGCCTGCACCGTTGAGCCCTCCGCTCACGGATGCGGCGGGCGCGTTCCTTGCGACGGCTGCTTGCTCATGAAGCGCCTCGCAATTGTCGCAGCGACCGTGCTGCTCACCGCGTGCGCGGGGAGGTCCCGCGTCGCGGAGCCCCATGACGTCTCCCTCGCGAAGCTCGCTCCCAGCGAGGCCCAAATGGACCGCGCCGAGCTCGCCAACATCAGCGGCGCGGAGCTCCGCGTTCGGCTGAACCAGGATCTCGGACCGGGCATCAGCTCGGTCAACGGGACCTTCAGCGCGCGCACGACGTCGCCGATCGTCGGCTCGCGCGGCCGCGTGCTCATCCCGGTCGGCTCGCTGGTCCACGGCCACGTGGTCCACATCGACCAGGCCAACCGCCGGATCGAGCTCGCGTTCGATCGGATCGAGACCCGCAGCGCGAGCTACTGGATGCGCGCGACCGTGATCACCGCGCACCCCTACGCCGCCACGGTGCGCCCCGAGGGCACGCCCTCGATCGAGACCGTGGTCCTCCAGGGCACCGCCCCCTCGGCCATCGGCGGCGGTCCGCCGGCGCCGGACAGCGAGGCCGACGACTCGGCGCCCCGCGTCGACCCGATCGTTCCGTTCGACGCAGAGCTGAAGTTGAAGCTCGTCGCGCCGATCGGCGCAAAATAGGCGCGCCTGCGCAATTGCGTCAGGCGAGCACTTCGCAGAAGCGCACCGTGAGCGCGTCGACGGGGACCCCGGCGGCGAGCTCGAAGGTCGCGCCATCGATGAGGTCGCGGAGCTTGCTCACCCCGGGGATCCGCGCCTCGACCCGTTGTCGCGAGCGCGTCGGGTTGATGAGGAAGACGACCCGCGGGTTGCCCTCGATGTCGCGGTGCATCGTCGCCGAGCAGGGGGCGGTCGCGTCGACGCGCGGGATCTCGAGGCCGCTCTCCCGCAGGTGGTGACGGATCGCGCCGACGTCGATCGCCTCGTCGCCGACCAGGACGTCGCCGGGAGGGAGCGGCTTCTTGGCCGAGAGCGGGCGGAACGCGCCGTCGCGGCGCGGGGGCGCGGGCGCGAAGGTGATCCGGGCGTCGCTCTTGCGGACGGCGTCGAGCAGGCCGGCGTCGACCCCGCACGACGTGGGCAGGAGGATCCACTGCGCGCCGGCGAGCGCGACGTCGGCGTCGCCCCCGTCGACGATCGCCCACGGGATGCCCTCTTCGTCGAGCGCCTTCTCGGCGGCGGAGAGGATGCGACCCGCGCGGGTGGGGGGCGCCTCGGTGTGCCCCTCGCCGAAGTCGATCTCGTCCTCGAGGACCGTCTCGCGCATGCCGCCGCCCATGACGCGGAACAGCGCCTGGGAGACCGGGCCGAACGCGTGCATCACCCGCGCGAGCCGGCGCACCGAGCGCGGGACGATGAGGCGGGCCGGCACGTCACGCACCAGCGTGCCGAAGCGGACCTTCTCGTAGGCCAGGCCGAGCTTGCGGAAGAACGCCGCGAACGGCCGGACGACGCCGTTGCGGTCGACCGGCGAGCCGAGCCAGCGATCGCGCTCGACCGCCATGTAGATGTTGTAGCCGCGGATGCCGTAGGCCATCGCGCAGAGCAGGGTGAAGATGGCGTCGCGCTCCTCGAGCGGCGGGAAGAACGGCGGCGCGCCGGCGCCCATCTCCGCGGCGAAGGCCGGGTGATCGAGCGCGTCGCACGCGGTGACGAGCTCGGTCGTGCGCCGCGCGATCGACTTCTGGTCGCCGGCCGGGTGGTAGTAGTCGAGGGCGATCAGATCGAGGCCGCGCGCCCCCGCGCTCTTGCGCACCAGCGCGGGGTGGAGCGGCGTCGCCGACTCACCCATAGGAAGGTTATGGAACGTGGGCACCGCGGCGAGGCCCGCCGCCGCCAGCGCCTCGCCCATGGTGGCGAACGACTCGGCGAGGAGCGCCTCGTGCGACTCGGCCCAGTCGATGTGCCGCGGGAGATCCTCGGCGGAGCGGACGTCGTAGCGGAGCGGGGGTTGGATGTCCTCGAACCGCTCGGCCGCGACGCCGTAGGCGCGGCGCAGCTCCGCCGTGGTGCGATAGCGCGCGCGGAGGAACGCGCGATAGTGGGCGATCGCGTCGGGGTGGTAGTCCTGGTCGTAGATGCCGTCGCGGAAGTAGAGCGCGCCCTCGTTGTCGATCTGCGCGAGCACGATCGGGCCCTTGGGCCACACGAGCTCTGCGATCTCGGCGCCGACCGCGCGGAACCACTTGGCCGTCTCGGCGAGGAAGGTCTTGCTCGCGTACGACGGCACCGGGAAGGCGCGCGGCGGCGCGGGCAGCATCACCGGATTGAGCCGCGGCGTGCGCGCCTGACACTCGGGGTGCCACACGATCCGCTCCGGCAGGCCGAAGTCGGTGAGCTCGGCGTTGATGTGCGGGCCGGGTCGAACGATCGCGAGCAGGCCGACGGCGTGCGCCTCGCGGAGGAACGCGGCGACGTCGTTCTGGCCGCTGAAGTCGAGCTCGCCGGACGGGTGCTCGTGGACCTGCCAGGGGATGTAGGTCTCGACGAACCGCAGCTCCATGGTGACGAGCGCCTCGAGCGCGGGGCGCCAGGCGCGGCGCTCGAGGCGCCAGTAGTGACAGGCGCCGGCGCGGAGCGGCACGACCTCGCGCTTGGCCCCGGTGACGAGCGCGATGCCGCCCCGGGTGAGCTCGATGCGTGCGGCCGGAGGCTTGCTCGTTCGGATCTTGCTCGTGCTCGAGGAGGCCCGCTTCTTCACGGCGCCGGTGGTACCACGAACACGATCGTGCGTCGGTCGAGCAGGATCTTGCCGGGGTCGCCGGATACGTCGATCCGCGCGGCGAGGAGGGTGGGCTTGGTCCCGGCGGGGACCGCGACGTTGCGCTCGAGGTCGACGCGGAAGCAGACCGGCGTCTTGACCGGCACCTGCTCGTAGGCGTCGGGCGCGCCGTCGCCGTCGCGGTCCTTGGTGGCCATCGCGCCGCAGCCGGCCGCCGCGTCGCCCATGGGGAGCACGCTGACCTTCTTGACGAGGTTCGAGGCGTCGGGGAGCTCGGCGGCCTTCGACGCCTGCGCGCTGACGTCGAACGCGCTGCCGATCGAGAGGCCGGCGATCGCGTTGATCAGCGAGCTCGACACGCCCTCGCCGCTCTTGTGGAGGAAGTTGAGGCGACAGCGACCACCCGGCGCGGTGGGCTCGCGCGCGGCGCCGCCGATTCCCGTGCAGCACTTGCCCTCGCCGCACGCCTTGTTGAACGCGGCGGGCGGCACGTTGCTGCTCGTGAGATCGGAGAGCGCCTCGGGCTGCGCCTCGCGCACGTGGCCGTCGACCGTGCCCTCCTCGGTGATGCTGACGAAGCGCGCGTTGGTGGTCTTGAAGGCGTCGGCGAGCTGCGGCAGCGTGACGACGTCGAAGACCTTGCTCGTGTCGTAGGGCTGCACCGTCGGCTCGTGCCAGTCGATGTCGTTGATGAGGATGACGACCGGGAGGCTCCCCGGGCGAAAGCCGATCGCGCCGATGCGGCCGGCGGGCGGGGCGGCTTTGAGCACGCTGCCCCCCTCGTACTTGAGCTCGGAGCCGGTGAGCGCGTGGTACATCGCCGGGATCTGCGCCTCGGGGAGATCGCCCCCGCCGCTCGCTGTCAGCTTGCTGAGCTCCGCGCGGACCTCGGTGGCATCGGTGGTCATCGTCTTGTGGAGCTTGACCACGAAGTCCATCGAGCCGCCGTAGGGCGGGATCGGGTAGTCCTTGTGCTCGACGAGCCCGAACGCGACGTCGGGGATCGACTTCTGCAGCTCGGGGACGATCTTGGTCTGCAGGCTGTCGACGAGATCCTTGATCGAGCCGCCCATCGAGCCGGTGGTGTCCATGACGAGCGCGACGTCGATCCGGCTGAGGCCGCCGCCGACCTTGACGGTGACCGCACCGGGTTGCGCGTCGGCGTTGTGGGGGACGAGCGCGGTCTCGTCGCGGCGATCGCCGGAGCGAGCCTGCTGGACGAGCACGAGGTGCTTGAAACCGACTTTGTCGCCGACGCGCGCGCCGATCAGGGTGACGACGCCGATCGGATCGCTGGCGCCGAGCGTGGGCGTGACCTCGGCGCCGTTGATGCGCGCGTAGCGCGCTTCGCGCACCACCAACGTCGCCTGGCTGGTGACGTCGGCCGCGCCGTCGAACACCTTGAACCGGGCTGGGACGCCCGCGCGCTTCTGGGTGTCGAAGAACGCGACGAGGTCTCCCTCGATCCGCAGCGCGCCAGCGGCGAGCGGGACGTCGGTGGACGGCCAGTCGAGCGTCACGGGCGGCGCGTTGGCGTTCGGATCGGTGTACCCCGAGCGCTCCGACGAGCACGCCAGCATCAGCGCGATCGCAAAGAACCTTCGCATCGGACTTCCTCCGTGAGGAAGCCTAGCGCTTCGCCGTTGGCGGCGTCGATTGCGGCCGCGACCTCCGCCTCGGTGGCCGTGGCCGGCAGCGGGGGCCCGACGACGACGACGGCGCGGGCGAAGGGGAGGGGGAGCGCCATTTGGTCCCAGGCGCGGCGGAGCACCTTCGCAGGCGTGGACGCGGACCCCATCGGTACGAGGACGCCGCCGACGTGACGAGCGCACGCGAGCGCGCCGGGGTGCACGACGCCGAGGGGACCGCGCGGGCCGTCGACCGCGAACGCCGCGTCGTCGCCCGCGCGCATCGCGCGGACCATGGCGACGAGGGCGCGCGCCCCACCCCGGGATGACGAGCCGCGAACCACGTGCATGCCGTTGACCCGCATCACGCCCGACTGCAGCTCTCCGTCGCGCGAGAAGGAGACCATCACGGCCGTGCGCCGGCGGCGCTTCCACGCCACGAGCGGCACCTGGGTGCCGTGCCAGAAGACCAGCACCCACGGTCGTTCGTCGCTCGCGCCCGAGCGATCGATCACCCGCAGGCGCAGCGTGCGGAGCCAGATCCACACCAGCACCCCGAGCAGGAACCCGAGCGCGCGAGCCACGCCGGCGTTGTACTCTACGTCCCCCCATGAAGCCCATTCGATTTGCGCTCCTCGGCTGTGGCACCGTCGGCAGCGGCGTCGTCGAGCTCACCACGCGCAACGCCGCGTATCTCGCCGCCCGCATCGGCGCGCCGCTCGAGCTCGCGCGCATCGTCGTCCGCGACAAGAGCAAGGCCCGCAAGGTCGATCCCGCGCTCCTCTCCACCGACGCCGACGCCGCGATCGCCGACCCGTCCATCGACATCGTCGTCGAGGTCGTCGGCGGCGAGGACCCCGCCGGCCGCTGGCTCGAGGAGGCGCTGCGTCGCGGCAAGAGCGTCGTCACGGCCAACAAGTCGCTGCTCGCCGTGCGCGGTCCCGCGCTGCTCTCGCTCGCCGCCGAGCACAAGGTCGACCTCGCGTTCGAGGCGTCGGTCGGCGGTGCGATCCCGGTGATCCGCACGCTCCGCGATCACCTCGTCGCCGACTGGGTGCGCTCGCTGCGCGGCATCGTCAACGGAACCTGCAACTACATCCTCACCCGCATGCGGGACGAGTCCGCGTCGTTCGACTCGGTGCTCGCCGCGGCCCAGGAGCTCGGCTACGCCGAGGCCGAGCCCTCGCTCGACGTCGACGGTCACGACGCCGCGCACAAGCTGTGCGTGCTCGCGCTCCTCGCGTACGGCGCAGCGGTCAAGCCGAGCGAGGTCCCGACCGAGGGCATTCGCGCGATCGAGCCGATCGATCACCGGTTCGCGGCCCGCTTCGGCTTCGGCATCAAGCACCTCGCGGTCGCCCGCGAGACGAAGGACCGCTCGCTCGATCTCCGCGTGCACCCGGCGCTGGTCCCCGCGCGCGCGCCGCTCGCTTCGGTCGACGGCGTGCTCAACGCGATCGCGATCGAGGCCGACGGCGCCGGCTCGCAGGTGCTCGTTGGCCGCGGCGCGGGCTCGCTGCCGACGGCGGTGAGCGTCGTCGCCGATCTCGTCGACGTCGCGCGCAACCGCCGCGCGGGCGTGGCCGGGCTGCTCACCCACGGCCTCGACATCACCCGCCGCCCGCTGGCTGCGCCGCAGAGTCAGGAGGCGATCTGGTATTTGCGCATGCGCGTCGCCGATCGCCCCGGCGTGCTCGCCCAGATCGCGGGCGCGCTCGGCAAGCACGAGGTCTCGATCGAGCAGCTCGTGCAGGAGGGCGGCGGCGGTCGCCGCGCGGTCGATCGCACCGGCACGGCCGACGAGAGCCGGGTCATCGTCATGCTCACCCACGACGCCGTGGAGCGCGACGTTCGCGCCGCGCTGGACTACGTGGACGCACAGCCCTTCGTCCACGGACGCTCGCTCGCGCTGCGCGTCGAGAGTTGAGAATCGAGGGCGGGCCGGCGCAACCTCGACGCCGCCGCGCCATCGACTGTCCGATGTCTGGAGCCCTCTCTGCCCTCCTCGTCGAGGACGACCACGATCTCGGTCCGTGCATCCACGAGATCCTCGACGAGGGCGGCTACGAGACGACGCTCGTGAAGTCGTTGCGCGAGGCGCGCGAGGCTCTGCGCGCGCAATCGTTCGACGTCGTGGTGCTCGACATGATGCTCGGCGCCGACAACGCCCGCGACCTGCTCGCCGAGTTCGTCGCCAGCCGCGCCGCGCCGCCCACCCTCCTGGTCAGCGCCGCCCGCGACGCCGCAGCGCTCGCGAGCACCTACGGCATCGCCCTCGTCCCGAAGCCCTTCGACCTCGACGTGTTCCTCGAGGAGGTCGAGCGGGTGCGGCGGGAGCGGCAGCGGCCTTCCGAGCCGCGGGTGACCTGAGCTCGGGGAGCGCTACTTCTTCTCGAAGAAGTCTGCGCGGCGGGCCGAGAGCATCTTTCGGATCTTCTCGAGCGCGTCGAACATGCGCTTGCGGGCGGCCTGCTCGGTGATCTCGAACGCGTCGGCGATCTCCTTGTAGGAGAGCTCTTCGCGGAAGCGGAGGGTGAGGAGCCCGCGCGTCTCGTCGCCGAGGGTGGTGAGCACCTGATCGAGCGTTTGCAGGTCCTCGGCCTTTTGCAGGCCGGTGACCGGGCCGATCGCGTCGGCGATCCAGCGGGAGTCGCTCACCTGCGAGAGCGGCATGCCCTGGCGCGCGGCCGCCGCATCGAGCGCCTTGTGGCGTGCGATGCCGAACAGCCAGGTGCGGAACGTGCTCTGACCGGAGAACTCGGCGGCGCGCTCGGCGGCGACGGCGAACGCCGTTTGCGCGACGTCCTCCGCGGTGACGTCGTCGTGGACGAACGCGAGGCAGAAGCGGATGAGCGCCGACCGGTAGTTGGTGGTGGCGAGCGTGAGCGCGCTCTTGACGTCGTTGCGCGCGAGCGCCGCGCGGATCGATTCCTCGACCGTGGCTGGCGGGGGCACCGACCGCCCGAGCTCGAGCGGCTGCTCCGCTCGGGAGTGCTCGAGGGGCAGCTCCGCTCGGGAGTGCTCGGGCTCCGACGCGACGCGCACCTCGCTCTGTGCCGCGAGATCGGACGGCGGACCAGCAACCGGAGTCTTGGGGGAGGCTTCGCCCGACATGGAAGCCGGGCAGCTTACTACGGGTTGGTCGACTGCGCCGGTGCTGCCGCTTTCGGACAGGTTCGGGCCGCCTCCTGGAAGCAATCCCCGGTGCCCGAGCGCCCGTCGATCGTCCGCATGCAATCGACGAAGCCCGCTCGTTGACCTGGATCGCACCCGATCGCGGCGAGCTCCATGCAGGCGTGCCAGCGCTGGACCGCGACCCGAACGGCGCCCCGCGCGATGGAGGGCGCGCTGATCCGACGGGGCGTGTCCCCGAACCACACATCGACGGTGGCGAAGCGGTGAAACTCGGCGAGCGGAAGCGGCCCGTGCTCGATGCCGTGGGTCGACGCGCCGCCGTAGGAGGTCACCGAGAGCCAGTAGCAGCCCTCCGCGCCGGGCGTGTAGAGGTGGGCGCCGAACGGTCCGACGTCGACCTCGATCTCGCGCATGCCCATCGGCGCGCCGGGCGGAGACCAGGCGAGTCGGCGTCGCCCGAGCGCCACCCGGGTCCACGGGGGCTCGCCCACGCCGGAGCCGGGGGGCACGGTCATGCGGCGCACCCCGTCGACCCAGATGTCGATCGGGGCGTCGGTGGCGTTGTCGACGTGCAGCAGCGGGTGGGCCGCATGGAAAGTGGGGACCGCGAGGAGCGGGGCGAGGACGACGGCCGAGAGGGCGACGGCGATCGCGGCCGCGCGGTCCCGTCGGGCGAGCAGCGCGGGCATGGCCAGGATGGAGACCGCGGCCGCGATGAGCCCGCTCAGGGGAACGGCGCGCGCCACCAGCCCGACCGTGACGACCACGGCCGAGGCCAGCAATACCGAGACGGCGAGCGCACGGCGCACGTTGGATCGACGCGGGGCGAGCCGAGGCGTCGCCCAGCCGGCCCCAAAAACCAAAGCCGGGCTCAGCGGAAGGGGCGTTGCGACCGAGGGCGCGCTAAAGTCATCGTTCTCCTCTGGGAAGCCATCGATGATCGTCCTGCTCGCGATCCTGGGCCTCGGCGTGCTGATGGCCGTCCACGAGGGCGGCCATTTCCTACTGGCCCGCGTCTTCAAGATGCGGGTCATCAAGTACTCGATCGGCTTCGGTCCGGTCCTGTGGTCGAAGCAGCCGCGCGGCTCCGAGACCACCTACCAAATCGCGCTGCTGCCGTTCCTCGCCTACGTGCAGATCGCGGGCATGAACCCGCACGAGGAGATCGATCCCAAGGACAAGGGCTCCTACGCCAACGCGTCGTGGCTCGGGCGGTTCCTCACGATCGTCGCCGGGCCGGTCGCCAACTACCTCACGGCCGTCATCGCGTTCTTCTTCCTCGTCCTCGCCATGGGCCGGCCCGACATCGACGGGCTCAAGGTCGGCACCATCGATCCGAAGGGCTCCGCCGCCACCGCGCAGGTGCAGCCCAACGACGAGGTGAAGTCCGTCGGCGGCAAGGCGGTCAAGGACTGGAACGAGATGCGGAACGAGATCCAAGCCCACAAGGGCAAGGAGATCGAGCTCGTCGTCCAACGCGGCACCGAGGCGGTGACGCTCAAGGTCACCCCCGCGGCCGACAGCGGCCGCATCGGCATCACGCCCAAGGAGCTCCGTCGCCCGGTCGGCGTCGCCCAGGCGGCCAAGGAGGCGGCGATCGAGCCGCCGAAGATCGCCGTGGCGATGGTCATCGGCCTCGGCCGGGTCATCACCCGGAAGGACAAGGCCGAGCTACGCGGCCCGGTCGGGATCGTCAACGAAGCGGCCGGTCAAATCCGCAAGGGCTGGGAGTCCGGCGTCGAGTTCTTCGTCATCCTCTCGATCTACATCTGCATCTTCAACCTGCTCCCGTTCCCCGCGCTCGACGGCGGGCGCCTCGCGTTCCTGCTCTACGAGTTCGTCGCGCGAAAGCGGCCCGACGCGAAGTTCGAGGCGCGGGTCCATTTGGTCGGCCTCCTCGCCCTGCTCACGCTCTCCCTCGGTATCTTCAGCGTCGAAATCTGGCAGTCCCTCGCCCGGCTCTTCGTAAAGGGCTGATTGGGCGGGTGGGCACGGGGCGTGCTACAAAGGCGCCCGTTCGATGCTGCTATCCGTGGTCGTCGTGAACTGGAACTCGCGGGGAGACCTCCTGGTCTGCCTCGAGTCGCTGGCGCGGCAGACGCACAAGGACCTCGAAATCATCGTGATCGACAACGGCTCGACCGACGGCTCGGTCGCGGCCGTTCGAGAGCACTACCCGTCGGCGGTCGTCCTCGAGCAGCCGAACAACCTCGGGTTCGCCGAGGGCTGCAACCGTGGCATCGCTGCCAGCCATGGCGAGTGGGTCGCGTTGCTGAACAACGACACCGTCGCGGACCCGGGCTGGGCCGAGCGCCTCGCGAAGGTGGCCGAGGGCGCGCCCCCGCGCTGCGGGATGCTGCAGTCGGTCATGCTGTTCATGGACCGTCCGCGCGAGATCAACTCCACCGGCATCGTCCTCAACACCTGGGGCTCCGGCAACGACCGCCGCGAGGGCGAGTGCCCCGACGACCTCGACGCTGAGGAGATCTTCTGCCCGACCGCAGGCGCCTGCGCGTACCGCCGGTCGATGCTCGAGGAGATCAAGCTGCCGGTCGGCTACTTCGACCGCGAGCACTTCATGTACTTCGAGGACCTCGACCTCGGCTGGCGCGCGCGGCTCGCCGGCTGGAGCGCGCAGCTCGTCCCCGACTCGATCGTCCTCCACAAGTATCAGGCGAGCGCGGTGCGGCACGGGCACCACTGGATGATCGTGCTGTCGCACAGAAACCGGCTGCGCACGCTGATCAAGAACGCGTCCCCCACCTTCTTCGCCAAGGCGCTGCCGCGCACCGTCGAGGAGATCCTTCGCCTATTCCGCTTCGAGGGCGTGAAGACGATCGTTCCGCTCGCGCGCGTCCTCCTCGAGAGCACGCGCATGCGCCGCAACGTCACGGCGCTCGCGCGGTCCTCTCGCACGGGCGTCGAGCAGAGCTGGGTTGGTCGCGGGGGCCGTCCGCTCGAGGTGCCGTGACGTCAGCGTTGGCGGTTCCGGACCACGCGCAGCCGATCGCGGGCGGTCTCGGCCTGACGCCCGACCCACTTGGCGAGGTCAGAGGCCGCCGACATCACCCGCTGCGACGCGCGCAGCATGCGGACCTCGGCCTCGAGCTCCTCGATCTGGCTCTGGTACTCCCAGGGGAGGAAGTCGTCGAAGACGTTGGGCGGGACCTGCATGCGCTCGATGAGCGCTTGGTCCTCGGCGCGCACGTAGTAGCGATTGAGCCCGTCGAACACGCCGAACAGGTAGTCCGCAGAGAGCAGGATGTGCTCCCAGCGGTGGTGGGTGGCCTCTTCGCTCTTGGGGCGCGTGGACTCCACGATGACGATGCGCGGGCGGTACTTGCGGAAGTCGCCGCCCTCGAGCACCTCGCGCTCGTGGCCCTCGACGTCGACCGACATGAAGCTGATCGGCCCCTCGACGTGCTCGGCGCAGATGTCCGCGAGCGTGACGACCGGGGTCTCGATCTCCTCGAACACGAAGCCGTTGGCGCGGTGGACCGCGACCTCTTCCGCCACGAACGTGGAGAGGCCCGACGCGTCTCCCCCGTGGGCGTCGGCGATGGCGCGGAAGAACGTCATGCGGCCGCGCTTGTTCGACACGCCGACGTTGAGGTTGATGTCCCGCGGGCGACCGGCGACGAGCAGGTCGTACATCTTGGGCGACGCGTCGACGTTGATGCCGCGCCAGCCGAGGTCGTAGAAGTGCTTGGTGATCGACAGCTTCACCGGATCGCAGGCGCCGATGTCGACCCAGAAACCAGGCGGCGCGTCGCCGAGCGCGCGGCGCAGGAGGACGTCTTCTCGGTTTTGCGCGTACGAGATCCAGGCCATGTCGTCTTGACGAGTGTTTCACCTACCACCGGCTGCCGCGGGAGCAAACACGCGTGATCCAGGCAGCCCGCAACGTCATCGCCGCGCTCGCGACCAGAACGCCCCACGACACGTCGACCTCGGACGGGCGGGCCAAGGAGCGCTATCGCCGCGCCGCGCTGTCCACCGCCACGAGCGCGGTCGCGCAGGGGCTCGGCATTTTTACCGGCCTCGCCGCGATCCGGATCACGGTTGGGTATCTTGGCAAGGAGCAGTACGGCCTGTGGATGGCCGTCAGCGCGCTCCTCACCTGGGCGGCGCTCGCCGACTTCGGTCTCGGACGCGGGGTGCAGAACCACCTGAGCGAGGCCTACGGGCACGACGACCGCGAGGCGGCGTCGCGCTACGTGTCCACGGCGTTCATCGTGCTGTGCGCGATCGCTGTCGCGTTCGCCCTGGTGATGGTGCCGCTCCTGTTCGTCATTCCCTGGACGAAGGTGCTGAACGTCACCGACCCGACCCTCGCCGGCAAGGCGCGCATCGTGGTCGCCGCGGTGATCGCGGTGTTCCTCGCCAACTTCCCGCTCAGCCTGGTCCCCACCATCTACAGCGCGCACCAGCGCGGCTACGTCGCCAACCTCTTCGGCATCGTCGGCAGCCTGCTGTCGCTCGGCGCGCTCCTGGTCATCGTCAAGCTGCGCGCGCCGATGCCCTGGCTCATCCTCACCGGCGGCGGCATCGGCGTGTTCATGACGTGCGTGAACATGGTGTGGATCGTGCGCGAGATGCCGTGGCTGCGGCCGCGGATGTCCCTGTTCTCGCGCGCCACCCTGCGCTCGCTGGCCGGGGTCTCGGTGCCGCTCCTGCTCTACCAACTCGGCGGCCTGATCATCAACGAGACCCAGACCATCCTCATCGCCCACCGCATCGGGCTCAGCGGCGTCACCGACTATTCGATCCTGATGCGGGTCTACATCCTGCCGGCGTTGCTGGTCGGGATGATCGACGGTCCGCTCATCCCCGCGTTCCGCGAGGCGTACGTGCGCGGCGATCATGACTGGCTGCGGAGCGCGTTCTGGCGCGTCACCCGGCTCAAGATGTGGATCGCGGCCGGCGCGGCCATCGGCTACCTCCTGCTCGGCAACTTCGCGGTCAAGCTGCTCTCGGGCCGCGCGGTGTCGTTCGACTGGCGCGTGTGGGCTGCGTGCGGGTTCCTGCAGTTCGTGGCGATCTGGAACGTGTCGTTCAACGACCTGATGATCGCGATTAACCGGCTGTGGGTGCTCGTCGTCGGCATCCTCTTCAACGGGATCGTCACCCTGTCGCTCACCTGGGCGTTCTCCGCCAAGTGGGGAATCCTCGGCGTGGTCCTCGCGACGCCGATCTATTCGCTGGTCGTCACGGCGTGGTTGTTTCCCTGGGTGTGTCGTGATGTTGTCGGGGCCAACAGGGCTCGATGAAGACCGTCTTCCTCGACGCGACCCCGCTCCGCGGGTCGAGCGGCCATCGCGGCATCGGCCGCTTCATTTACGATCTGCTGCACGGCCTCGCCGAGACGGCGCCCGAGTGGCGCGACGAGCTGCGGGTGCGCGTCATCCACGACATCGACTGGCACGACGGCTGTCAGTTGGCCGACGACCTCGCCAACTCGGCCGAGATGCTGTTCTCGCTGCGCGGCACGTCGTCCAAATCGCTGCCCTATCGGCGGCGGATGCTGATGGACAAGAGCGCGTTCGCGCTCGGCGCAGACCTCCTCCACCTCACCGAGGCGCTCGGCACGCCGATGACGCGTCACGTGCTGCGGGTGGTCACCTGCCACGACCTCATCCCGCTCCGCCTGCCCGACGAGTATCTCCACGGGCTGCAGCGAATCACCCAGCCCACGGTCGACACCCGGCGTTACATGAAGGCGCACCGCATCGTGGCCATTTCGCGGCGCACGCGGCGGGATCTCTGCGAAATCCTCGGCATGGGCGCGTCGCGGATCGAGGTCGTCCCCAACGGCATCGACCCGTCGCATTGGCGGCCGGAGCCGCTCCCGACCGACCGGGAACGCCTCGCGGCGCTCGGCCTCGGCGAGCGTCCCTACGTCGTCTACGTCGGCTACTGGGACGAGCGCAAGGATGTGCCCACCCTGCTCCGCGCCGTCGCGGAGGCGCGCAAGCACACCGATGTCGAGCTCGCGTGGGCCGGTCACTTCAACGAGATCGATCTGCGCAAGCTCCGCAAGTACCTCGCGGCGCACGGCGTGCTCGAGCTGCTGCCGACGGTGAAGTTCCTCGGCTTCGTGAGCGCCGACGACCTCGCGGTGCTCTACCGGGGGGCTCACGCGCACGTGTTCCTCTCGCGGCTCGAGGGCTTCGGCCTGTCGGTCGTCGAGGCGATGGCCTCCGGCTGCCCGGTGGTCGTCGCCAGGGACAGCGGCGCCGACGAGATCGGCGGCGACGCGGCGATCACGGTGCCCCAGGGCGACGCCGTCGCCGCGGCCGACGCGATCGTGCAGCTCGGCG